>CABRHR010000103.1 GCA_902470835.1 uncultured Collinsella sp.
GATAGCGTAGCGTCTCGTGGGCTCGGAGATGTGTATAAGAGACAGGTGCTGCCGGAGCTCTGTTCGGCGGTAACTTCTCGCAGCTTTCCGCTACTAAGTTCGACTTCAATACGTCCATCCTCATTCTGGTGTTCGTGGTCCTGGGCGGCCTGGGCAACATGCGCGGCTCCGTTATCGCCGCGGCGCTGCTCACGGTGCTCCCCGAGCTGCTCCGTCAGTTCTCGGACTACCGCATGCTCATCTACGCCATCGTGTTGATTCTGGTCATGGTCTTTACTAACAACCCGCAGCTCAAGGCGTTCTTCGCACGCATTAAGGACCGCTTTGCTTCCAAGAAGGAGGTGGCAGCCGATGCCCAGTAAGTTTGAGTTCAACAAGGGCAAGATGGTCCCGTATCCTTCTGGCGCCATCGTTCCCGACCGCGACCTGGGCCAGCGCCCGGCGCTCGAGTGCATCCACCTGGGCATTGAATTCGGCGGCCTTAAGGCAGTCGATGACTTTAGCCTGACCATCGGCAAGACTGAGATCGCCGGTCTCATCGGCCCCAACGGTGCCGGCAAGACCACGGTCTTCAACCTGCTCACCAAGGTGTACCAGCCTACGCACGGCACCATCCTGCTCGACGGTGAGGACACCTCGGGCAAGTCGGTCTACCAGGTCAACCGCATGGGTATTGCCCGTACGTTCCAGAACATTCGCCTGTTCAACACCATGACGGTGGAGGACAACGTTAAGGTCGGCCTGCACAACCAGGAGCGCTACTCCGGCTTTGAGGGCGTGCTGCGCCTGCCGACGTATTGGAAGCACGAGAAGGCCGCCCACGAGCGCGCCATGGAGCTGCTGTCCATTTTTGACATGGAGCACCTGGCAAATGAACAGGCCGGATCGCTGCCTTACGGCGCCCAACGTCGTCTGGAGATCGTCCGCGCGCTTGCCACCAACCCCAAGCTGCTGTTGCTCGACGAACCTGCCGCCGGCATGAACCCGTCCGAGACCGCAGAGCTCATGGCGAACATCGTCAAGATTCGCGACACCTTCGGCATCGCCATCATGCTTATCGAGCATGATATGTCGCTCGTTATGAACATCTGCGAGGGCATCTGCGTGCTTAACTTTGGTAAGGTCATCGCCAAGGGCACGGCAGAGGAAATCCAGAACAACGACGCCGTTATCGAGGCATATCTGGGTAAGCAGGATAAGGGGGAGAACTAAATGGCAGAGCCGATGCTTTCCGTCTACAACATCAACGTCTGGTACGGCGCCATCCACGCCATCAAGGACATCTCCTTTAACGTTAACGAGGGCGAGATCGTGGCCTTGATTGGTGCCAACGGTGCCGGCAAGTCCACAACGCTCAAGACCGTCTCGGGCCTGCTGCGCTCCAAGACCGGCTCCATCAAGTTTATGGGCGAGGACATTACCCATACGCCCGCTGATAAGCTGGTTGGTAAGGGCCTGGCTCAGGTTCCCGAGGGTCGTCGCGCCTTTTTGCAGATGACGGTTGAGGAGAACCTGGAGATGGGCGCCTATACGCAGCCCAAGTCCACGGTGGCTCCGGGCCTGGAGCGCGTCTACGAGCAGTTCCCGCGCCTGAAGGAACGTCGTCGCCAGGTCGCCGGCACCCTTTCAGGCGGCGAGCAGCAGATGCTCGTTATGGGGCGCGCCCTTATGAGTAACCCCAAACTGCTTATGCTCGACGAACCTTCCATGGGTCTGGCGCCGATTCTGATCGAACAGATCTTCCAGATTGTCGAGGACCTGCACAAGGCCGGCACCACGGTGCTTCTGGTCGAGCAAAACGCGCAGATGGCGCTTTCCATCGCCACACGCGGTTACGTGCTCGAGACCGGCAAGATCACCATGACCGGCACCGGCCAAGAGCTCCTGCACGACGACAACGTCCGCAAAGCTTACTTGGGCGGTTAATCCATTCAACGAAGGGGCGCTGACTATCCTGGTCAGCGCCCCTTTTTTGGTGCAAGGGAGTCAGGTTGCTTTGCATCATAAACAGTCCCTATTCCACCGCAACTTCATGGGGATGTGTGACAATGCCCGTCGGAAAACATCTGCTGTCTTTGGGGGTCTATCTATGCTGTATGAGTTTTGTGCCGAGAACTTTGAGCGGGTGCCGGCGGCTATCGATGCCGGTGCTAAGCGCATCGAGTTGTGCGACAACCTTGCCGTCGGTGGTACCACGCCCTCGGCTGGCGTTATCAGCGCTACGGTCGGCTATGCTCACGAGCATGACTCGCGAGTGATGTGCATGATTCGCCCGCGTGGCGGTGACTTTCATTACAACCAAGACGAGCTGCGCATGATGGAGATGGACCTGGGCCTTGCCGTAAGCGCCGGCGTTGACGGCTTGGTCTTTGGCTGCTGCAAGCCTTGTGCCGGCGGATGGGCGCTCGATGAACTTACACTCGGCGCCCTCGTGATGGCTGTGGGCTGCGCAACCGAGGAGTGCAAGCGCGGGTCCATCGACATCACCTTCCACATGGCGTTTGACCAGCTCTCGCCCGAGGCTCAACTCGATGCCGTCGACACACTCGCCGATTGCGGCGTTACGCGCATCCTGACGCACGGCGGTGCCGCCGGCACGCCGATCGAGGACAACCTGGAGCATCTGTCGCGTCTTATCGAGTGTGCGGGAGACCGCCTGACCATCCTTCCCGGCGGCGGCATTTCCACGGCCAACCGCGATACCGTGGCGGCGGCACTGGGCGTCTCCGAGCTCCATGGCACCAAGATCGTGCCGCTGGAGGTATAACCCGTGGCGCTGGTATTTGACGTTCAGCAGGCGAACGGTAAGCCCGACGACAACCGTCGTCCCGGCACCGCGTGCCCCTTTTGCGATGCAGAAGGGCTCACCGACATCATTCGCCGTGATGGCGATTGCATTTGGCTCGAGAATAAGTTCAAGACCCTGCGCGCCACCCGTCAAACCGTGCTGATCGAGTCGGCCGATCACGATGCCGACCTGGTGACCTATGAGCCGGATGAACTCCACCATGCGATGCGGTTTGCCCTGGGTTGCTGGCAGCAGATGATCGATTCACAGCAGTATCGAAGCGTGCTCATGTACAAGAACAAGGGTCCGCTCTCGGGCGGTAGTCTCGTTCATCCGCACATGCAGATTGTGGGTTTGGAGCAGGAAGACGGCTACACTTTGCTGACTTCTGCCAATTTCGAAGGCATCAATGTCTGGCAACAGGGGAGGATCTCGGTCAACATCTCAACCGAACCCATCATGGGGTTCTTTGAGGTCAACGTTTCAGCCCCGCAGGGAATCGCTGCCAGCGATGACACGAGAGACCAAGCCGAGGCGGATCTCTTCGCCGATGCGATCCAGGTGGCTCTGTGCTATATCCTGAACGAGCACCACGGTGGTCGCGCAGAGTCGTACAACCTGTTCTTCTATCACCTGGGCGGTCGGACCATTGCCAAGGCGCTGCCGCGTTGGGTGGTTTCGCCCTACTTTGTCGGCTATCGTTTGGCCCAGGTCAATGCTGAGACCACGCTCGATGTCGATGCAGAGCGACTCCGCGCACATCTGGAGGCGCTCACATCGTAAAGTGAGCGCCCGCACACTGCGGGCAGTCTAGCGTGCCATGGCGTTGCGGCCGGCCTCGACACGCTTGCGCTGGGCGGCGCGCTCCTCGCCGGTCAGACGCTCAAAGAGGTGCCCGATAAGCGAGGCGAGCACCTGCTGAAACAACGTTCCACACATGACGGGAAACACGACTTCGCCCGGAAAGTATTGCGTGGCGATGACGGCGCCCGAAGAGATGTTACGCATGCCGCAGGTAAAGCACATGGTAGTCGTCTCGCTATATGGCAGATGCAGCGCACGGGCGACCAGAAAACCGACGACAAAGCCGCTGATGGCGAAGGTCAAAATAAAGAGGGCGACTTCCAGGCGCACCGCGTTCATGTGCAGCACGTACTCGCTCATGGCGGTGGAGTTGGAGGCGATAACGCCCATCATCATGAACTTGCAGGCGGGCGAGAGCGCGGGGGAGAGCTTCTCGTGTCCCCATCCACGCGTGAGCTCGTTGATCACGATGCCGAGCACGGCGGGGATGGCGATCATAAAGGCCATGTCCTGCATCATGTTCGGCACATCGATCGAGACGGTGGCACCCAGCAAGAGCTTAAGCGTGAGCGGAATCGTCACAGGGGAGATAACCGAGGACGTCAGGATGATGGTGAGCGCGAGCGGGCCGTTGCCGCCGAACATGCTGATCCACATAAAAGCGGTGACGGCCACGGGCACGCTGTACTCGAGCACGATGCCGCAGACAAGATTGGGGTTGGAGCCAAAAAAGAGTGACCCTATGGCATACGCCGCGATGGGAATAAGCACTGCCGAGACCAGTAGCGCCAGAATCAGGTGCAGCGGACGGTGGGACACCTCGGCTACCTGGTGAAAGGTGTTGCTGAGCGCGCCCTGAAACGTCATAAAGGCGAAGAGGGCGGGAACAATGGGCTTGAGCACGCCGATCTGCTGGGGAAAGAGCACGCCGAGCGCCACGCAAATCGGAACGATGATCTGCATATGCCCCGCGAGGAACTTTCCCAGTCCAGCCCATTGCTTCATATGTCCCGTGACTCCCTTTATCCGCGAACTCGTTTGTATGGATATGCTAGACGCTCGTATGCGTCCGTGCGGCTGAAACGCTCGATTATTTCGAGGCCATTACCGCCATCGTTTGCCGAAACCGCGGCGCACCGCGGCGTTTTGCGTCCGCGCTGCACGGTATAATAAATCCGTTCAACAGATCTGCCTGCCGAAGCGGGCATACACAGAGGACTCATCGCTATGAACCGTGAGAGGTATCGCGGCGACCTGCCCCTATCAGGGGTGGGTGCCTATGTCATCGCTTAAGACGACGCATCGCTGGGCGGTCGCTCAGCAAAACCCCGAGCTTGAAAAGGAGCTTTCGGCTGGTCTGGGCATTCCCGGGCTGGTGGCGCGCATTATGGTCGCGCACGGCATTGGCTCCATCAAAGAGGGCCAATTGTTTTTGACGCCTTCGCTCGATCGCGACTGGGCCGACCCACTCATTATCCCGGGCATGTCGGTCGTTGCCGACCGCGTCGAGCGTGCTATTCGCAACCACGAGCACATTGCAGTCTTTGGCGATTTTGACGTTGACGGTATTACGTCGACCTGTCTGTTGACCGAGGCGCTGCGCACGTTTGGCGCCGATGTCACGCCGTTTATTCCGCATCGATTTGATGAGGGCTACGGTCTTTCGCGCGCGGCACTCGACCGCGTTAACGAGCTCGCTCGCCCCCAGCTGATCGTGACCGTCGATAACGGCATTGCCGCCAAGGAAGAGGTTTCCTATCTGGAGAGCCTGGGGATCGATTTGGTGGTCACGGACCATCACGAGCCCTCCGACCAGGTGCCGCAGGGTGTACCCCTGACCGACCCCAAGCTCGAGGACGAGGGCCCCTCGCGCGAGCTCGCCGGTGCTGGCGTGGCGCTCAAGCTGGTGCAAGTCCTGGGTGAGCGCCTGGGCAAGCCGTCGTATTGGCGTTCGCTAATCGAGGTCGCGGCGCTGGGCACCGTGTCCGACATGATGCCGCTCACGCCCGAGAACCGCGCGCTGGTTGCCGAGGGCATCCAGCAGATGCGCGTAACCGCTCGCCCCGGCTATATCGCGCTTGCCTCGCTCGCCAAGGCGGACCTTTCGAGCATTACGGCGGATGGCCTGTCATTCTCGCTCATTCCCCGCTTAAACGCTGCCGGTCGCATGGCCGATCCCAAGCTGGCGCTCGACCTGCTGCTTGCCCACAATCCCATCGAAGCAAGCGCGCTGGCGGCTGAGCTCGAGGAAATCAACCGCCAGCGCCGTGAGATCGAGGCGGAGCTCACGCGCGATGCCATCGCAAAGGTCGAGGAGACCTATGACGGCGGACGCGCGATCGTCGTGGGCGGTGAAGGCTGGCACGAGGGCGTCAAGGGCATCGTGGCAAGCCGTCTGACCAACCGCTATCACGTGCCGGCACTGCTGTTCTCGATCGAGGACGGTATCGCGCGCGGCTCTGGTCGCTCGGTGGGCAAAGTTAACCTGTTTGACGCCGTTGAGCGCTGTTCCGACCTGCTGATTCGTCGCGGCGGACATGCCGGTGCGGTGGGAGTGACCATCGAGGCATCCAAGCTCGATGAATTCCGTCGTCGCCTTTCCGCCGTGCTATCGGAGATTCCCGCCGAGGACTTTGAAGACATCGACGAGGTTGCCGCCACGGTCGACCTTTCCGAGCTGAATATCGAGACTATAGAGCAGATTTCCCGTCTTGAGCCGTTTGGCCAGGGCAACAAGGTGCCGCTGCTGGCCGCCGAGGGCGTGACGATGTGCGATCGCGCCGTGGTGGGCAAAACCGGCGAGCACATGCGCTTTGTGGCGACCGATGGCGCCGCGAGTGTGCCGGCCATTATGTTCCGCGTGCCGCAAATCGATAAGCTCATCAACTGCGATAGCGCTGTCGACTTGGTGTTCGAGGCCGTTGCCGAGCATTGGCAGGGGCGTGTGAAGCCCAAGCTCATGATCAAGGATGTTCTGGTCCGCGATACCACGCTGCCCAGCGTCGACGATCCGGCATGCGAGCTTCGTCGTGGCGTGCAGCCGGCGGATTCCGGCCTGCGCCTGGAGTCGCGTAAACGCGAGACGCTCGCCCAGCTTTCTTATACCGAGCTGACGCGCTCGCTTATCCATAGCTTTATAGGCTCGAACCAGCCGCATCGCGCGCAGGTCGAGGCGCTCGATGCCCTGGCCGATCACCAAAGTGTTCTGGCCGTTATGGGAACGGGGCGCGGCAAGTCGCTCATCTTCCATGTGCATGCCGCGCGCGAGGCGGTCCTTCGCGGGCGTGCGAGCATCTTTGTCTATCCACTGCGTGCGCTCGTTGCCGACCAGGCCTATCACTGTCTCTTATACACATCTCCGAGCCCACGAGACGCTACGCTATCTCG
>CABRHR010000104.1 GCA_902470835.1 uncultured Collinsella sp.
GTATAGAACTCTGCCCAGTCGTGCGACCCCACCGAATCGGGCGCAACGTACAGGCCGCTCTCCCAACGGGCAGGCACGCCCGCGATACGGCACATGGTGATAAACGTGAGCGCCATAACGCCGCAATCGCCGCGGAGCGAATGCGCGCAGTCATCGGCAATAGATCCCAAAAGCAAGTACGGCGGCTGATAGCGATAGTCGATATGCTGCGTCAGGTAATCATAGATAGCACGGGCGCGATCGAGCGGATCCTCGAGTCCGTCAACAACACCGGCCGTCAGCTGCAGCAGATACGGCGTGAATGCAATGTGCGGACGGTCCTCGGAAATATCCTCGGGCAGAGGCGCGTCCATACGCGGATGAACCGGAAGTGTGCCACCGTAGACATCACAATAAGCAGCATCGATGTGATAACGATAGGTCACCGAGAATGAGCGCTCACTCGAAGAAGACCACGAGGCGGTACGTGCCGAAGCGTTCGCGGGAGCAACAGCACCCTCCGGCGTCATGTCGAGAATCTCGACCCGAGACTGCTGACGGCAGGCAGCCGCGACGGGAAGCCAAGCGCAAACGGTCTCCCCCTCCAGAGCGCCGGGGACAGACACGGACGCTTTAAGCGTAATGACGCGAGCCAATCCGCTTTGCGACTCCATCTCCTTGAGCATCTCGTTGCGCAGTGCAATTCCGTCCGTAGTATCGGGCCGCATGCCGGGAACCTCTTTGGGATATACGCGAAGCGAATCGAGGAAGTTGTCGAGAACGAACAGCTCGCCGTCGATAAAGCGCCAGTCAATACGCTTACGGTCAATCAGATCGTCAAACTGCTCCTCGGTAAACTCAGGCCACTCCTCGCGAATCATCGCAATAGCCCGAGCGCGCGACACCGAAAAATGAAGCGGCGTCTCAAGCATGCGATACCGCTCGGCACGAACGCAAGCCGCCAGCGAAGGCTCAAGATTCTGCCCCAAAAGGCGATCACAAGCCGCAACAGCCTGCGTCAGATATCCGGCATCCTTGAGACGAAGAATCTCGGGCGGCAGTCCAATATCGAGATGACGAAAATCATCGCAGCAAACATCAACAGAGCAACCAACAGGACCCTCGTCAATAACCTTCCCATCCGAAGGCAGCACATTAATAACAGCCATACCAAACTCCAAGTCATTAGAACTCTCGAAGCCCATTGTAGCGAGATAAATAGAAAGCCCCAACAAAGGAGCCATCAACGCCGCTGAACGGTAGCAAAAATGAATTCAGCCTCGTAACCCTGCAGCGAGTTAACAAAGGAGGCCCCGTTCGCCCGGAGCTTTTCCCATTGCGCGACTTCTGGCAAAGCCAGGTGAGCGCAAGGGAAAAGCGTAGGGTGAACGGGGCCTCCGACGGGAAAGTTAAACCGCTACTTACGCCTTGTTGACGGAGCCAAACTCCTCCATGAGCTCCTTGGTGCGGGCAACGATGTTGTCGCGACCAGGCTTGAGGAGCTTGCGGGGGTCAAAGCCCTTGCCCTGCTGATCCTTGCCAGCCTCGATGTACTCACGAACGCCCTTGGCGAAGACGAGCTGCAGGTCGGTGTTGACGTTGATCTTGGAGATGCCCAGGGAAATGGCCTTCTTGATCTGATCCTCGGGGATGCCGGTACCACCGTGCAGAACGAGGGGCAGGTCGCCGGTCTGAGCCTTGATCTCGCCCAGACGCTCGAAGGAAAGGCCAGCCCAGTCGGCGGGATACACGCCGTGGATGTTGCCGATGCCGCAGGCGAGGAAGTCGACGCCCAGGTCAGCAATCTGCTTGCACTCAGCAGGATCAGCGAGCTCGCCGCTGGAGGTCACGCCGTCCTCGGTGCCGCCGATGCCGCCGACCTCGGCCTCGATGGACATGCCCTTGGAGTGGGCAAGCTCAACGAGCTCCTTGGTACGGTCGAGGTTAAGCTGGAAGGTCTCCTCGTGAGAGCCGTCATACATGATGGACGTGAAGCCGGCCTCGATGCACTTGAAGCAGTCCTCGTAAGAACCGTGATCGAGGTGAAGGGCGACGGGAACGGTAACGCCCGTGGCCTCGACGGCAGCCTTGACCATGTCGGCGCAGACCTTGAAACCGCCCATCCACTTAGCGGCACCAGCGGTGCACTGAAGGATCAGCGGAGACTTGGCCTCCTCGGCGGCCTGGAGAATAGCCAGGGTCCACTCGAGGTTGTTGGTGTTGAAGGCACCGAGACCGTACTTGCCGGCCTCGGCCTTCTTGAGCATGTCTGCTGCGTTGACGAGCATAAAAGAAACCTCCTGTAAGGTTGCTCCGATAACGCCTGAGATTTTACCACGGCGCACCCGCGCATAAACGTTCGTTTGTTCACGAATATCGTCCAAACAGACTTTTTTTGACCGTTTGCCCTACGGAATCGACCCGTTGGGGAAAAATAGCTTGACGTTTGGACGCTTCTCGTGCTTCAGAAGCTGACGATAAAGCTACATCTGCATGAAAGGGTTCTGCATGAGCTCGCGTGCCATGGTGGTCGAATCGCCATGGCCGGTTAGGCAAACGGTATCGGGCGGGAGAAGCCGGGCGAGCTTGGAAAGCGAGCGCAGAATCGCTGCCTCGTCGCCACCGACAAGATCGGTGCGGCCGTGGCTGCCCGGGAACAGGGTGTCGCCCACAAAGGCAATGTTTCCCTGCTTTGTGGCAGCAAACAAGACGATCCCGCCCGGCGTATGCCCTGGCGTCTCAATCACCTGTAGACAAATCTCGCCTAGCTCAATGGTATCGCCCTCGGCGAGCAGGCGCGTCGGTTCCCCGGGGTCGGGCGTCTCAATGCCCCACATAGCTCGCTGTTCCTCGATATTCGCATGCGGCACCGCCACATCCTTAGCGCACAGCTCATACTGGCAGCCCTCGCCAACGGTGGTTCGCACGCCGGCAACACCACCAACATGATCGGCATGGCCGTGAGTGCATACGGTGCCAAGCACGCGTACGCCGGGATGCTCGGCTCGAACATGCTCCACCAAGCGCTCGCCTTCCCACGCAGGGTCGATGATCACGCACTCATTGTTCGAAATAACTGCATAGCTATTGGTCTGAATGGGACCGTTTACGAGCGTCTCGATCTCGACCGATCCCTTGGGAGTTAAATCCAAGGACACAGCACCCATGCCCCTCTCCTCTCTATAGAACTCGAGGCATCAAACGATGCCTCGAGTGTAGCGAATATCGATAATGTGGCACGTTCGTCGCGACTAAACGCGGCGCTTAAGCTGGGCTCCACCCTCGCCGGGCATCAGGCGGCGTGCGTCGTAGACCGAGTCAACGCTGCTGATAGAGGCCAGCAGCGGATCCAGACCACTCGCGTCCGAGATCTCGACCATAAAGCGCAGGGTTGCAATACCCTCGCGGTTGGTCGACGTGGCGGCAGAAAGGATATTGCCGCCCGCATCGCCAATGGCAATGGTGACATCCTTGAGCAGGCCCATGCGGTCCAGGCACTCGACCACGATCTCGACCTGGAAGAGGGTGTCGGCTGCGCCGTCCCACTCCACTTCGATCATGCGCTCGGGATGCTCCATAAGACCCTTGACGTTGGGGCAGTTGGCGCGATGCACCGAAACGCCACGACCGCGCGTGATGAAGCCGACGATGTCGTCGCCCGTCACCGGATTGCAGCAATGCGCCAGACGGACCAGCAGGCCGCTGTTGCTCTCGCCCTTGACGATAATGCCGTTGCTGGCGCTCTTGCCGCGCTTTTGTGGCTTGCGGTTGGAGCCTCGGGCCGGCTGCTTCACGACCTCGGCGATAGCATCGGCCTTGGTGAGCTGCTCCTCGGGCTTGGGGTCCAAAATCTGCTCGACCTTGTTACCCACAGCGCGCGGGGCAACTTTGCCGGCGCCGACGGCGGCAAACAAGTCCTCGAGCTGCTTGTAGTTAAACTGCTCCGCCACGGCGTTGAGCGCACGCGTCGAACGCGGTGTAGAAATGCCATAGCCACGCTTGCGCAGGTCCTTGGCCAGTATATCGCGACCGGCGGCAGCGTCGTCGTCCTTGGTCGCGGCAGCAAAATAGCGGCGAATCTTTGACTTGGCGGAAGGCGTCTTAACGATCTTGAGCCAATCACGCGACGGCTTGGAACTCTTGTTGGTCAGGATTTCAACGCGGTCGCCCGTCTTGATCTCGTGCGTGAGCGGGGCCACCGCACCGTTGATCTTAGCGCCGACGCAGTGGTTTCCCACCTCGGTGTGAACGGCGTAGGCAAAGTCGAGTGGCGTGGAGCCGGCACGAAGCGCCATGACCTCGCCCTTGGGCGTAAAGACGAAGATCTCTTGATCGAAGAGGTCGACCTTCAGCGAATGCAGGTATTCCTTGGCGTCAGTGATCTCATCAGACGCAGCCCAATCGAGCGAATGTTTGAGCCAGTTAATCTGGTCGTCCAGACGCTGGGCATCATTGGTCTTAGACGCAGACGATCCGCCCGACTTCTTATAGAGCCAGTGGGCGGCAATGCCGTACTCGGCCTGCTCATGCATCTCATAGGTTCGAATCTGAATCTCGAGCGGGCGGGCCGTGGGGCCGATAACCGTCGTGTGGAGCGACTGGTAGTTATTGACCTTGGGCATGGCGATATAGTCTTTAAAGCGACCGGGCATGGGGTGCCACAGCGTATGCACCGCGCCGAGCGTGGAGTAGCAATCGCGTACCGAATGGGTAATGACGCGCAGCGCCACCAGGTCGTAGATCTCAGAGAACTCCTTGCCCTTGCGCTTCATCTTTTGGTAGATGGACCAATAGTGCTTGGAGCGGCCGTTAATCTGGAAGTCTTCCAGGCCAATGCGGTTGAGCTCGTCGGTGAGCGTCTTGATGGTCTCGGCCAGATAACGCTCACGGACCTCACGCGACTCCGCCACCATGCGCGCGATGCGCTGGTAGGCGTCGGGCTCAAGGTAGAAGAAGGACAGGTCCTCGAGCTCCCATTTAATGGAGCTCATGCCCAGACGGTCGGCCAGGGGCGCATACACGTCCATGGTCTCGCGAGCCTTAAACAGGCGACGGTCCTCGCGCAGGGCTGCAAGGGTGCGCATGTTGTGCAGACGGTCGGCAAGCTTAACGATGATGACGCGGATGTCCTTGGACATGGCGAGGAACATCTTGCGCAGCGTGAGGGCCTGCTTCTCGTCCATGCTGTCGACTTCGATGTTGGTGAGCTTGGTCACGCCATCGACGAGCTCGGCCACCGTATCGCCAAACAGGCCGGAAACATCGGCAAGCGAGGTCTCGGTATCCTCGACGGTATCGTGCAGCAGCGCGGCGCACACCACATCGCAGTCCATCTTGAGATCGGCCAAAATGATGGCCACCTCGACGGGATGGTTAATGTACATCTCGCCCGAGCGGCGCTTTTGGTTGCAGTGCTTCTCGGCGGCAAAGCAGTAGGCCTGCTCCACCTTGGAGAAGTCGTCCTCATTCATATATTTGAGGCACAGGCGCTCCAGCTTGTCGTAGCTGTCCGCCATAATCTCGGGCGGCAGCTCATCGGCATGCTTATAGTGCTCCATCTCCGAAAAAGGCTGGAGGGTGGAATCATGGGCGGTACGGGCTGCGGCATCCATCGAGGTCCCCTTCCCCTAGGCCCGCGGAACGATCGGGCGGTTAACTTTGGCTAGCATATCAGAAGCGCACGAATCGAGTGCCCAGCTCCGAAAAGCCGAGAACTCCATGCGCGAGCGCAAGCCCTCCAAATAGCGAATCGACCTGCTCAATTGCACGCGGCCGGGGTTTTCGGCCATCGCGATGCGACGGGTGTCGTCAAACCCCGAAACGCGACAGAAACCAAGCTCTTCGAAGATTCCCAGGCCGCTTTCCACCGAGCGCTCGTCGACCGGCGTGCGGGCATCGATGGCAAGGCACATCTGCGCGATGTCGATATCGCTCGCGCTAAAGGAATCGTCCCCGGTTTTGCCGCGGTTGGAGCGCCACATGGTCTGCAGCGCGCGATAGAGCGTGACGAGCTCGTCGCGCTCGGGCGCATAGCAGTCGAGCAGGCGCTCGTTAATGCGGGCGTCGCGCGACGAATAGAGCAGATGGATCACGGCGGGCTGGCCATCGCGGCCGGCACGTCCGCTCATCTGGTTGAACTCGATGGCGCCAAACGGCATGTGGTAGAGCACGACATGGCGGATATCGGGCAGGTTGACACCCTCGCCAAAGGCGGAGGTCGAAACGATGCAGCTGAGGCTTCCGTCTCGGAATGCTTCCTCCACGCGGCGGCGATCGGAACGCGCAAGCCCCGCGTTATAGAACGCGATATGGGCTGCGCAATCGGGCACACGCTTGCGCAACGTCTTGGCGAGCGCCACGGACTGGTCGCGCGAATTGACGTAAATGACGGTCTTCTCCCCCGTCGCCACGATCGACACCAAACGGTTCTCGCGGCTCGCAAGGTCGCGGTCGTCCTCGAGCTGCAGGTTCTCGCGCACCGTCTCGTCGACCACCGTGCGAGTGATCGGCAACATGCGGGCAAGCTCGGCCACGACCGGAGCCGTCGCGGTGGCCGTCGCAGCCATAACGACCGGGTCGCCCAGGGCTTTGAGGATATCGGGCATGTCAAGATAGGCGCTACGGTCGCCGCCCTTGGCAAGGCCGGCGTGGTGCGCCTCATCGATAACGACAAAGCCGATGCGGCCCGAACGCGCGAAACGGTCACGGTGGATAGACAGGAACTCGGGCGTCGTGAGCACGATACCGGTGCGGCCCGAAGCTAGACCGGCGAACACGTCATCGCGTGCGGCCTCCACGGTCTCGCCGGTCAGCACGCCAACGCCAATGCCAAGCGCTGCCATCGTCGACGAGAGGTGATAGGCCTGGTCGGCAACGAGCGCACCTGTCTCTTATACACATCTGACGCTGCCGACGAAGAG
>CABRHR010000105.1 GCA_902470835.1 uncultured Collinsella sp.
ATAGCGTAGCGTCTCGTGGGCTCGGAGATGTGTATAAGAGACAGGGGCTGCATCACCTTGATTGACAGCATAGATTGCCGCCGCATTACCCGACACCTCAACATTTGAATTAATGATGTCAATTCGAGGGATGGCGGACTGGGAGCCGGACTGGGAATATATTCCGTAGCCATGTTTACGACTGTAGCCAGTTCCGTCACCGCATCGAGCCGTGAGGCTCGAATTCTCGACGAGCACCCGCGACACGCCGTCCCCCGCGCGCATCCAAACACCATCCAAAACGTCGGCCCTATCACTCGCCACGAGCGTAACATCCGCTCCGTTGGTAACACTCAAATATGTATCCTTACCCCCGGACGAATACAGGGCGACCGACGCACTGCATCCATTGCGCGCCGCCGCATCTAATTTTGCGTTATCCACCGCGATGCACCCTCCATGCTCGGAGGAGATGTTTTCGGCATAGACTGCAACGGCGTTGAGCCCCCCATTCGCCTCCGCCTCGACGTGGACGTCGGCGCCCTCGTTAATGGTTATGTCGCCTGCCCGCGTGTGAATGCCGATGGTATGAGGCGCTTTGTTCGTTGCCGTCACGTTAACGTTGGCACCGCGGATGTCCACGTCGCCGCCGGCCTTACCGTCCCCCGAAACCGCTATCGTATCGGTCCCGGCCGTCGCGTTGAGAGTCACGTCGCCCGAGATGGCGAGGCTACCGCACTCGACCTTAACAGCGCTCCTGCTCTTCTGTGGTTCGGCCGTCGCGTTGAGGGTTCCCTCCCCCGTGATGGCAAGGTTGCCGTCCTTGACCTCGATAGCGCTCTGCAAGGAATCGGCCGTTACGGTGTTGGTGCCCGTCACGCCGATATTGAGGTTGCCCTGAGCGCTGATACCGGCGCCGTTGTAGCCATTGAGCTTCATGTCGTCGGCGCCGTCCCAGGACCACGTTCCGGCATCGTCGCCGGCGGCCTTGTTGTACTGCGTGCCGCCGACGCTGACCCACTCGGCGGCGAGCGCCACGCTCGGCAGCAGCAGCTGGCCGGCCATGAGCGCGCAAGCCCCCGCGCAGGCAAGCTTGGCGCCCACGCGACGCCACGTTCCATGAGAGAGCGCGCACGAGCGGCCGTGGTCGATTGGGTTGTCATGGATTTGCGTTCGCATGTGAGCCTCCTTGTCGTAAGGGGTGCTTCTGTAACACCATGTTACGGGAAGATAGCCGGATCCCGGGGCACAAATTCTCATGTGGCGCACCTGCCAGCGCAAAAGGCAACGAGCATGCAATTGGCAAGCACACCCCGCCCCCGAAAGGCCTGCCCCCTACCGTCATGGTCTACAATCGAGGACACAATCATTCGTCCACCCAAAGGACCGTTCTTGAACCTGAGCAAGCCTAAAATCAACGCGCTTCTGGCGCTCGCGCTCTTCACCTTCGCTTTCCTTGCCGCCGAGTTTCGCTTCGATATCAATATCGGGCTACTCGCCGGCGCCGAGCGCGTTGTGCTCGCACAGGGCTTTATTCTGGGCGCGAGCGTGCTCGGCTTTATCGGGTACGCTCCGTTGCTTGAGCACGCGCAGCACAAAGGCCAGCCTCAGGCAGTTGTCAGTGCCGCCGTCCCCATCGCCATCTTGGGGTTGACTCAGATTCAGTCCCCCACGAGCCCGCTTGCGCTCGAGATTCTGGGATGCCTCGCATTCCTCGGGCTCGGTCTGCTGGGCGCCGCCACTCACCACGCCTTTTCGCTGGCATTCCAGGATGACCCCAAGCTTGCCACCGGTGCGGGGGCAGCCTATGCCGCGGGCATCCTGATGCAGTTCGCCATCAACCTGCTCAATTGCGGCGGTATCGCAGAGCTCATCGTCCTTGGCGCAGCGACTATCGCCATCTCCGCCCTCAGCACCACTACCCAAGCGGCAAACGAGGGCCCCAGTCCCACCATCAATCCCTTTGCCGAGCCCTCGCACGCCCTCGCCAAGCAGGCGTGCTGGAGTATCGCGCTCGTCATGATTCTCGCCTGCCTGTTCTCGACGCTCGATAACGTCGTCACGTTCTCCAACGCCCACGGCACCATCGCCGTACAGACCTGGCCGCGCCTCTTTTTGGCGGCGAGCGGTCTCGTCGCCGGTATCGTCTTTGATCTTGCCGAGCGTCGCTACATGGGCCTCATCATGCTCGGCGTCACGGTACTTTCCACCATCTCGATCTTGGCCGTGGAAGCCGGCGCCGACCCCAACCTGGGCCTTGTCGTCTTTTACCTGAGCTCGGGCTTTTTTGTCACGTTCTTTACTGCCACCTTTACACAGCTGGCACCGCGCATGCATACGCCCGCACTGTGGGCTGGCATGGGCCGCGCAGCCAACAACGTGTGCGCGTTCACTACGTCGGGCATCTCGCTGGCACTTGTGACCTCGGGCAATGTCGCCATCATCATGATCGGCGCGCTCATGCTGCTTGTGGCGGCAAGTGTGGCGTTTGTAGCTGCGGGCCTGTTCCGCCTGCCCCAAACCGAGCAGGAGCGCGAGCGCGAGCAGCTGGCAGAAGAAGCACTCGCCGCCCCCACCATCGAGGAGCAGCGCCAGGCCTTCATCGCCAACCACGCTCTCACCCCGCGCGAAGTTGACGTGCTCATAGCCGTGACACAGGACGAACGCCCGCTCAAGCAAATCGCCGAGGAACTCGGCATCTCGATGCGCATGGTACAGCGCCACCTGAGCTCTATCTACCAAAAGACCGACACGCAGACGCGCGCCGGTCTCACCAAGGCCTTCCCCTCCGCCTAAAACAAAAACCACCACAAAGGTGCCTGTCCCCTTTGTGGTGGTTTTTGGTCGGTTAGCCTTCGAGCTGCGCCACTTTGTAGCGGTAGGCAGCGGTGATGACGTCCTTGCAGCCCTCGCGGCCCAGCTTGGCGCGGTTGACGACGATGTCTTTACCGCTCGTCATCTTCCACTTTCCGGCACTGTAACGCTTGTAAAATGCCTCGCGCGCCTTCTGCTGCTGCTTGACCAGCTTGGCGCCCTTCTTTTTGTTGAGGCCGCGCTTCTTGCGCACGATCTCGACGCGATCCTCAAAGGGCGCAGTCACCAGCACGGCGATGTGGTTGGGGTTGTTGCGCAGCAGGTAGTCGGACAGACGGCCTTCGATAATGCAGCTCTCGGTCTCACCCAGATCCAAAATCACCTGGCTCATCTTTTGGAACAACTTGTCCGAGTACGAACGCGCATCGTAGCGGTCGGGCAGAAACGCCATGTTCTCCACGGCCAGGCGCTCGTCGTAGACGGCCATCTTGTCGAGCGACTCGCCCGCGCGCAGCGAAGCACGCACCAGCAGCTCGTTATCGTACAGCGGAATCCCCAGCTCATCGGCGAGGATACGACCAATCTCGTGGCCCTCGGCGCCAAAGTCGCGCGCGATGGTAATGACCACAGGATTCTTCTTGTTCTCCAGATCGCTCATCGCGATTCCTTTCTCTATGTGACAAAGGGGCTGTCCCTTTGCCACATTCTACGCTGCCACCATTCGCCTCTGATACGCTCGGACCAGCAGCGAGATACCAAAGTTGAGCACAAAGTACATCGCAAATACCAGGCCGTAGAGCATAAGCACCTGCGACAGGTCGATCGCATGGGCCATCACGACGTTTGCCGTGTACATGAGCTCGGCCACGTTAATGCCCGAAAGATACGAGCTGTCCTTGATGACGGTCGTGCACTGGCTAAACAGCGCCGGAATAATCGTCTTAAACGTCTGCGGCAGAATGATGTAGCGCATGGTGGCAAAGAAGCCAAAGCCCTGGCTCTGCGCTGCCTCAAACTGGCCGCGCGGAATCGAGTTGAGGCCGCCGCGCACAATCTCGGCCATAACAGCGCTGGTAAACAGCGTAAAGGCGATGGTCGAAATCACAATGTCCAAACCCTGCACCGTAAAGTAGATAAACAGAATCCACAGCAGGTTCGGCGTACAACGGAACAGCTCGATATATGCGCTCACCAAAATACGGAACGGGCGGGGCGCATAGCTTTTAACGAGCGCCAGCACCGTGCCAAAGATGAGCGAGAAAAAGATCGACAGCGCCGAGATCTCGATTGTCTTAACAAAGCCGCCCCAAATGTAGAGCAGGTTGGTCGCGTTGAAGATTTCCATGCGCTAGGCCTCCTCTACGTTGTCGAGCCCCAGCTCGGCCAGGCTCACGCCGCGCGGACGCTCCTTGGAGCGGCGCTCGAGCCACTGCACCAGCATGGCGAGCGGAAAGCAGATGATGAAGTACATAAGGCAGCAGACGATGTATCCCTGCAGGTAACCGTACAGACTCACAAAGTTGTCGGAACGATACATAAGGTCGCCGCCGGCCACGAGCGCCAACACCGACGTGTTCTTGACCAGGTTGAGTGCCTGGTTGCACAGCGGCGGCAGAATGATCTTGAACGTCTGGGGCAGTACGATGTACCAGTAGGCCTGCGCACGGGTGAAGCCCTGGCTCTGGGCCGCCTCCATCTGACCGCGCGGAACCGCCTCGATACCAGTGCGGATGACCTCCGAAATGTAGGCCGCGTGATACAGGCCCACGCCCAAGAAGCCCAGCACGAACGGCGCGATGCGCACCGGCTGGTCGGCACCGGTCATGGCCTGCAAAAACTGCGGACCGGCCATGTACATAAAGAGCACCTGCACGGGCAACGGGGTGTTCTGGTAAAACTCGACGTACACGCGGCTTATGGCGCGCAGCACGCGCGAGCGAGTGGTAGAGAACACGCCCAGCAGCGTACCCAGCACCAGCGACAGCAGCAGGCCGGCAACGACCACCTGCAGCGTCACGCCAAAGCCCTCCCAGAAGGGCCCCATGTTTTGAAATGTCGTCGACCAACGGTCGGCGTCAAATAATCCTTCGAGCATTTGATTCCTTCCTTGGACGATGCGCCTATACAAGACCCCAGGTCTTGACCTCTTGGTCGAGCCAGCCATCGGCCAGGCGATCGCAAATCACCTGATCGACCACGGCCGAAAGGTCGCAGCCCTTCTTGGTCGCCACGCCGTAGCCCTGCTCGCCAAACTTGACCTCAGGCTGCAGCAACTCAACGGTCTCGTTCATATAGCCGGCCAGCGTGGAGCGGTCCATGGCAAAGACGTCGATATTGCCGGCGTCGAGCGAACTCTTGATGATGGGGTAGCCGCTAAAGGCCCTAAACTCGGGCTTGCAGCTAAAGCCGTTGTCCTTGATCATCTGCTCGATCAGGCCCTGCGTGGTAGCACCCTGGCTCACGCCGATGACCTTGCCGTCCAGGTCCTCAATCGAGGTAAAGCCCGAACGCTTCTTGACCATGAGTCCCACGTAGTCGGTGCGGTACGGTGTCGAGAAATCCCAGCTCTTCTTGCGCTCGTCGGTGATGGTGTAGGTCGCCGCGACTACGTCAAGTTGACCGTTATCGATCAGCGGGCCGCGCGTCTTGGGCGTTACGTCGGTAAACTCGACAAGCTCCTGGGCACGGGCCTCCTTGTAGCTCACGCCAAAGACGGCAGCGGCGATCTGATAGCACAAATCGACTTCCATGCCCTCAAAGCGACCCTTGGCGGTGTCGTAATAGCCGTAACCGGGAACGTCCTTCTTAACGCCGGCATTCAGATGTCCACGCGACTTGATGGCCGCAAGCTTGGACCCCTTGTCGGAGCCCTCGCCGCTGGTGGAGTTGCCGCAACCGGTAAGCGCGGTCCCCGTCAGCGCGAGCATGCCGGCGCCAGCCAGCTGCAAAAAGTGACGGCGCGACACGGCCGCCCTCGTCATATCCGTCATGTCCATCACCGCGCCTAGTGCAGAATCTTGGACAGGAACTCGCGGCAGCGCGGGTTCTCGGGGTTATCGAAGAAGTGCTCGGGCGTGCCCTCCTCCAGGATGCGGCCGTCCTCCATAAAGATGACGCGGTCGGCCACCTGGCGCGCAAAGCCCATCTCGTGCGTCACGCAGATCATGGTGATGTCCTCCTGCGCAAGCTCGATCATAACGTCGAGCACCTCCTGGACCATCTCGGGGTCGAGTGCCGAGGTCGGCTCGTCAAACAGGATGATGGGCTGCTTGGTGCACAGGGCACGGGCGATGGCGATGCGCTGCTGCTGTCCACCCGAGAGGTTCTGCGGATACTCGCCGGCCTTGTGAGCCATGCCGACGCGCTTAAGCGCGGCAACGGCAATCTCGGTTGCCTCTTCCTTGCTCTTCTTTTGCAGCTTGATAGGAGCGAGCGTGAGGTTGCCCAGCACCGTCATGTTGGGATATAGGTTGAACTGCTGAAACACCATGGAACTATACTTGCGAGCCATCTCCAGGTGGTTCTTCTTGGTAAGCGGCGTGCCGTCGATGATGACCTCGCCCGACGTAGGCTCTTCTAGGTAATCCACGCAGCGGATGAGCGTCGACTTGCCCGAACCGGACGGCCCGATCATTACGAGCTTCTCGCCGCGCTTAACGGTGAGATTGATGTCTTTGAGCACATGCAGGTCGCCAAAGTACTTGTTGAGATGCTTGATCTCGATCATGTCTGCCATGAATGTCCCTTCCCTGCGTTTACACGAGTTGAACTATTGTACGGAAAGAACCACGTTTCCGCAGCCCACACTACATTCCCGTAAAGAACCCGCAACCTTCCACCCACTCATTGGGGACAGGCTTAAATGAGTACCTGCTCATTGGGCACTCATTTAAGTCTGTCCCCAATGAGCGCCCAATGACCAGCCAGGGGGGACGCCCTTCATCGCCCAGCAAAAAGGGGCGCGACCGCGATGGTCACGCCCCCCTCAACATCAACTATGTACCGCTCGGCCTCTACGCCAGCTTCGCGCCGACA
>CABRHR010000106.1 GCA_902470835.1 uncultured Collinsella sp.
GACGCCGCCCTCTCAAGGCGGAGATCACCAGTTCGAATCTGGTACGGGCTACCACGCATCTGATACCCGGTCTTCTCGTGGAAGATCGGGTTTTTTATTTTCAAACAAACGTCTGCAATTCCCGTTTGAACCAGAGCTTTGCGTTCTGCTTAGGGTCCTTACGGGTACAATATCCGAGATATTTTGACTGTTAGAAGGAGTCTCATGACGGAGTCCTCTCAGCATACGTCTAAGCCCCAGGTCGAGGTTGAGGCCTCGGGCGGAGATGACAATAAGAGCGCACGCCGCGGCGCCATCTTTATCGGCGTCGTGCTGGTGGGTTATATCGTCTATCTGGTGGTAACCGGACAGATGGGGCAGTTCTGGGCCGCTATGTCGAGCGTCCAGGCGCCATGGCTCGTTGTCGCGTGCCTCTGCATGTTCATGTATCTGTTCTTTGGCATTGTGGCCTATGCGATCGCCGTCTGGCTCGACCCATATTCGCCCGTCGGCATTCGCGACCTGATCTCGGTCGAGGCGAGTGGCATCTTCTTTGGCAACCTGACGCCCATGATGATGGGCTCGACTCCTGCCCAGATCTACCGCCTGACCAAAGCGGGCCAAAATGTCGGCGAAGCCGGAGCCACGCAGTTCACGCGCTTTATCGTGTATCAGTTTGGCCTCGTTGCCTGGGGCGCTATCCTACTGCTTGCTCGCATGCCGTTTTTTGCCGAGCGCTATGGCGACATGACGCTGTTGTGCGTCTTTAGCTTTGGTGGGCACTGCTGCATCTTGCTGGGCATCTTCGCCGTCGCACTCATGCCTAAGACCGTCACGCGCGTCGCCCACTGCATCATCAATTGGCTCGAGCGCATTGGTGTTTCGGCCACTAAGATCGAGGGATGGCGCACGTTTGTCGATGGCGAGATCTACTCCTTCTCCGAGAAGTTCAAGCTTTCTGCCGGACATTTTTCTTCCATGCTGCTCACCGTGTTTATCACCATGCTGCAGCTCGCGTTTTTCTATCTGGTTCCGTATTTCCTGATGCTTGCCTTTGGCCACCACGAGGTCGACTTTTTCTCGGTCATGGCTGCGAGCGCCTTTGTCCAGCTGCTGAGCTCTGCGGTCCCCTTGCCCGGTGGAACTGGTGGCGCTGAGGGCGGCTTTGCATTGTTCTTGGGTCATTTCTTTGGGTCGGCTTCGACCGCCGGCTATCTGCTGTGGCGCCTCATTACGTTTATTGCGCCGACCATTTTGGCTGCGCCCCTGCTGGGCCTTAAGAGCGCCCACAACGAGAGCATCCATGCGCGCTGGGATCGCGTGATGCGCAGGCTCGGCCGCACGTCTCAGACGCCCTCTGCGCCCACTAAGCCGCATCCCACGAATGCTGTTACCGTTGATCCCAAGAAGCACGCTCAGAAGGCTTCTGGGACCGCTAAGCCGGCTCATAAAGCCTATGTGCGCCAGACAGGCGATGGTATTCGCGTATCTCCGTCGGCACTCAATAAGAAGAAGCATCCCAAGTCGCAGTAGGGCAGTCGTGCGTTCTTCATGATGCGGGGCATATTTGTGCTGTATGGGGGATAATCCTCTTACGTAGATTATCTCTCATCTGTTGATGAATGCTCGCATATCGAAGGGACACGCCCATGGCAACCAGCAAACCGCGTCTTGACCGCCGCATCGTTCGCAGCCGCAATGCCATCCTTTCGGCTTTCGAGCGCCTGCTCATGGAAAAGCCGCTGGCAGACATTACGGTGAGTGCCATCGCGCGCGAGGCCAATGTCGACCGCAAGACCTTTTACGTTCACTTTGGCACGGTTGACGGCCTGCTCGATGCCATTGCCGTCGATGTGGTGGAGATGATTGTCGACTCGGTCGAGAAAACGCTTGCTTCCATGGACGGTGACACCAACGAGCGCGCTCTTGGCGCGGCGGCGACCTTCTTTAAAACCGTTAACGAGGCACTGTGCAACAACTTGGTGCTCAATCGTCAGCTGATCGAGAATATTCCGCTCGATGATTTCATGGCTCGTCTTCGTGCGCCGCTCGAACACGAGATTGCCGAGCGCGATCTGCTGCCCCAAGGTCTCAAGGACGAGATGTTCGACTACTATCTGGCGTTTTTGCTGTCGGGCATTATCGGTATCTATCGCACGTGGGCACTGTCTGACGGCTCGGTTCCTATCGAGCGTGTCTCTGAGGTCGCCAACGATCTGACTCTCAATGGTCTGTCGAGTCTGGAATCTCGCTTGGATTAGGCCTAGTTGGGCTCGTCGGCGTGGAAATACCTGTTCACGAGGTTCTCCGGCGCCTTGTAGACCTCGCCGACGTAGGAGCTGTAGCCTGAGGATCCTTAAAAGAAAGTCCAGTTTATCCTTCCCACTCCAATTTGGAATCCTCCGATGTGCCTTCGCATGCTCGCATGACCTCGATACCATGCGAGCGTGCGAACTCGACGAGCTCTGCGTTGCGGGCGTTTATGGTGCCGAAGGCGGCGGGGCACACGATAAGGCGCGCGCAGTGGACGAGGAGCTCTTTGGCGCGGGCTATGGTTTTATCCCCGATCGGCTCAAAGGCGCGCTCGGCCACGCATTCCGTCGCCAGGTCGCGCGCGAGCTCGCAGTCGATGTCCCCTTCGTGCAGAACGCCCGCGTAGAACGCCTTGCCCTGCCGGATGAGCTGGCGAAACACAGCCGACCCCGTACCTGCGCCGGCGATGACGAACGTGTGCGCATCGCCGTGCGGGCGCCCAATTTCCACGCTGCCGAAGCGCTCGTTGAAGGTGCCATGTTGAAGGCCGTAGAGCTCGCCAATCGTCTCGCGCGTGAATATGTCCTCGGGTGCGCCGGCGCGGAAGACCCGGCCGTCTTTCACGCAAATCACCTTGTCGGCGCTTTTCTGCGCGAGCTCGAGTTCGTGGATGGACATGATGACAGCCACATTCCGCGATTTCGCAAGGTGGCGAAGTATTCGCAGCAGGTCGATCTGGTAGCGGATATCGAGATACGACGTGGGCTCGTCGAGCACGAGCCCACGCGGATCCTGCGCGATGGCGCGTGCGAGCATGACGCGCTGGCGTTGCCCGTCGCTTATCTGCATGAAGTCGCGCTCGGCGAGCTCTTCCACATGTGCGGTTTTCATGGCCTCATCGACCCGACTATGGTCGTCGGGCGAGAGTGTGCCCATTCGCCCGGTGTAGGGATGCCTTCCCGCCTCTACGATATCGCGGCAGGTGAGGAGCTCGGTCCGGGGGCGATCTGTCAGCATAACGGCAAGGTTCCTTGCGAACTCCGCCGTCTTCCATCGGGAAATCTCCCGCCCGTCGAGCTCGACCGCGCCAGCAAGCGGTGCAAGATGGCGTGTGATGGTTTTCAAGATGGTCGACTTGCCCGAGCCGTTCGGCCCGATGAGCGCCACGACGTCGCCCGCGCGAACCTCCAGATCGACACCTTCGACTACGACCTTCTTGTCGTAGCCCGCCGACAGGTCGCTTATGCGGAAAAGCGGCGCTCCGTCAGTCTGCGTTTTGGGCCGCGGCACGAATTCCCCCATCTACCTCACCCGCTTCTTCAACATGAGTGCGATAACCACCGGCGCGCCGAAGATGGCGGTGACGGCGCTGATGGAAAGCTCGACGGGAGAGAACAGCGTGCGCGCGATCAAATCGCAGCCCGCGCAGAAGATGGCGCCTCCCAAGAAGCACGCAGGAATCACGCGGATGGGCTTCGACGACTTCAGCGCCGACTTCACGAGATGCGGAACCGCGATGCCTACGAACGACACCGGACCGGCGAACGCGGTCACGCAGGCGGAAAGCATGCTCGCTAGAAGGACGAGCACCACGCGGAAGCGTGCGACGTTCACGCCGACGCTTTTCGCGTAGGCTTCTCCCAGCTGGAAGGCGGAAAGGGGCTTCGATATCGCGAATACGCATGCGCTCACGGTGATCACCACGACCGCGATGACCGCGACGTCGTCCCAGCTCGAACCCGAGAAGCTACCCAAAGACCAGTTGTGCAGGTTCACGATGGACTGGTCGTCGGCGAAGGCGATGAGGAAGTTCGTCGCCGCCGAGCAGATGTATCCCACCATGACGCCCGCCACGATGAGCATGGCCATTGAGCTTATGCGCCGTGCGATGAGGAGCACGAAGCCGATGGTGATAAGCGAGCCCAGAAACGCTGCGGCCACCATGGCCGGAGAGGACATGGCCTGGTCCGCGCCCAGAAGTACGATCATCGTAAGCGCGACGACGAACTTTGCGCCCGAGGAGACGCCCAAGATGAACGGGTCGGCGATGGGGTTGTTGAAAAACGTCTGCAGTAGGAACCCGGAGAGCGAAAGTGCCCCGCCGAGAAGCACGGCTGAAAGCACGCGCGGCAGGCGAATCTCCCAGATGACCTGGCTTTCCATGGAATTGGCCGCGCCGCCCGAAAGGATGCCGGGGATGTGGTCTGCGGGCACGAGCACGCTCCCGATGCACAGGTTGGCCCCGACGAGCACAATGAGGGCAACAGCGAGCAGCGCCGTCACGACGCGACACCGCGCGGCGCGCCCCGATTCGTCGTATGCCATGGAAAGCCGGCTTCTCATGGCGCTAGCCGAGCTTCCTCAGATAATGGAAGTCGCTCGCGTCATCGCCGGTGAACGCCCCGTGCAGCTCGTCGATAATGTCGGCGGTGGAAGTCATCTGCTGGTACATGTCGGCGCTTGTGACCCAGACGTTGCCGTTCTTCACGGCTTTGAACTGTGACAATAGCGCGTTTTTGCTTACGAAGTCGTTCAAGGTGGCAACCGATTCGTCGATGGTGCCGTTGTAGACGATGATGTCGGCATCCTTCGCCGTCGCGTAGAAGCGCTCCATTTCGAGCGTTACTGACGAACCTGACGTCGACGCCGTCTGCGTGTCATCGAGCGCGTAGCTGCCGCCTGCAAGCTCGATCATCTGCGCCACGTAGTCGCCCGCCCGCCGCGTGACGGCGGCCCCGTTCGAGTTAATGTAGAAATACGCCACGGTTTTACCTGACGACGCGAGCCCCGACGTTTGCTCGACGCGGGCCTTCTGCTCGTTGAACAGGTGCGCGGCCTCGTCTTCCTTGTCGAACAGGACGCCGAAAAGCTTAATCCACTCGACGCGCCCGAGTGCTTCGGGCTCGCTCGACGACTGTTCGGTGAGCACGACGAGCCCGAGCTTCTGCAGCTTTTCCTTCACATCGGGCGTGTGGTTGATCATGGTGTTCTCGATGGCGAGCGTGCAGCCCGAGGCCGATATTCGCTCGTAGTCGGGCGCGCTGTACTTGCCGCCGTAGGCGATCGCCCCACTTTCGAGCGCGCTTTTGAAGCCTGCGACCGAGCAATCGTCGGCCTTCGTGCCCGACATTAAGATATTGTCGTTCGCATCGAGCGCGTCGACCAGGCACATCGTCGCCGACGACACAAGGTACACCTTGTCGGCGGGGCGCCTTATGACCGCGATGTCGGAGCTCAACCCATCAGGTACCTTCGCATCTTGCGGCACCACGAGGAAGCGCTCCCCGTTCGAAACGCAGATAAGCCGCAAGCCGCCTTCGAACTCGTCGACAGTGAAGTGCTTGGCGTATTCAAGCTGAAGCGCCCCCGTCGGCTCCCAGCCGCAGCCCAAATCGGCGTTGTGGAAGTCGGCCGCGGCGCTTGAAGCCGTTCCCGCGGGGGAGCCGCCGCTTGCATCGTCGCTCGATTTCTCCTTCATGGTGGATGAGTCGAAGTGGAGCGTGTAGTCGATGGTATGCGGCGTCGACATGGCGACGGTCTCGGCCGACACGGCGATGTCCTCGTCGAGCGTGACGGGTATCTCGAACGTGGAGTTGCCGCCGTCGTTTACGGGCGCGTAGTCCACGCCGTCGACGGTCATCTTGTCGTAGTTCGAACTCGACCAGGTGATGGTCGCGGTGTAGGTGTCGCCATCCTTCACAATTGTGGTGGGTGAGGCGATGCTTGCGCGCCCTGACCCGCCGGAAAGCGAGACACTCACAGTGTATTCCTGAGAGTCCGCCGTGCCACCGGTCGCGTTCGGGCTCGCACTGCACCCCGCGAAGGGAAGCGCGAGCAGGGCGACGAGAACGCAGGCGATCGCGCGCGCCGCGATGCTGTGGCGCTTCCTGTTTTCCCCCTTGGGAAGAATCGACCGCATGGCGTTACTTCAGTGCGTCGGCGCGCAGATCGACGCCGGCGGATTCGAACACGAGCGTGCGGTCGTACCACTGCTCTTTTCTAATACTCCACGCGGCACAGGCGGTGTCCTCGTCGAGCGCATCAACGGGCACGTCGTAGGTGTAATTGCCTTCCGCGTTTTCCACATAGGGGATGAAGTCGGCCTCGCTCGCGGCGGCAGCCTCGTCGCCCGTGCCCATGAAGAGCTTGCCGTAGCCCGTGCCGGAAAGCGTCATCACGCAGTGCATGGAGCCGTTTTCCACGATGAGCTGGGCGTCCACAATCCTGAACATGTTCGAGCTGGAATCTACAGTGATCGGATAGGTGCCGTCGGCCACTTTGTCGGCGGTGATGGGGGCAGTGCTTGCGCCCTCGGGCGCATCGGCCGCCTGTTCGGTCTTTTCCTGGGAATCGGCATCGCTTGTCTTTGCGTTGTCGATTGAATTTCCGCCGCAGCCGGCGAGCGAGAACGCGAAAAGCGCCGCCGACAGGGCGAAGGCGAGGGTTTTCTTCAACATGGAGGGGTTCCTTTCAATCGCTTCGACCGCCCGCGCCGTGCGGTGGGCGGGCGGCTGTCTCTTATACACATCTGACGCTGCCGACGAAGAGGATAGTGTA
>CABRHR010000107.1 GCA_902470835.1 uncultured Collinsella sp.
GTCTCGTGGGCTCGGAGATGTGTATAAGAGACAGGCGCAATGGCGATCGCGGGCGTGGAAGTGGCAGCGCCGGAGTACTGGTTCATGAGCTCCATGCCCTCGGCGGCAAACACGCCACCGTACGGATGCAGCACGGACGCGGCGACATCGACCAGCACGGGCGCGATCACAGGAGCGCCAATGCCCAGCACGACGCAGATGGCCGCGAGCAGGCCCTGCGCAAACACCATGGGGGCGGGAACCTCCTTGGCATTGGCCGCGGCCTCGGAGCGGGGCGCGGAGGCAAAGGAGACGCCATAGGCCTTGACGAAGCACGTGACAGCCAGAGCGCCGGTAATGGCAAGTGCGACGGCAGCGAACACGGCCACGATCATGACGGCCTTGTCGCCCTGCATGGCGGCGTTAAACAACGACTGGTAGGTAAACCACTCGGACACAAAGCCGTTGAAGGGCGGGATGGCCGAGATGGCAAGCGCGCCGACGAGGAAGCAGATGGCCGTAGCCGGCATACGACGGAACAGGCCGCCCATCTTCTCCATATTGCGCGTACCCGTGGAGTACAGCAGCGCACCGGCGCCCAAGAACAGCTCGCCCTTAAACATCGCGTGGTTAAACGTGTGATAGAGGGCGGCCATCAGAGCCAGGACGGCGATGCCGACCGAGTTGAGCGCCATAGCGGCCATGGAGGCGCCGACGCCGAGCAGAATGATGCCGATGTTCTCGACGGAGTGATAGGCCAGCAGGCGCTTGATGTCATGCTCCTGCAGGGCGAAGGCCACGCCGAGGACCGACGAGATCGCACCGAAGACCATGACCATAAGACCCCACCAGACCTGAACGCCAGAGGCGGAGAGCAGGTCGAGGCCCACTTTGAGGATGCCGAAGATACCGATCTTGATCATGCCGCCGGACATGAGGGCCGACACGTTGGACGGCGCCTCGGGATGTGCCTTGGGCAGCCAGCCATGCAGCGGGATGATACCGGCCTTGGCGCCAAAGCCAAAGAAGGCGAGCACGAAGCACACGGATGCGACCGCGGGGCTAAACTGCGTAGCGCGGAAATCCGCAAAGGCAAACGAGCCGCCGGCGAAGTTAGTCATGGTGAGGAAGCTCGCCATGATGAGCACAAAGCCCACGTGCGCGATCACGAAGTAGAGCCAACCGCCGTGGATGGAGTTCTCGTTCTCCTCGATCACGACCAGGAAGTACGAGGTCAGCGACATGAGCTCAAAGGCGACCAGGAACCAAAACACGTTGTCGGCGGTGATGACGAGCATCATGGACGCCACGAAGGTGTTAAAGAAGAAGCCGGCGCGGCCCTTTTTGCCCGGGTACTCATCAAAGTAGTTGAGACCGTAGATCGAGCCGGCAAACGCGAGCACCGAGATGAGCGCCACGAACAGGCCGGACAGCTGGTTGAGCAGCAGCTGGAAATGGGCAAACGGGAAGAACACGATGGTGTCGACCGACGTGACATCGCCCAGCACGGCCTGGATACCGGCCACAAACGAAAGCACCGCGGCGACGGCGCCGATTAGGCAGCCGGCGGTCTTGGCGGCGTTATCGGCCTTGATCAGCAGAACCGAGGCGAGCGCACCGATGCACGAGACGGCAAGCGATGCGATAAACAGCGTCATGCTATCCATTGTTTACGCTCCCTTCTGCTTTCTCGGACAGGCCCTGGGCCACAGCGGTAACGTCGACGACCGGACCGTTTTCGATCGAGCGCAGGCGCTTGGCCTCGTCGAGCTCGCGATCGGCCGCGCCACCCATGACGGTCAGCGCCTTGGTAGGGCACGCCGCCACACAATGCGGGCCGTCCGGATCGAATGCGCACAGGTCGCACTTGACAGCGCAGGTGTACTGGCCAGGAGCCCACGTAAGCAGGCTGCTCAGGGACTTAGGATACGAAGGCGTCGGGTCGCACATGCCTGCGACACCGGCGATAGACGTGCCATCGGGATGGATGGCTCCGAAGGGGCACGCGATGGCGCACAGCCTGCACCCGATGCACTCCTGCTCCTTGACGTGGATGCGATCGCCATCGTGCTCGATGGCATTCACCGGGCAAACCTCGGCGCAGGGGGCACCCTCGCAATGGTGGCAGGCAAGGGCGGCCGAAATACCGCCGGTCTTCACGAGCGCCAAGCGCGGCGTATCCTGAAGACCCTGCATCCGGTGGGCGTCGGCACAGGCGGACTGGCATGTTCCGCAGCCGATGCACCTCTCCGGGTTGATGTCGATGAAGCGGTTCATCCCCACTTCCTTTCAAAATAACGGGCCGGGCTCCCGAACGTACGGGACGCCCGGCCCAAATAGCCAACGAGAACGGGACTACACGATTTGGTTCACGTGCGTCTCGTCGTCGAACTTGGCGGCGCCGGGCTCAACGTCCTGGGGAGCGGCGGCGTCCACCAGAGCCTGCTTGAGCTCGGTGTACTGACGCTCGACCTCGCCCTCGGCCCAGACCTGGTCGGCGATAGCGTCGACCTGGCAGGCGGAGAACTTGTCCTCGGGCGTATGCGAGACCGGGTCGACCTTGTGAATGGTCAGCTCGTTGCATTTGCCGATCCACCACTGGTAGGTCATGTAGACCGTGCCCTTGTTGATGCGATCGCTCACGTCGGCACGGCTGTATACCTGGCCGCGGCGGCTGTGAATCGAGACGATGTCGCCATTCTTGATGCCGCGTGCCTCGGCGTCCGCGGGATTCATGCGGACAAAGCCGGGCTCGTCGGCGAGCAGCGCCAGCGTCTTGCAGTTGCCGGTCATCGAGCGGCAGCTGTAGTGGCCGACCTCGCGGACGGTGCACAGGATGAGCGGGTACTCATCATCGGGAAGCTCGGAGGGCGCCTCCCAGTCGTGCGCCATCAGGTTGGCGCGGCCGTCCTTGGTGGTGAACTTGCCACCAGCGAACATGTCGGGCGTACCGTGGTCGTTCACATCGGTGCTCTTGACGGGCCACTGGGCGTAGCCGCCCTCGGGAGCCATCTTCTCGTAGGTCGCGCCCACAAAGTTGGGGCACAGGCTAATGCACTCGTTCCAGATCTGCTCGGTGTTGTCGTAGTGCATGGGGTAACCCATGCGCGTAGACAGGTCCGCGAAGATCTCCCAGTCGTGACGGCACTCGCCCTTGGGCGGAACAGCCGCGTCAAAGTGCTGGAAGCTACGGTCGGATGCGGTAAAGACACCCTCGTGCTCGCCCCAAGAGGTAGCGGGCAGGATGACGTCGGCGAGCATGGTCGTCTGCGTCATAAAGATGTCCTGGCAAATGAACAGATCCAGCTCGGAGAGCGTCTTGCGCATACCGGCCGAATCGGGCTCGGTCTGCACCGGGTCCTCGCCGTAGTTGTAGAAGCAGTGCACCTTGCCCTCGTCGACCAGGTGACCCAGGTCGGTGAGCTTGTAGCCCTCCTCGAGCGGGAGCTTTTCCTCGGGCACGCCCCAAGCCTTGGCAAACTTGGCACGCACTGCGGGGTCGGTGACTTTCTGGTAGCCAGGGTACAGGTTGGGCAGCATGCCCATATCGCAGGAGCCCTGGACGTTGTTCTGACCACGCACGGGCGCGAGGCCGGAGTTGGGTTTGCCGATCTGGCCGGCAACGCAGGCGATGGAGGCGATGGTGTGCACCGTCTTCAGGTTCTGCTTCTGCTGGCATACGCCCATGCCCCAGCCAATGATGGCGGAAGGCTTCGCCGTGGCGTACATCTCGGCAGCTTGGTGGATCAACGCGGGCTCGACACCCGTGATGTCCTGTACGGATTCGGGAGTGTAGTTCTTGATGGTCTCCCACCACTCGTCAAAGCCGTTCGTGTGCTCGGCGACGAATTCCTTGTCGTAGAGGCCATCGTTGACCAAGCAGTTGGCAAAGGCGTTGAGGAACGCAACGTTGCAACCGTTCTTGATCGGAAGGTAGAGATCGGCGATACGCGCGGTTTCGATATGGCGCGGGTCGGCGACGATGATCTTGCAACCCTTTTCTTTGGCTCGCACGATACGCCTTGCGACGATGGGGTGCGAATCGGCAGGGTTATAGCCGAAGAGGAAAATGCAGCCCGCATCCTCCATACCGGGGATGGAGCATGACATGCAACCTGAACCAACCGTGTCCATCAGACCGAGGACAGTAGGGCCGTGTCAAGTACGGGCGCAGTTGTCCACGCTGTGGGTGCCGATGCACGCACGCGTAAACTTCTGCATGACGTAGTTCGCCTCATTGCCGCCGCCTCGCGAAGAGCCGGTGGTCATGACAGCGTTAGGACCATATTCGTCAATTATGGCCTGCATCTTAGATGCGGTGAAATCCAGTGCCTCGTCCCAGCTTACGCGCTCAAGATCCGCGCCCTTGGTGCGACGGATCATCGGGTGCAGTACGCGAGGAGTCAAGATCTTGGTGTCGTTGATGAAGTCGTAGCCGCTCATGCCCTTAAGGCACAGCTCGCTCTGGTTGGTGATGCCGTTGAGCGGTTCGGTACCCACGACCTGGCCGTTTTGGACCAAGAGGTTAAACTGGCAACCGGCGCCGCAATACGGGCAGATCACTTTATGCTTCTCCATGACACCCTCCTTCCTTTCTCTGCTACCGAATGCTCGGTACTTATTTGACAATCATTGGGCCTGTATGGCCACCCGCCTACGCCTCGTTTTCGATGGTGGCGCGGGCACGCTCGGCAGTCAGCTCCGCCAGGCGCTCCTCGTCTACCAGGGTGAGGCCCTTGGTCGGGCACGCCTCGGCACACGCCGGACCGCCGGGACGGTCCACGCACAGGTCGCACTTAAGCACGAAGCTCTTGGTCTGCGAACCCACGCGCACGTCGCCCATCAAGACGGGGACCTGCGTGGTCGCCACGCTCACGGCGCCAAAGGGGCAGGCCATGACGCAGCTCTTGCAGCCGATGCAGTTGTCCTCGTTAACACCGATGCGATGGTTCTTTGGATCAAAGAACAAGGCACCCGTGGGGCAGGCCTTGGCGCACGGGGCATCCTCGCAGTGATGGCAAGCCACCGGTGCGGAGATCTCGTACGTACGCGTCACGCGCAGGCGCGGCGCGGCGATGTTACCGGGGATGTCGTGCGCCTCGATGCACGCCGCCATACAGGTTTGGCATCCAATGCAGCGTGAAGAATCAGCCACGACTCGTTTATTGCCCATGTTGTTCACTCCCTCCTGAATCCCATGCCGGAGAGACCCTGTCGACGTTGTCCCAAGCCGCCCGTGGCCTGGCATCGACGTATCGAGCGCATGCGGCGAAACAGGCACTTCGATAGAGTTCCTCCAACGATATACAGGCTAAATATACGCAGTTGCAGCTGGCAAACTTGAGCATAGGCCCTGCAATACGAGTGTATTGCAGGGGTTTTGGCAGGTTGGAATTATTCTCTAGAAGCTATAAAGGTGAGTGTATTACATGCGTACGCCTCTGAGATTTTTACGCGCTCTCATTTTGGATGTACTACGCTTGTATTTGTCTTAATGGTTATTTACTTGAGTGAAATAAAGTAATGGTTATAAGATTCTAAGAGGTCGGCATATGCCGCATTAGACCGACTATATTGCACGCTAGCTAAGGGAGGGCAGTGATGTCATCGACGCAAAAACGAGCCATCCTGCAGGTGCGCATTCGCGAGGAAGACAAGCAGCATGCCGAGCATCTCTACGACGCCATGGGCACATCGCTTGCCGAGGCCGTTCGCCTTTTTGTCGCGCAGAGCATTTTGATGCGCAAGCTTCCCTTTCAGCCGGTCGCCGTGCGCTCAAAGGACGGCACCGCCGCCTATGGATCGCTCAAAGCATATGGAGACCCCAATCGCCGCTCCGAGGAGCGCAATGCCTGGATTGAGTACCTTGCTACAGAAAGCGACGAGTCGGTTTTGGGTCCCGAGGAAGTAGATATCCATGAGTAGCACCATCATCGACGAGACCGTCATCCTTCGCTACCTGCTTGACGACGACGAGGTCCTGTCACCGCGCGCCGCCAAGGTCATCGCCACGCGCACCGCACGTGTCTACCCCGAAATCATCACGCGCGTCGTGGTCACGCTGCGCGACGTCTATAAGGTTCCCCGCGTTGAGATTGCTGCGGCCGTGAAAAGGTTGCTCGATGACGTCATGGTCGACGAGCCCACCGTTGTCGCCCTTGCCGTCAAACTCTTTGGCAAGACCCATATGGACTTTACCGACTGCCTCCTCGCAGCCCGAACCGCCATCTACAACGATGATGTCGTGAGCTTTGGCAAGCCCATCATCCAAGGCATGATCGATTACCGCCGCAAGCGCCAAACCGCGGCCGACGCTCGCGACCGCGCCGCCGAAGCCCGCAGCCGAAGCACCGACTCCACCATCGACAAGCTCCGCCACCGCCCCCGCAGCTAACCCCACCC
>CABRHR010000108.1 GCA_902470835.1 uncultured Collinsella sp.
AGATAGCGTAGCGTCTCGTGGGCTCGGAGATGTGTATAAGAGACAGCCGATACGGTAAAGCGCCGGCTTGAAATTGGTGCTATATTCGGCTTGAGTTGTTTAATGCTAGTACGGGAGGCTGATATGGGGCTGTTCAAGAAGAAAAACCCGCAGGACGCCTTTGATCCCGATGTGTTTACCATCACGGATACTATTTTGGACCCGCCGCGGTTTACGTTTTTGCCGGCCATCTACCAGGATGCTACGCGTCGCAAGTGGGCCGTGCATCAGCGCGGTGCGCAGCCGAAGATCTTTGACTATGCGGATGTTCTGCAGTGCGAGGTGGCCGAGGCTGGCGATCCGGAGGCTGACGAGACGCCTTCAAAACAGGAATTTGCCCAGCGTATTCTGGCAAATCCCGCGAAGGCGGCAAAAATAAACGCTGCCAAGCGTAATATGTGTCTTGGTATGGGCGTTGTCGTGGCGGTTCAGACGGGAAAAGACGAGGTTTCCAAATTAGAGATTCCCGTTATGACCGACGAAGTCAAACGCGATTCAAACCTATATAAGTCGTATCGGAATGTCGCCGAGAAAATCAAGGCCGAGTTTGATGCCATGGGAGGGCTGGCCTAATTCTGGTGACATACATTTTTGAATGAGGAGTCTGTGCAATGGCAGGCGAATCTTATGCAATTCCCCCCAAAGACCGTGCTGTTGAGGGGATTCTTTGGTACATCCAGCACCATCAGCTTGCCGGCGGCGATCGTCTGCCGGCCGAGCGTGTGCTGTGCGAAGATATCGGCGTTTCGCGTACGGCGTTACGTGCTGGCATCACGCGGCTCATTTCGTGCGGAACGCTCGAGAGCCGCCGCGGATCGGGTACGTATGTGTGCCCTCCCAAGCCGCTGAACATCTTCCAGGAAACGTACAACTTCTCCGATGCCGTGCGAACTGCCGGTCTGCACCCCTCTTCTCGCTTGGTCTCCACCGAGACTGTCGAGGCGGATGAGACGCTTGCCGACAAGCTTGGGGTGGCCGTAGGCGCTCCTTTGCTCCGTATGCAGCGTGTCCGTCTCATTGAGGGCGAGCCGGCGTCGATCGAAACGGCACATGTCAATCTGTCGCTTTGCCCGTCGCTTCCCGACCATGATTTTGAGCACGAGAGCCTCTACGACGTATTGTTCAAAGAGGGTGGCGTGCGCGTTGAGCATGGACGTGAGCATATCTCGATCTCGCGTTTAAACGCCGAAGAGGCCGAACTTCTCCAACAAGAAGAGGGGACGCCGGTGTTCTATGAGAGCACGATTGAATTCGATGGGGGCATGCGCTTCGTGGAGCATTGCAAATCGGTGATTTTGCCCACGAAGTTCCGCTTTGCCGATAACGGTGAAAAGAATGGCATGAGGAGCGTGGCAGGTGAACAATGGCTGAAACAGTAGATGCCACCCCGGTTTATATGCGCATTCGACGTCGCATTGAGGAGCGTATCGAGCGCGGCATATACCCAACGGGTTCGATGATTCCGTCTGAGAATGAACTTGCCGAGGAATTTGGTACGACGCGCCTGACTATCCGAAGTGCCGTGGACGAGTTGGTTCGTCGCGGCCAGATTCGTCGTGTTCGGGGAAAGGGCGCCTTCGTGGCGCAGAAAGTGCCTGCTATTTTTGAGCGCACGGGTGGCTTCCGCGAATCGGTTCGCGCCTCGGGAGGCGAGCCGTCTGTTCGCATTCTGGCGCGCTCCAAGCGCTACGCGGGGCCATACTACGCCGACCTGTTTGGTATCGCCGAGGATGACCTGCTCTATTCCATCCGACGCCTGAACTGCATAAACGGAGATCCCGTATCAATTGAGATGGCGCTGATTCCCTGCCTGCTGTTCCCAACCATCGAAGAGATCGACGTGTCGGTGTTCAGTCTTTACGAGACCTATGAGATGCTGGGGCGAAAGCCGGTCATGGCGCAGGAAAAGCTCGATATCGAAGCGCTGGGCGCGCGCGATGCCGGCCTGCTTGGGCTAGAGCAGGGCGATCTTGCCTTGACGCTGGAGTGCGTGAGCTTCGACGCGAGCGGACAGGCAATCGAATATGTCAAGTCGTTCAACCGCGGCGATGCGGGTGGATATACCTATACCTACTAGCTGGTGTTTTTGCATAACGACTGGGAAAACTGACCGATTTTGACCATTGAGCCGGCTGTATATACGACCTTACATGGCTCAAAATCGACCGTTCGCCGATGAAGAAAGATTAGTCGGCAGATAGGTATCAAAAAGCCGTAACCTGTAACTGTGATTGATATCAAATACTAATGATTTGTTACGAGGTGAGACGATGAAAATGCTCGATTACGTTCAGCTTGCCCATGTGCGTATGGGTGAGAACCTCGAGCGTTCGTCCGAGCTTGTAAGCCAGCTCGTCGAGATTTTCCAGTCCGCATCCTTTGACGCGCTGCGCATTGTCGCTTCGGGTTCGTCCCGTCATGCCGCCGATTGCGCTCGCGATTATCTGCAGGATGCACTGCAGATGCAGGTGTCTGTCGTGACGCCTGAGGCCTTCGTCGATTTCGAGCACACCTATCCGCAAAACGCGCTCAACATTGCCATTTCTCAGAGCGGCTACTCGACCAATACGATTGCGGCACTCGACTACATGCGCACGCACGACATGGCAGCAGTTGCGCTGACGGCAAACGTCGAGGCTCCCATTAAGGAGCATGCCGATATCGTTCTCGACTACGGCGTGGGCGTCGAGTCGGTGGACTTTGTGACCCTGGGCGTCCAGACGCTCATCGAGTATCTGGTGCTCTTTGGCATTTACGGTGGTCAGGCACGCGGGGCGATTGACGCCGATGGCGTTGCCCAGCGCCTTGACGATCTGCGTGGGGCTATCCAGGCCAACGCCACGATGTGCAAGACCGCCGAGGCATATGTTCAGGATCATCTACTCGAGCTGTCGGAGCATGTGCCGGCCATGGTTGTGGGCAACGGTCCCAACTATGGCGTTGCCGAAGAGGCGGCACTCAAGCTGAGTGAGACCATCAAGATTCCGGCCATGCATCACGAGGGCGAGGAGTTCGTCCACGGTCCCGAGATGCAGATCGTTCCGGGCTATCTGGTGTTTATCGTCGACGACCCTCAAGGGTCCGAGCGTCTGGCAAATATCGCCGACGCGCTGTCGAAGGTAACGAAGAAGGTAGTTCTTTTGACCATGCACCCCAAGGGCAAGGCTCACGAGATCGCAGTGCCGCAGGTAGCTCCGCTGCTGAGCGCGATTCCCAACCTGGTGTTCTTCCAGACGATGGCGGCGATTGTCACCGAGCGCCTGAACTCGTGGGATGTCCATCCGTATCTCGATGCCGTCTCCAAGCAAATGGAGGTTAAGGCGGAAGGCTACGAGGAATCGGTCAACACGCTTAAGGCTAAAGCGGCTGAGTGTTACGGAATGTAGGCGGGCGTTGTCGCTCGTTGGCATAGGGGATTGCTAAAGCAGCCCCAGAAAGGAGAAGCAAATGAAGGAAACCGAGAAGATCGAGATCATGCATTTCGACCAGGAGGGCTACCTCGAGGACGGCAAGGCGCTCTACGAGACCGGCAAGAAGATGACCGCGCTCGCAGACAAGGTCGCCGACGAGGGCTATGACGCCGTCTTCCTGATGGGCGTGGGCGGCACCTGGGATGAGCTCATGCAGCTCGAGTACCTCATGAACAAGTTCGGCGACCGCGATCTCGAGGTCTACCTGATCCACGCCGCCGAGTGGAACGTCTCCGGCCACAAGCGCATGACCGACAAGTCCGTCGTGCTCACCGCCTCCGAGTCCGGCACCACCCCCGAGGTCCTCGAGGCCGTCAAGAAGATGAAGGACATGGGTGTCCGCGTCTACGCCATGACCAAGCCCGAGGGTCTCATCGGCCAGGCTGTCGGTGCCGAGAACTGCGTCGCCATGGCTTCTGACCATGGTTCCGGTGGCTGCGAGAAGGGCTACTACCTCGCCGACTGCTTCGGCCTGCGCCTGCTCAACCGTCGCGGTTGCTTCCCCAAGTTCGACCTGTTCATCGAGCAGACCAAGGACATCTGGAAGGATATGCTCGATATCCGCAAGCGCTTCGAGCCGCGCGCCGAGGAGCTCGCCAAGAAGTACGCCCTGGCCCCCTACACCATGTTCATCGGCTCCGGCGCCCTGTGGGGCGAGACCATCCTGTTCTCGATGTGCATCCTGGAGGAGATGCAGTGGAAGCGCACCCGCTACATCACCTCGGCCGACTTCTTCCACGGCACCCTCGAGCTCGTGGAGCCCGGCGTCCCCGTGTTCCTGTTCATGGGCGAGGACGAGAACCGCAAGCTCGACGAGCGCGCCCGCGCGTTCCTGACCCGCGGCGTGACCGGCGACACCGACATCAACATCATCGACACCGCCGAGTTCGCCATCCCCGGCCTTGACGACGACTTCCGCGTCATCGTTTCCCCGTGGATCCTGACGGTGCTCGTGACTGACCGCCTGGCTCGCTACTACGAGACGGTCACCAAGCACAACCTCAAGTATCGTCGCTACTATCACCAGTTCGACTACTAAAGCCAAGCGCGGGGACGCGTCAGTCACGGAAGGATTCGCAGAATGAGACAGTACATCATCGCCAGCCATGCGCACTTCGCTACCGGCATCAAGGAGAGCGTTGAGCTGCTCTCGGGCGCTCGCGACAACGTCCATGACCTTTCAATGTTTGTCGATGATCGCATGGACGTGGCCGAGGAGGCCCAAAAACTGCTGGCAGGCATGTCTGCCGACGATGATGTCGTCGTCTGCACCGACCTCTTTGGCGGCAGCGTCAACAACGAGTTCACCAAGATCGTCCAGACGCGTCCCCGCACGTACCTCGTTACCAACATGAACCTTCCGCTGCTCATCCAGCTGCTGTTCTCCGATGAGTCGGCGCCGGTTGAGGAGACGATTCGCGCCATCGTCGCTGCGGACGATACGCGCGTGAAGTTCGTCAACGATCTTTTGGTCGATGACGACGAGGAAGAAGAGTTCTAATCCGCAGCACCTATTGCAACGCCGCTCGCCGGCACAAGACCTTTGGGGGGTCACATTATGATTCAGCTACTTCGCGTCGACCATCGTCTGCTTCATGGCCAGGTCGCAGTCTCTTGGGTCCAGGGCCTCGGCTCCAACTGCATTTTCTGCGTGGGCGACAAGGTCGCCAACGACCTGGTATGGAAGACCACGCTCAAGATGGGCAAGCCCGCCGGCTGCAAGCTCGTCATCAAGGATATGGCGAACGCCATCGAGGCCATTAACTCGGGCGTGACCGACAAGTACAAGATGATCATCTGCGTTGCCACCATCGCCGAGGCAAAGCAGCTGGTCGAGGGCTGCCCGCAGATCAAGTCGATTAACCTGGGCAACACCAAGCCCAAGGACGAGAAGCGCCCCGATGCACGTCAGGTCTCTCGCCAGATCTTCCTGACCGCAGCCGAGGAAGCCGATGTACGCGAGATGCTGGACCGTGGCGTCGAGGTCGAGATCCGTCCTCTGGCCGATGACCCCAAGGTAGACTGCGCCAGCGTGCTCTAGGCGGTTAATTTCGAAGAGCTCCGGCTCTTCGTAGTGTCCTATATGGAAAGGGGGATGTATGCTTACCCAAGCAATCCTCATCGGACTTATCGCCGCATTTGGTAAGTTCGACTGCCAGCTCGGTACGCTCTACGCGTTCCGCCCCATCGTCCTGTGCCCGCTCGTGGGCCTGGTGCTGGGAGACCTGCAGTCTGGCCTCGCGATCGGCGCGAGCCTCGAGCTGCTGTTCATGGGTTCGATCTCCATCGGCGCCTATGTGCCGCCCGATGAGACGATCGGCGGCGTACTCGCCTGCGCCTTCGCCATCCAGCTGGGCCAGGGCACCGAGGCTGCCATCGCGCTCGCCATGCCCATCGCCACGCTGTGCCTTGCTATCAAGAACATCCTGAACGCGGCCCTGCCGATCCTGGTCGACCGCGCAGACGTCTTCTCCGGCCAGGGCAACCTCAAGGGCGTCTATGCCATGCATTTCCTGATCGGCTCGACCGGTTGCATCATGGCATTCCTGCTGTGCTCGCTTTCGTTCTATCTGGGCGCTGACGCCATCCAGGGCATGCTCGACTTCATTCCCGACTTTGTCCTTGCCGGCTTCGGCGTCGCCGCCAACATCCTGCCGGCCATGGGCTTCGCCATGCTCGGCCGCCTG
>CABRHR010000109.1 GCA_902470835.1 uncultured Collinsella sp.
AGTAGCCCCCGCGCCCCACCCTTTCAGTCCCAACGCCACAAGGGCGATTGAGCAGGACGGTTTGGGCGGGTCCCGTACTTAGTTTCCAAAATCATTCCGCAGCGCGAAGGCCCCCGTTGTCAACGCTTCGAAGAAGCGAGACAACGGGGGCCTTCATGCGCGAGGACGTTTTGGAAACTAAGTACGGGACCCGCCCAAACCGTCCGGTGGGATCAGAGTGCCCTTGTTGTTACTCTGCTTTGCCCACAGAGTTGAGGTTGGTCATGCGGATCTTAACCAGCTCGGTGATCTCGCGCATGCCCTCCTTGGCCGGCTTCTTGGGGTCGAAGCAGGCAGGGTTCTCGGCCATGTATGCCATGAAGCCCTTGGTGTAGGCCTGACGCAGCTCGGTGGCGTAGTTAACCTTGCAGATGCCGTTCTTCACAGCCTCGGCAACCTGCTCATCGGGCACGCCAGAGGTGCCGTGCAGGACCAGCGGCACGTCGACGGCGTCGCGGATGGCCTTGACCACGGACTGCTCGATGTGCGGATCGCTCGTGTACACGCCGTGGCTGGTGCCAACACCAATGGCCAGCGAGGTGCAGCCAGTGCGCTCGACGAACTCCTTGGCCTCGGCCGGATCGGTGTAGGGGCTCTCGCCCTCAACCGCGGGACCGTCGTCCTCCTTGCCGCCGACCTTGCCGAGCTCGGCCTCGACAGGCACGCCCATGGCACGGCCAGCGTCGGCGACGGACTTGGTCAGGGCGATGTTGTCCTCGAAGGACTCATGCGAGCCGTCGATCATAACGGAGGTGTAGCCGGTGCGGAAGGCCTGCATGCAGCGGTCATAGCCATCGCCGTGATCGAGGTGCAGAGCGACGGGCACGGAAGCGCGCTCGGCGGCAGCCTTGACCATGCCGTAGAAGTAATCCAGGCCAGCGGTCTTGATGGTGCCCGGGGTGGTCTGCATGATGACGGGGGACTTGGTCTCCTCGGCAGCGGCCAGAACGGCCATAACAAACTCGAGGTTCTCGACGTTGAACGCGCCGACGGCGTAGTGGCCGGCCTGAGCGTCCTTGAGCATCTTTTCGGTGGTAACAAGTGCCATGAGCGTTTGCTCCTCTCCCTCGCCCGCATCTGGACATCGGGCGTACGTGTTCGCAAGGCATTTTACCTTGCGTTTTGCTGCGCTCATTGTATGAAATTCAGCGGGTATGAATGTGCGAGATGTTGTCACTCCGCAGGGCAAGACTCTCAATTTTGAAAAGCAAACGGAAGGGTATTGTGCCAAGCGCATGCGTTCGATATTGAGTTTTGAGTCTTGATTGTCTTTCTTTTGTAGAAAAGATAAGTAATCGAAAGGCGTTTTCTTACTCAAAAAGAAAATGAACGAAAATAGAGTCAACACAATTCCTGCAAATTTTGCTGAGAATGGAGCAGTCATGGCCCACGCTACAACCCGTGCTTTCGCCGATGAGCGTCGCGCCGCAATCATGGAGATGCTCGAGCACAACGCCTCAGTTCAGGTGGCAGAAATCGCCCAGACCTTTGGCATCTCCTCCGTCACGGCCCGCGCCGATCTGGACGCGCTCGCCGAGGCCGGCAAACTGCGCCGCACACATGGTGGCGCCGTGTCACTCCACAAACGCCTAACCGTCTCCACGCAGGATCGCCGCATCAACGTCAACGTTGCCGCCAAACAGGCCATCGCGCAAAGCGCCATCGCACTCGTCAGCGACGGCGACACGCTGCTCATCGACTCGGGCACCACCGCGCTCGAATTTGTCCGCCTGCTCGACCAACGCGACGGCATCACCGTCATCACCGCAGACATTACCATCGCCGACTACATCGACGAGAGTATGCCCTCGGTCGATGTCGTCATGCTGAGCGGCGCGCTGCGCAAAGGGCACCGCTATCTGTACGGTCCGCTCACCATGCAGGCACTGCAGATGGTTCACGCCGACCTCGCCATTATGTGCCCCGGTGCCTTTGTTCCAGGCTGTGGCTTTACCACCGACTTTCCGCAGATGGCCGAGACCAAAACCGCTATGATCACCGCTGCGCGTAAGAGCGTGGCGCTCATGGACGCGAGCAAGGTCAACGGACGCGGCATGTATCGCTTCGCCGAACTTACCGATGTCGACACCATCGTGATGGACCGCGACCCCGATGGCTCCATCGCCACCTCAATCGCCGAGGCCACCGGCATCGACGCCCCAACCCTCATCATCGCCACCGCCTAAAAACAAAAACCACCACAAAGGTGCCTGCACCTTTGTGGTGGTTTATGTTGCAACTACTGCAAACGCATGGCCTCCTGGACTGCGCCAACCAAGTTTGCATCGTTGCCGAGCTGCGCGGCCTTAATCTGCGGCTCGGGAATACCGGCGAGGCCGCCCTCGTACCCCGCAAGCGCGACGGGCATCTGCTTGCGCAGGGCGTCGATAAGCTCCGGATGGCAGGAAATACCGCCCGCAATAACAAATACCTCGGGATCAATCACAGCCTGAAGATTAACAAGCTGCGCATCGAAGGTCCGCGCATAGCGGTCAAGCGCACGCTGAGCATCAGCATCGCCGGACTCAATCCATTCGAACACCCGACGCCCATCTACGGGAGAGTTCTCCGGCAGCCCCTTTTCGGCAACCGCCGCGTCGCGAAGCGCACGCCATCCGCCCGTACCGGCAAAGGTACTTTCTATACTCGCCGGACGCGCCACATCGTTGCGCAAGAAGCTAAATTCGCCCGCAAAGCAATGCGCGCCGCGAAGCACCTTTCCGTCGATGACGATGCCGCCGCCGATACCAGTGCCGATAGCGAGCACGACGCCAAACCGCGCGCCGCGCAGCGCTCCCGCCGCGTATTCACCCAGAGCGCAGCACTTGCCGTCATTATTAACGGCGACGGGTACGCCCAAGCGCTCGCGCATGATTTTTCCAAGGGGACATCCATCCATATAGGTGAGCGATCCGCCACGATGAATCGTGCCGTCAAGATCGCCCTCATAGATGCCGCCCGGAGCGCTCACGCCCACGGCCGAAACACGGTTGAGGTACGGTTCAACGAGCTCAATCAGAGACTCGACCGTCTCTTCGGCTGTGGTAAAACCAGTCGGCAGGCTTCCACGCGCGTGGATAGAAAAATCCTCGCCCAACACAGCCCATTTGACCGCCGTACCGCCCACGTCGATACCAAAGTACTCTTTCAAGTCCTACTCCTCTTATCTGCATCCTCAAATGCCGAATGCCGGAACGGAAACCGTCTCGGCATTGGCTAGTCTCGTCTGAGATTGTCTCTACCGCTCGGTCTTTGCCTCGCGAATACGCAGCATCATGTACTGACGGCTCGGCAGATCGATACGGAACTTACCCTCGAAAGTGCCCTCGAGCGTCTCGGCGGCCATGTTCCACGTGTCAATCACGTCGACGGTATAACGCTTGCCCTCGGCGCCCTCGAACTCTCGATACGCCGGGCGATTAAAGCCAAAGTACATAACAACATCGGCAGTCCCGCGGCCATGGTCGTTGGACATGCAGGTAACGTCCCAGGTAAACGTACCATCGAGGACGCCGATCTCGTCGGGCACCCAATCAAAATCATCCGGCAGCGCCTCCATAAAGCGGCGGCAGAAACCGATGCGGTCGGGCGACTCACCAAAGAGCTCGCCGCCATGTGCCCACCAAAGCTTGGGACCGCGGTCGACGTAGGTCTCGCCATGCGTGACATAACCGCCGCGCAGGCTGCCCTCCCAAAAACGACGGACGAGCTCCTGGGCCGTAAGGTTGCCCCAGCCCCAGTTGATATTGCCCTCATAGCCGACCTCGTCGATCAGAACCGGCTTGCTATACTGCGCGCGCAACATGGTGACGTCCTCTGCTGTGTTTTTGAGGTCGCACCTCTGGTAGCTCACGTGCGTAATCCACGGACGGCTGTGGTCAAAGATCTCGCGGCAATTGTGGATGCTGCGCAAGTGTCCATACGGGTCGTTCGCCATGATGATGCGGGCATAGCGGTCCCAGTCCTCAGCCGGCTTCCACGGCATAAGGTCCCACTCATTGGCGAGGCTCCACCAGATGTTCTTGTATGCCGAGAAACGGCGAGCCACATACGTCAGGTAGAAGACATCCTCCTCGCGCGTCATGCGAGAGAAACCCCAGTCCTCGGGCTTATCATACGGGTGCAAAACGATAAGGTCCGCCTGGATGCCCAGCTCGTCAAGTTGTTCAATGCGGTGCTCGAGGTTCTCCCAAAACGGCTCGTAGAAGCGGTAATGGTCAAAGCTGCCCTTCTCGCCCTCGTAAGCATACATCGCCGGATCCTCGACGTTATAGTCGTAAAACTTGGGGAAGACGCACATGCGGATTTTGTTAAAGGGCGCTGTGGCGAGCGTCTGAAGCGTCTGCTCCTGCAGCTCGGCATCTTGATTGGTCCACGCATAGCAAGTGGTGCCGAAGGGCAGGTAGCGTGTGCCGTCCTCGTACGCAAAATTGAAATCTTCGTCGGTAATGAACGGGGCATTGTGGGCAAGCACATCTTTTGCCAGCAGAACACGACCATGGTTGTCGCCCGTGGCAGGCGTGGCCTCAAAGGAGCCGGCGGCACCATCGAGCGCGGGGTCATTGGAACTCACCACGTAGTTCCAGACGCCGGCACTCTCAGGCATAAAGTTGATTCCATAGTTGCCGTCACCCTTGTAGAAGCCACGGACCTCAAAGCTGTCCATGCCGTCCGCTCGATCGAAGTGTGCCGACAGCTCGACCTCGACATAGGGATTGCCGGCCGCAGTGCCTGCGAGCTCGAGCTTAAACACCTTGTACTGCTCGACGGTGGTCATAATAACGCCTCCAAGTTAAGCGATTGAATAGTCGGAGTCCGTCGGGCAACATGAACGCTGCCCGACGGAAGGAAAGAGAGTGGCGGATTACTTGGCGCTCTTGATGAGCATGATGAACACATAGCCCACGGCGATGAGCACGATGGAGATCGGGAACGCCATGAAGTAGGAACCGGTGGCGACAACAATTGCCGAAGTCACGATGGGACCGAGAATCTGGCCGATGGTGTTGGCGATGTTGAGGATACCCAGGTCCTTGCCGGCATTCTCCTTATCGGGCAGGACGTCGACATTGAGCGCCTGGTCCACGGAAGAATAGATGCCGTAGCCAAGACCGGCCAGCAGAGCGAAGCCGTACATGCCAGCAACGGACTTAAGCAGCCAGGGCAGGGCGATACCAGTGCACATCATGATCGTTGCAACGAGGATGATGGGCTTGCGGCGGCCGATCTTGTCGGAGATGGCGCCCGAGGTGAGCGAGGCGACAAGCGACACGACCATGATCACGACGGACATACTCGAAAGGACCGCGCCGGCTTCTGCCACTGGAAGACCGATGTACTTCTCGAGGATGTATAGCTGATAGCCGTTGATACAGAAGTAACCAAAGATGAGGAGAAGGCGGCCAAAGAGTGCCAGGTAGAAGTCGCGGCAGTTCTTGGTGGGCGGAACGAACATGAGCAGCAGCGACTTGAGGTTGAGCTTCTCGGACTGCTCGCCCTCGGCAAGCGTGGCAGACTTCTCGCGCGGCCAAATAATGGTGGCAAGGATGCCGGTCAGGAACCAAGAAACTGTACCGATAATAAAGCCGGGCACCGGATTGGAGAGGAACTGCGTACCGATGATGGTGCCGATAGACTGACCAGCCGTTGCACCGCCGCCATAGAAAGCGGAAAGCGTACCGCGCTTGTTGAGCGGAATACGGTCGGAAAGCACGGCAACGGCGGGAGCAAGCATGCAGTTAAGACCAATCTGCAGCACACACCAGGAGGCGACGATCATAGGAAGCGTGGTGGCAACCGAAGTGCTCCAGAAGGCGCAGCCGCAGATAAAGCCGCCGACAACGATAAACGGCGTGCGCTTGCCAAAGCGGCTGTGGCAGTGGTCGGAAAGTGCGCCAAAAACAAGATTCGAGAACAGGGCGAAGATCGAGCCGACCGCTGTCTCTTATACACATCTGACGCTGCCGACGAAGAGGATAGTGTAG
>CABRHR010000110.1 GCA_902470835.1 uncultured Collinsella sp.
ACCGTGGCGGTCGCGGCGGCTTTGGCGGCAACCGTGGTGGCTATGGCGATCGCGGTGGCAACCGTGGTGGCTTCGGCGGCAACCGTGGTAACGACCGCGGCGGTCGCGGTGGCGATCGTGGCGGCCGCAACGGCGGCGGTTTCCGCGGCAACCGTTTTTAGGGGTTACGCGGTTCTACGAACCGCGTAACTAGTTGACGCTGCGCGCCCACCAGAGCGACAACTTGTCATTCAAAGAGGACGGCATGACCAGAAGGTCTATGCCGTCCTCTTTTCATGCCAATTTGTTCGCTCTGGTGGGCGCTCGCTGTCGGTGTCAAAACATCGGCATTGCCATGATCCAGACCTGCTAAAAGATAGTCGTTGGGGACGTTCTTGTTTGACTAGTCGTTTAAGAGCGTCCCCAACGACTACATAGCATGAGAGTGGATAATCTCCCGGTTTGAGCCTGCATCCAAGTTCAAAGTGGGAGATTATCCACTCTCATTTCGTTTGATGATTTCGATGCCTACATTTGGAGGAAGAGCTCGTGGAGGCGGGTGTCTTCGTCGAGTTCGGGGTGGAAGGTTACGCCGAGCTGGTTGCCCTGACGGGCGGCGACGATACGGCCGTCGACTTTCGCTAAGGCCTTGGCGTCGCCGTGGGCCTCGACGATGCGGGGCGCGCGGATGAACGTCAGCGGCACTTCACCGTCGATGCCGGTTACCTGCCCCTTGGTTCGAAAGCTACCGAGCTGCCTGCCGTAGGCATTGCGCTCGACAAGTACATCCATGGTTGCCAAACGCGGCGTGCCCTTATCGTCGTGGGCGGCAAGGTCGTGAGCCAGCAGAATCAGGCCGGCGCAGGTGCCCAGGACGGGCATGCCTTCAGCGATACGGGCACGAAGCTCCTCGAGCATGCCCAACTCATCAAGCAGCTTCCCTTGAACGGTAGACTCGCCGCCGGGAAGTACCAGACGGTCAAAGTCCTGCTTCAAATCAGCCGCCTGCCTCAGCTCAATACAACGTGCGCCCAGCTCGGATAGCCTTGCCTCGTGCTCGGCAAAAGCGCCTTGGACCGCCAGCACGGCGACCGTTTGGTCTGCATAATCGCTCATGTGCGATCCCTTCTGCTGGACTAGCGCCCGCGCTCCTCCATGATAATCTCGATCTCGTCGGCGTTGATGCCCACCATGGCCTCGCCCAGGTCCTCCGAAAGCTCGGCGATGAGTTTGGCATCGGTGAAGTTTGCCACGGCCTTGACGATGGCGGCGGCACGCTTGGCGGGGTCGCCGCTCTTAAAGATGCCCGAGCCGACAAAGACGCCTTCGGCGCCCAGCTGCATCATCAGCGCGGCGTCGGCGGGGGTCGCTACGCCGCCGGCGGCAAAGTTCACGACGGGAAGCTTTCCCGTGGCATGGACCTCGCGCACCAGCTCGACCGGAACCTGCAGTTGCTTGGCTGCCTCAAAGAGCTCGTCATCGCGAAGGGCAACAACGTCGCGGATCTGCTTTTGGATCTTGCGCATGTGGCGCACGGCCTGAACGACGTCGCCCGTGCCCGGCTCGCCCTTGGTGCGAATCATCGTGGCGCCCTCGGCAACACGGCGCAGCGCCTCGCCCAAATCGCGGGCGCCGCAGACAAACGGCACGTCAAACTGGGTCTTGTCGATGTGATAGACGTCATCGGCAGGGGAAAGAACCTCGGACTCGTCGATGTAATCGATCTCGATGGCCTGCAGGACCTGTGCCTCGACAATGTGACCGATGCGGCACTTGGCCATAACAGGGATGGAAACGGCCTCTTGGATGCCCTTGATCATCTTGGGGTCGCTCATGCGCGAGACGCCGCCTGCGGCGCGGATGTCGGCCGGGATGCGTTCGAGTGCCATGACGGCGCAGGCGCCTGCCTCCTCGGCGATGCGCGCCTGCTCGGGTGTGGTGACGTCCATGATAACGCCGCCCTTGAGCATCTGCGCGAGTTCGCGATTGAGTTTGACGCGATCGGCCTTGCTGGTCTGTTCTGCCATGGTTGCTCCCTTGGTTGGCATGTGCATTGCTTGACGGAACATCCTATCGGGGAGCTGGGTATGGCGAAATACTCAGTTTTCGAGATAATGACAAGGTCAGATTAATACCAGATTGAATGACTTAATAAGGTCAGGTGATAGGCTCATGCTTGACTACAATTTGGAAAAACGCGGCGAAGCATCGCTCTATGAGTATGTTTACCAGCAAATTCGAGATGATATCGTAGCTGGACGCATTGCGGCGGGGGAGCATCTGCCGTCCAAGCGCGCCTTTGCCAGTCATCTGGGAATCAGTGTTATTACCATCGAGAATGCATATAGCCAGTTACTTGCCGAGGGCTATATTTGCTCAAAGCCGCGGCGTGGCTACTACGCTTGCGAGCTTCCGGATGCACCGGTTTTTCCTTTGGCTTCGGAGGGCATCGACCGAGATGTCGTTTCTGTGGGTCCCAACACGCATGATGTCAACGGACAGGTCGAGCGATTCGATGCGCTTTCTCCTTCTGCTTTGGAGGCGGCGCGGCTTTGGCAAAGCGCGCTACGGGCGACGCTGGCATCTGAAGACGAGCGCGAAATCTTTTCGCCCGCACCGGCGCAGGGCACTGCTCGGCTACGATGCGCAATCGCTCACCACCTGCGTGGGACAAGGGGCATGAATGTCGATTCTAATAACATTGTTATCGGTGCGGGTGCTCAGTTGCTCGATACCATGTTGGTTCAGTTGCTTGGCGCGGACAAGGTGTATGCCGTTGAGGACCCGGGCTATTTGCGCCTGACGCGCATCTATCAGGCTATGGGCTGCAAAGTTCGACATATCCCGTTGGATGATGAGGGCGTGGACTTGGGCACTCTGCAGAAAAGCGGGACCGATGTCCTTCACCTGATGCCGTCCCATCAGTATCCGACCGGCCTTGTGACGAGCATTGCGCGTCGCTATGCGCTGCTGAGCTGGGCCGCCGAGCGACCAGGTCGGTATCTCATCGAAGATGACTTTGATTGCGAGTTTCGCCTTGCCGGCAAGCCGATTCCCGCGCTCGCGTCGATCGATGCCGCCCAGTCGGTTATCTACACCAACACGTTTTCGAAGAGCCTGTCATCGGCGTTGCGTCTAGCGTACATGGTGTTGCCCGATGAGCTAATGGAGCGGTTTAGGCGCAACCTTGGTTTCTACGCCTCGTCGGTGAGCTCTGTTGACCAGGTCGCTTTGGCGCGTTTGCTGGAATCGGGTGATTACGAGCGACATGTGAACCGCGTGCGCGTTCGTGCTCGCGAGGCGCGTGATGGCCTGATGGCGATTGTGCGGAAGGTATTTCCGGCAGGAGAAGTCTCGATCGAGCATGCAGACGCGGGCCTTTACTGCACCGTGGTTGCGGAGCGCGGAGCGGGCGGAAGCTCTTTTGTGCGGGCCCTCACGCGCTCGAGTATCCCTTTTGTCGATATCAGTGACTGTTATTGGTGTGCCGATGGCGCATCTGTCCCTGAAAACTCAAGTCAAATTCTTGTTCAGTATGACGATTTGAGTCCAAAAGCGCTAAATACCTTGGAATCGCAGCTAATGGGAGCACTCTGCAACCTAAGTGAGTAGGCTTTTGGAACTTTGGCGACCAGGCAGTTTTGTAACAAGCTATCTACCTGCGGTTTTGAAAAGCAGGATGACCGGGCTGCTCGGGATGTTCAAAAAAGTCTACTCACTTGTCGCGCAAAGCTTCTGCATGAGAAAAAAATGGGGTTTTCAACAGAACTTCGTCCAGCTCTCGGCAAGCTTTTGGCCAGTTGGGGAGGGCTGTTGAAAACTTGGCAGTCCGTTCGGCACCATTTTTGGCGCGTTCGCGCCAATGTGTGACTGACTGGGTTGAAATTCGTGGTTTCCTGTGCGTATGAAGGATCTACTTTGTGACATATCGGCTTTTAGGTATTGGCGTTTGCCCCCTCAGGTCCGCGCTCTATGTCCGCCGCTTCCACGGCCGGAAGAAGACCGGCAGCGATATGACCTCGCCCGTAACCCGACGGCTGCGGTTGTGTTCGGCTTTCCGTTGTATACATTGGTTCGGACGAGAAACAAACGGACTTGTCCTGCCAGCATTAGGCAGCGGCTGTTTCTTGGTGAGCTCCCCAGGGAATCCGTGCTGGAAACGGAGCATGGGTTTTTGGTTACGTCTCCTCTGCTGACGGCATTCATCATGTCGCGGCATCTGACGGATCTTCAGCTTCTTTTGGTATTGGCGGAGATGTGTGGCTTGTTTGCGGTGTGCGCTCTGCCGGCGGCACTTGAGGCGGAGCTTAGGCGTGCAATTGATTCGGGCGCGATTTCGACAACGTTCGGTTGGGTGCGCTGCCCGTCCGAGGACGGCACCGCCTCAAATGTATGGCGTCGAGATGCTTTGGTTTTGGGCGGAGACCTTGATCGTTTTTGTTCAGATGTTTGCGGGATGCGTTACAGCAATAGATTTATGGCGGTATCGCAACTCGTTCCATTGGGTGCCGCGTCGCCTTTTGAGGTCGAGGCGTATTTGTTGCTTGGACTGCCGCGAGCCTTGGGAGGCGAAGGGTTTTGCGGTATAGAGCTCAATGTCGAAGTGACGTTAAGCACAAGTGCTCGAGCGATTGTGGGAAAGTCCCGTGTGTATATCGATCTACTTTTGTCTTCGCCGGACGGCAGGCGACAGGTGGCTATTGAATGTCAGGGAAAGGCCTCGCACGGACGCGCAGGGGATGGCTTGCGTGACGCTGACCGCATGACAGCCCTTCAAGCCATGGGCTACGATGTACTTCTCCTGACACACAGACAGATATCCGATGAGGATAGATTCCGCGCGATCGTTAAGGCCGTATGCAGGATGCTCGATGCTGAATATCGTGATAAAAGCTCAGATGAGCAAAGGGCTGAGACATTACTCAGGTCTGAACTATTTGTTGACTGGACAAAATTGGGAGTAATCGACGGAAAGATGCCCGTTAGACACAAAACAGCTCGATCGTGGACGGCTGCGGTTCTAAGTGAGTAGACTTTTGACACTTTGGCGACCAGGCCGTTTTGCAATAAGTCATTTACCTGCGGCTTTATAAAGCAATATGGATGGCGTGCTTGGCAAGTTCCAAAAAGTCTACTCACTTAGTTTTTGACGAGAAACCTATGCCGAAGGCGGTCCTATTTCAGGGAGTTAACAAGTTTGTGAGGCACGAAAAAGGCCCGAACCATGCGGTCCGGGCCTTATAAAGCTAGAGAATGTCTCTCAGGCGTTTGGCTTAGCCGAAGTAGCGCTTGAGCAGGCCGGCGAAAGCCTTGCCGTGGCGGGCCTCGTCGCGAGCCATCTCGTGCACGGTGTCGTGGATGGCATCGAGACCAGCGGCCTTGGCGCGCTTGGCGAGATCGGTCTTGCCGGCGGTGGCGCCGTTCTCGGCCTCAACGCGCATCTCGAGGTTCTTCTTGGTGGAGTCGGTCACGACCTCGCCCAGGAGCTCAGCGAACTTGGCGGCGTGCTCGGCCTCCTCGTGGGCAGCCTTCTCCCAGTACAGGCCGATCTCGGGATAACCCTCGCGATGGGCGACGCGAGCCATGGCCAGGTACATACCGACCTCAGAGCACTCGCCCTCAAAGTTGGCGCGCAGGTCGGCAACGATATCCTCGGAGACGCCCTCCATCTTGGCGACGCCCACGACGTGCTCGGCAGCCCACTCGAGCTGGCCCTCCTCCTGCTTCAGGAAACGAGAACCGGGAACGCCGCACTGGGGGCACTTGAAGTCCTCGGGCAGCTGGTCGCCGTCGAACTCTTCCACATAACCGCAAACGGGGCAAACAAACTTCATGATTCGATCCTTTCGATCGATGGCGATGGGGCGCTTGTCCGGTCCCGTAAGGGCCCTCTCCGGACGTGCGTCTTGACGAGTTCTATTATCCATAAATGCAACCAAATGTGAAGCCTGTCTCTTATACACATCTGACGCTGCCGACGAAGAGGATAGTG
>CABRHR010000111.1 GCA_902470835.1 uncultured Collinsella sp.
GAGATAGCGTAGCGTCTCGTGGGCTCGGAGATGTGTATAAGAGACAGTTGTTGGCCTGCTCGAGCGCAGCCAGCATCTCTGCCCCGCTATCGCCGCGCCCCCGCAGCTCGGTGCGAAGGCCCTTGAGTTGCAGAGCACAAGCCACAGCAACCCCCACCGCCACCAAGGCGATCACAACAAGCACGATATCAATAGCAGACATAGTCTCCGCCCAACAAACCCAATCGATCATCAATCAAAACCGCGATCAATCTTACCCCGCCACACGCACCGGGCGCCCGGCCCCTTCTTGGGCGCCCCTCTCCTCCGCATATTCCATAATGCGGCGCGCCGTCTCCCTGCTCACCTTTGAGTCATCGCCGGCTAAGTATGCGTACACGTTTCCCTTATTCAGATTCAAATCGCGGCAGAGACCGTAGCGCGTTACGCCCGATTCCTCTAGCGCTCCCAACGTTCTTTTTCGCATCAGAGCGTTGATCCTTCTGTCCGCCACTGGCTTTTCCTTCACCGCTCTATACGCACGCCAAACGTTGGCATAACGATTAGGGAGTTTGTCCTCGGCGCATAGAGATGCCAGGCTACCCGTTTGGGCGTACAAGGACAAAACACCTCGGTAACCCTCTTCCATCCACGAACCCTCGGATAAGCCCAGAACGTATTCGGCTTTTCCTTGCGCCAAAGCGAGCAAAAACAGGGGCTCCGCCACGCGCGGCGCAACCGTCGTCGCCTGCTTAACCAGTTTTCTAAAACTGAGCGACTGCTGTCCGGATAGCTCTCGGCAATAGCCTTTTAAGAATCCCTCAAAGGTCAGATTCAACCGAGCACCTCCTTTTTGTATTGCCTGTATGCGCAGACCATCTCTTGATAACTCCGCTCCGAAGGCGACGACGCCAGCGCCTCGCCCTCGTCGAATATAAGCCGTTCGAGCAGTCCCCAATCAAGTCGGTCGACGAATGCCTGGCTATGAAGATCGACGATGTCGTTCGGACGGTAGGCATAGAGCTTCATTACCGCCAGGTCCTCCAAGGATGGCGTAAAGTACCTGATAAAACGCGCCCCAATATCCAAGGGAATCAAACGATCTTCGTAATTGAATGGCATCTGATTACAATATGCCACCGCCATACCATTCACCTCGGGGTATCGAGCTATGATCTCGCGGAGGCACCTGTCTGCCTCAAAGACATCAATGTCATGTGTAACCGACCGATTCGTCACATCGTTAAGCATGAAGGCGCTCCCTCCCACCAATACAACGCTCGGTCTATCGTCTCTTGGACCTATTTCCAGCTCCGCCTCTTCGTCAATGCCCAAAAGAGTCTGCTCTAAATCCTGCTTATGCATAGCAAAATCCTAATATTATTCATCATCAATAATACTATTCAGTCGCACGACAGGACCCACAGGATGCAAGAATTCTACTCGTGGCGATAATCCCTGCACCCCAGAAGTCCTAATGTAACAAACGCTAACTCTCCCAGCCGGCGCGGATGGTTGTTACGACATCACCTAGGCGCTGACCGAGAGCTGCCGAATGCTCAAGCACCTCGCTGGGCGAGGCGCCGTTGAGAATGCACGTGAGGGCATATGAGGCCAAGAAGATTGCCGCGAGTCCCAACGGGATCAGCACGATCATCGCCAGCGTATGCAGGCGCTGGGCCCAGCGACGGCGACGCGCACGACGCTTGTCGAACGCAAGCTCCTGCGCATATGAATCTTGCTGTACGGAATAGGCTCCTGGGTCCACCTCACCCGCAGACGATACCGCGGGCGCGGCGTTTTGCGCAGGAGGCTGGACGGCTGCCCCTTGCATTTGCATCTCCATAAGCCGCTGCTGTTGGCGCAACATGCGCTCGGCTTGTTGCTGCGGGGTCTCAAGAAACAGATCCATGTTGGCCTCCTCAATCGGAGCATTCGACGCTTGCGCCCAGCATCCCGCACCATCGCGGCTGCGGCAACGAAATCCGTGGCAATAGCCGCAAAGATTCTTTTGTCAGAAAACTGTCAAAAAGCTCAACAACTCCCCTACCAGCACTTTCTTTGAGCTTTTTTCGCCAGCAATCTTTTGCCCTTTCGCCCTTGCGCCAACCGACCAAAACCTAACCAAAAGCTTGACGAAAATTGTGAAGACCGGGACCACACACAAAAAGTGCCGCCCCAAAAGGGGCGGCACGCAAACTTATTATCAGCTTTTCTGTAACGAGCATGCGACGACTCAACGCCGGAGCACAGGGCGGGGAAACACCTTTGCCTCGCGCGACCTGCGGAGCCGTGAGCGAGAGGGAAAGGTGTTTCCCCGCCCTGTGCTCCGCAGTCGGTGAAGGCAGCTTTACATGCCCGCGAGACCTCGGGCGACGGTGGCGCACATAAACGCCAAGGCCAGAATCACGAGCGAACCGGCAATGTCGGCCACCACGCCCGTAAAACGGCGCTCAAATAGCCAGCTCTCAAAGTGCGGGGCAACATTGCGCCAGGCACGCCACAGCAAGATGCCCATGCCGATGATGCCGGGAATATTGAGCAGCAAGATCTCGGAGCACAAGAGGCCAATCAGGTTTCCGGCGGCAAAGCCCGCATCGCCCTCGCAGTATTTGCGATAAATCATGTACAGCATGTACGCCACAAACGGCTGCAGGCACGCAGAGATAAACGTAACCACCATCGAGGGGTCCTGAGAAAAGACATCGGTGAGCTTATCCACGCTCGTGGCATCTTTAGAGGCCAGGAACAGGCCAATAACCACCACAGGCACCACGCCCAAAATGACCTCGACCATCGTAAACAGCTTGGCGGTCAAATCCTCACTAGCAGAATTCAGATGAGGCGCCCATTCAGGATGAGCATGCACGCCGACCTTTTTGTCCTTCTCGGCACGATCGGCCTTTTTACCCTCGGCAACCCGACGACCAGGATCCTTGCGAGTCCCCGCCGCAGCCACCCGAGCCCGAGATTTCTTACCCATAAAAAACACCCCATCAGGTAGTAGATAAGCTAAAAGTCGCTACCCAGTGTACCCCACCCATGAACGGCGCCGTCCCAACCAATCCCCACACAAAAACGTGCCGCCCCATAAGGGGCGGCACACAAACTTCTAATCAGCTTTTCAGTAACAAGCACGCGACGACCCAAAGCGGGCCGGGAGGGCCGGACTACCTTCCCTCAACGCGACCCTGCGAAGCCGTGAGCGAGGAGGGGAGATAGTCCGGCCCTCCCGGCCCAGCTCACGCTAGCGCCACGCGCTAGTAGTTCACCACCTGCTCCTCAAAGTACGCCTTCGGGTGATTGCACACCGGGCACACCTCGGGCGCCTCGGCACCAACATGCAGATGCCCGCAGTTCAGGCACTTCCACACCTTTACGCCCTCGCGCTCAAACACCTCGCCCGATTCAATGCGCTCAACGAGCTTGTTGTAGCGCTCCTCGTGAGCCTTCTCCACGGCACCGACGCCACGGAACTTCTCGGCAATCTCGGCAAAGCCCTCCTCCTCGGCGGTCTTGGCAAACTCGTCATACATCGTGGTCCACTCGTAGTTCTCGCCCGCGGCGGCGTCGCGCAGGTTGTCCAGAGTGCCCGGAACGGCGCCGTCGTGCAGGTACTTAAACCACAGCTTGGCATGCTCGGACTCGTTGCCCGCCGTCTCGGCAAAGATATTCGAGATCTGAACGTAGCCGTCCTTTTTGGCCTTGGATGCATAGTAGCGATACTTGGTGTGTGCCTGGGACTCACCGGCAAAAGCAGTCTCGAGGTTCTTCTTGGTCTGAGAGTTCTCAAAATCCATAGGTGTACTTCCCTTCAACACATGCCGCCCATAGGCTTTGAGCGGCCTTGTCTTTAGGATGCCCTCATGCCGAGAATCTAAACCTTACAATCCTGTTCTTCAGATTTGACCGGGCTATACACTCAGCCAACGATCGTCCTCGGAGCGGCAAAAGCCCTCGCGCTCCAGATCGGCAAGAATACTTGCGACCAGCTCGCGCTCGACCGACTCTCGGCCGGCTGCCGTCTCCATCTCGTTAACGCCTGCAACAGCTTCAACGAGCGTAATGCCTGCCGGCTGCCCATCGCGCGCTGCCAGCAGCATGCGCACAATGTGGGCGCGCTTTTGGCGACGCGAGCCCTCAAACTTGGACTGACGACTATAGCCCGCCGACCGCCTGGACGGATTGGGCAGCGTCTTTTTAAGATACGCGCCGTAATCCAGCAACGCGTAATACCACGCGCGCGGCGTGTCGGCATTGTCTTGAGGCGCGGCAAAGGGTGCGATCTCGTCCGCTACCGCACCGGGGGCAGCCGGACAAGCAGCTTGGATCAGCGGCACCAGCTCGCGATCGGGAACGGCCGGCACATCGGGAAAGAAATGATGCAGAAAGACCGTGCGCACGTTGGTCTCCAGATACACGCCCGGAAGATCGAACGCAAACGAGCGGATGCCTTGCGCCGTCGCCGGACCAATACCGGGCAGCGCGACCAGATCGCGCGTCTCACGCGGAAACTCCCCATCCCATTCCTCCACAATGCACTGTGCAGCCCTGTGGAGCGCCAAGGCGCGGCGATTGTAGCCCATCCCCTGCCACGCATCCAAGACATCGGAAGGAGCGGCCTGAGCGAGTGCCTGGACAGTCGGAAAGCGATCGAGCCACGCCGGCATGCGTGTCTCCACGCGCGGTACCTGCGTCTGCTGCAGCATGACCTCGGAGAGCCAGATGATATACGGGTCGCGCGTGCGGCGCCACGGAAGGTCGCGATAACGCAGGACCCCTTCCGAACGAATCATCGAACGAAAGGGGTCCTGAATCATAGCAATGCTCCTTATGCGGCGCTATTCCTCCCGGCAAGCGTACGCGCAAGCAGCGTACTCGGGAAACGCATCGCGATCGGCGAACTTGGGATCGACAGCCGGAAACTGGCGATGGGCAACGATATCGCCGAGCGAAACGGAATCGAGATAGTCGCGCATCAGCGCCTGGGCTCCGGCCCACAGGGGATGATAGCAGCACGTGCCCATGCGCGCACAGTCGCCATCGGGCGCGGTGCAGTCGTTCATGACCATGGGACCCTGAACGGCCTCTACAACCTGACGAATCGTGACATCGTCGGGGCTCACCTTAAGGCGCATGCCGCCGTGAACGCCACGCAGGCTCTCCACAATGCCGGCCTGGACCAAACCGTGTTGAATCGAACGAGCAAACGAATACGGAACATTGACCTCTTCGGCAGCAGTGCGAACAGAAAGCAACCGCTCCGGCTCCTCGGCAAGCATCGCAAGCATGCGAAGGGCATAATCAGTCTTCCTCGATATGTCCATGTTTCCCCTTTCAAGGAATACGAACAGCTCGAACGAGCTCCGGGGCCGAGCTTGTGTCGAGACGCCAAATGACCGCCTGAACAACCAAATTATAAATTGGGTGTCCACTGAATGCCGTACTCGAAGACTGGCTGAATCAGGTACGGCCTAAATTGCAATTTAGTATAACCGAACCCCCTGCTTCATTGAACAGATGTTGCGCAACAAACCCCCTGTTTGAACACATATATCAGTAGAGGCTGGCTCGTTCGTTGCAACTGCGGTGATTTGGATAAAGAGGCATATGAGATCGATGGCCTATTAAACGCAAAAAGCCACGTCCGAAGACGTGGCTTTAATTGCGTTGGCGGGAAGTACGGGGCTCGAACCCGCGACCTCCGACGTGACAGGCCGGCGCTCTAACCAAACTGAGCTAACTCCCCAGGCAGTCGTTCGCGTTTGTTTCCGCTCGCGTGCGCTGCGGGGATTAGTATACACAGAAGTCTGTCCGGTGCGCAACAACTTTTTTGAAAATATTTTTTGGGCCCTCCGGGAGGGTCTCCGGGGCCGGCTGGCGCGGGTTAAGTTTGCTGCTCTACAGTCCTGCGCAAGACGGAAAGCACATCTGTCTCTTATACACATCTGACGCTGCCGACGAAGAGGATAGTG
>CABRHR010000112.1 GCA_902470835.1 uncultured Collinsella sp.
AGATAGCGTAGCGTCTCGTGGGCTCGGAGATGTGTATAAGAGACAGGCGTAAGGTCCATGGCACATCGCTCCGTTATTCCGTTTGGCCCGCAGCACCCGGTGCTGCCCGAGCCGCTTCATCTGGACCTGGTGATCGATGACGACCGCGTCATCGAGGCGATTCCGCAGATCGGCTTTGTACACCGCGGACTCGAGAAGCTCACCGAAAAGCGTGACATGCACCAGTTTGGCTACATCGCCGAGCGCATCTGCGGCATCTGCGCCGTGGGCCACAGCTGCGGCTATGCCAGCGCCTGCGAGCGTATGCTCGGCATCGAGGTGTCCGGCCGCGTGCAGTATATCCGCACCATTTTGCACGAGCTTTCGCGCATCCACTCGCATCTGCTGTGGCTGGGCCTGCTCGCCGACGCCTTTGGCTTTGAGGCGCTGTTCTATCGTTCGTGGACCCTGCGCGAGCAGATTCTTAAGATCTTTGAGAGCACCTGCGGCGGCCGCGTGATCCTTTCGATTAACGAGATCGGCGGCCTTAAACACGACATTGAGGACTCCGAACTGGCGGGCATTGTCCAGACGCTCGATGCCATGCGTCCTGACTACGAGGCCTTGGTGCATACGTTTTTGGACGACAATAGCTGCGGCGAGCGCCTGCACGGCGTGGGCGTGATCAGCAAGAAGGACGCGCTGGATCTGTCGATGGTCGGCCCGTTCGGTCGCGCCTCGGGCGTGGATTACGACGTGCGCATGTTCGGTGACGGCGCCTATTCGGATCTGGCTGCGTTTGAGCCGATCGTGGCTACCGACGGCGACTGCTATGCCCGCTGCCAGGTGCGTTGTGCCGAGGTCACGCAGGCCATGGATATTATCAAGGAGCTTGTGGACAAGATTCCGCACGACGGTATCGGTGGGCGCACCAAGCTCACGCCGGCCGACGGTGCACGCGGCGAGGTTGTGATTGAGCAGCCGCGTGGCGAGGCGTATTACTATGTGCGCGGCAACGGCACCAAGAATCTGGACCGTTTCCGCGTGCGCACGCCGACGTCGCAAAACCTGGCGGGTCTGACGCATGCGCTGCAGGGCGTGCTCATTGCCAACGTGCCCATGATTATCCTGACCATTGACCCCTGCATTAGCTGCACGGAAAGGTAGGCGCGGCATGAGTTTGCTGACATTTGCCAAGACGGCCTTGGGTTCTATGGTCAAGCGGCCGGTCACGGTGTGCTATCCGCAGGAAAAGCTCACGGCGCCCGAGCGCTTGCGCGGACATATCGCCAACGATATGGACGTGTGCATTTGCTGCGGCATGTGCGCGCGTCGCTGCCCGGCGGGTGCGCTGGCGGTCGATCGCAAGGGCGGCACCTGGTCGATCGATCCGTATGCTTGTGTGGTGTGCGGCGAGTGCATCGAAAGCTGCCCTAAGCACTGTCTGAGTATGGACACCGCCCGCACCCCGGTTGCGGCGGACAAGACTCCCACGGTAGAAACCAAGCCGGAATAGCGCTGAAATAGGGGACGGCGGGGCAAAAATGCCCCGCCGTCCCCGCGCTTGGGCGCGCGGCTAGGCCGCTGTGAACAAAACTATGCCGGTTTACTACGATGAATCGCCAATCTCCCACCACACCGCATTTAGTAAAAATAAAACCGCAGGTAGACGGCTTGCGATTTTACGAAAAAAGCGAGTGTGGTCGGGGACTTCGTGTTTATCGTAGTAAACCGGCATAGTTTTGAAATGGCACCGTATCAGTAACAGCCTCTGATCCCCCGGGGACGGAGGAAAGCGGACCATTTTGGCCTTGCGAGGGCGTCTGCGCAACCCGTCTGCCACGAAATGGGCCTATCTACTACGCTTGGGCGGCTACCCTCAACCACAGCGAAAAACGCAAAAACAAAACCGCAGGTAGAACGCCTGCGCTTTTTCGTAAAACACGGTTGTGGTCGGGGGTATCGGGTCAAACGTAGTAGATGGGCCAGTTTCGTGGCGAGCACCACCAATTGATCCCCCGGGAAGGAGGAAAGCGGATCATTTTTGCCTGATGGCACCGAGTCGCACTTGTTTTCCTGCGAAAACGCCGTGTCTCAACTTTGGTGAGACATTTGTCTCACGCCCAAAACCGAATCTGGAACATGTGTCACCTGCCCTAATTGTGTCTCATTCCGTAACTTTAGGCTGATGCAAGGTCTGAGACCGCGAGAAGGGAGACACGATGGGTAAGTACACGAGGGGTCTCTTGGCGGTGATACTGGCCGTAGTGCTGGTGTTGCCAGCCGCAGCATTCGCCATGCTGCCCGAGGCCAACGCCAGGTCCAGCACAGGAATGGACGGGCCGACAGCGAGCGGGCCGACGGTCGTCGACCCCGACACCAGCGGACGCTGGGAAAAATGGGCGGCCGGCCACAGCGGCAATAAGGTGACGACTCAAAACGTCGGTCGAATCTGGACCGACAAAACGGTTGAGGCAACCGGAGAAAACGAAGTGTCAGATTTTGTGACCACGCTTTCGGCGATGTCCTCGACGTCTAATTCAACCGTGACAGTCACCACGCCACTCGACATCGTGCTAGTGCTGGATGCATCCGGCTCGATGAATGATCCTATGGGTGGTGGAGATTCCACCAAGCGTATCGATGCGCTGAAGAGCGCTGCGAAAAGCTTTATCGACACCATCGCCAAACAAAACGAAGGTATCGAGGGTGTCGATAGGCAGCATAAGGTTGCCATTGTTAAGTTTGCGGGTGATGAGACCGACAAAGTTGGAAACGACAAGTACCGCTCCGGCGGCCATAGCTACAACTATTCGCAGACAATGCAAGAGTTGACAGCGTGCACGGTTGGCGGCGCAAAGGGTCTTAAGGGAACGATCGATTCTATCGAGCCTGCTGGCGCTACGCGTGCCGATTATGGTATGAAACAAGCCGAGAAAAACATTAAAACTTTTGGACGCGAGGGCGCCAAGAAGGTCGTTGTGTTCTTTACCGACGGCAAGCCAACGAGCTACAGCGAGTTTGATTCTGATGTCGCCAACGCTGCCGTGACGGCTGCCAAGAGCATGAAGGACGGCAAGGCCACCGTTTATACTATCGGCATCTTTAGCGGAGCGAACCCCGCTGCCGATCCCTCGAATAAGGGAACGAGCGACGTAAATAAGTTCATGCACGCCGTGTCGAGTAACTATCCCAGCGCCACGTCGTATACGAGCGATATGCTTGGTGCGCGCGTGGAAAACTCCGACTACTACAAGTCGGCGACCAATGCCGATGAGCTCAAGAAGGTCTTCGACGACATCTCAAAGGCCATTACGTCGGAAGCACCTCACCCGACCGAAATCCACAAGGGTTACGACGCGACCAAGTCCGGCTACATTACGTTTACCGATGAGCTGGGCGACTTTATGCAGGTCGACGGTTTTATATACAACGGCACGACGTTTGACAAGCCGACAAAGACCGAGGACAACGTCGACACCTACACATTCACGGGTGATGCCGCGAACCTGGTCATCACCGTTCAACATGCCAAAGAGGGCGAGCCTCAGACCGGCGATATCGTAACGGTCAAGATTCCTGCGTCGTTGATTCCGCAGAGCCACTTTAAGAACGAAGACGGCAAGCTTTCGGTCGACAGCGCTCAGCCTATCCGCGTGAAGTACACCTCGAGTGTGAAGAGCGTTGCGCTCGACAACCTGTTTACGCCCGAGAAGGTCACGGGGCTCAAGGACTACATCGAGAAAAATACGACCGTTGCCAACGGCGCCAAGACCGTGAATTTCTGCGCGAACAAGTGGGCTGCCGGCGCGCTGGGCGATACGGTTGCGACCTTTGAACCTGCCGACACCAACCGCTATTACTATTTCCAGAAGCAGACGCCCATTTACACGGATAAGGCTTGCACGCAGCCTGCAAAGGGGCCCGCGCTGGCTGGCGAGGTTACCTATTACTACAAGGACGAGTTTGAGGAGCAGGGCGAGAACGGCGAGGCCAAGCCCGCCACCGCCGTCATCGAGTTTATCGGTGGCGACGCCGCGAAGTTCGACGGCGCGATTGTTCCCGATGAGAACGGTAACTTGGTGTTTACCGTGGGAACCGCACGCCTGGCCTTTATCGATGAGCTCCATACCACCAAGGATAGCGTGGGCGGCAACAACACCCGTACCGCGACCGACGTGCTCAACCCCAAGTGGAACAACACGTCTGCCAAGGCGACCGCGACGCATGTCAACTCCTACCTGGGCAACAACGGCAAGATTAGCTATAAGTACGACATGACGCCGGCAACGGTGGATACCAAGGTCAAGTTTGGTTTGACCAAGGTGCTCGTGGGCCGCGAGTGGACGAATGAGGACACGTTTGAGTTTGGGCTGACGCCCGTGGACGGCGCCCCGATGCCCGAGTCCGCGACGGCGCCCGTGACTGCGTCTGTGACCAAGCCTGACCCGGACGACAAGGCGGCCATCGGCTTCGGCACGATCAAATACAACGAGCCTGGCACGTATGTCTACAAGGTCAGCGAAAAGAACGCCGGGACCACGGTTGACGGCATTGCCTACAGCAAGAACGTCGCGGAGATCACCGTGACGGTCACGCCCAACAAGAAGGGCGTGCTCAGCGCTGACGTGAAGGTGGCCTGGAGCGAAGCCGACGAGACCGAGTTCAAGAACGTTTACACTGCGGAGCCTGTTGAGTCCAGTGTCACCGACAAGATTGACGTGACCAAGTCCCTGACCGGGCGCAACCTTGCGGCCGGCGAGTTCAGCTTCGAGCTGCGCGAGATCAAGGGTGAGGACTCTGAGCTTATCGAGACCGTTGCGAACGCTGCCGACGGCAAGGTGACGCTCAGCCCCATCAAGTACACCGAGATCGGCCAGCACACCTATACGCTGCATGAGGTCAAGGGCAATGCCGGTGGTATCACCTACAGCACCGCCGAGTACACCATCGTGACGACCATTGCCGACAACGGCAAGGGCCAGCTGGTGGCTACGCACGAGCTGAAGGATGCCAAGGACGTCAAGAGCATCGAGTTCAAGAACGTCTACACCACGAATGCTGCCGAGGCATCGCTTGCGGGCAAGAAGAGTCTGCAGGTTCCCGATGGTCTGACCCCGGCCGACATCACCGGCAAGTTTACCTTCACCGTGATCGGTGAAGAGGGTGCGCCTATGCCTGCGAGCACGAGCGTGCACAACGACGCCGACGGCAAGGTCGACTTTGGCAAGATCACCTTTACGCTCGACGACCTTAACAAGGCCCTGGGTGAGAAGTCCAAGAAGCGCGAGCACACCTTTACCTACACCGTGACCGAGTCCGGCGAGGTCGCTGGCGTGACCAACGACGCCAAGCTGTCGCGCAAGGTTTCCTTCACCGTGACCGATAACGGCAAGGGTAAGCTGAGCGTATCCCGTAACCCGGACGGCGATGCGGCATTTACGTTCACCAACACCTATAACGTGACGCCTGTCGAGTCTCGCGTCACTGACCAGATCATCGCGAACAAGGTCCTGACCGGTCGCGACCTCAAGGCTGGCGAGTTCTCCTTCGAGCTCGTTGAGGGCGACAAGGTCGTTGCCAAGGGCACCAACGCCGCCGACGGCAAGATCACGATGAGCGCTGTGAAGTACGACAAGCCTGGAACGCACAACTACACGCTGCGCGAGGTCAACGGCGGAACCACCAGCAAGGGCGTCACCTACAGTGACGCCAAGTACACCATCGAGACCACCATCACGGACAACGGCGACGGCACCCTCAAGGCCGAGCACGTCCTGAAGGGCACCGAGCCCGCCGAGTTCAAGAACTCCTACCGCGTGACCCCGCTCGACGCAGAGCTCGACTTTGGTCTGAGCAAGGCTATCGACGGCCGCGACTGGACGGATGCCGACAAGTTCAGCTTTACCACTGTCTCTTATACACATCTGACGCTGCCGACGAAGAGGATAGTG
>CABRHR010000113.1 GCA_902470835.1 uncultured Collinsella sp.
CCTCTAGACAACTACGCGGCATCATCGCCGCCGCGCCTACAAGAGAGGAATGTCCATGACCGCACCTGCATCCAAGCTGCTCCAGCCCATTACGGTTGGCCCCCTTGAGCTCAAAAACCGCATTATGTTCCCGCCGCTGACCACCGGCTACGAGGAGCGCGACGGTTCCATCGGCGAGCGCAGCCTGGCTTTTTACGAGCGCCTGGCCCGTGGCGGCGTGAGCTACATCGTCATCGGCGACGTCGCTCCCGTTATGACCGCAAGCCCCACGCCCAAGCTGGCGACCGACGCCCAGATCCCCACGTTTAAGGCCCTGGCCGACACCGTCCACAAGCACGGCGCCAAGGTCGCGCTGCAGCTGTTCCACCCCGAGTACGATGTGCCCGGTGTCGGCCGCATGGTCATGGGATCCATGGCCGCCGCCAAGGCCGCGCAGGAGGCCAAGGCCGCCGGCGACGAGGAAACCTTTGCCGCCAAGATGGCCGAGTCCAACGAGATCCGCAACCAGGCCTACGCCAAGCTGCATCACGACATGCAGCACTTTGTGAACGAGGCGAGCGTAGAGCAGCTCACCCAGATCAAGGAGGCCATCGCCGCCTCGGCTGCTCGCGCGCAGCAGGCCGGCATCGACGCCATCGAGGTCCACGGCGACCGCTTGGTGGGTTCGCTGTGCTCGGCCATCCTCAACCAGCGCACCGACGAGTACGGTGGCTCGTTCGAGAACCGCGTCCGCTACGCGCTGGAGGTCGTCGCCGCCATTAAGGAAGCCGCGCCGCAGCTGATGGTGGAGTACAAGCTCCCCGTGATCATGGAGAACCCCGACGGCACGCCGCGCGGCAAGGGCGGCCTGCAGCCCGACGAGGCCTGCGAGTTCGCCAAGCTGCTCGAGGGCGCCGGCATCGACATGATCCAGGTCGCGCAGGCCAACCACACCGGCAACATGGGCGATACCATTCCGCCCATGGGCGCCATGCCCTACAACTGGACGCTGCCCGTGGCCGAGCGCGTCAAGGCCCTGGTCTCCGTGCCGGTGGCAACCGTCGGCCGTGTTGTCTCGGTCGAGGCCGGCGAGAAGATTCTGGAAGACGGCGCGGCCGACATCATCGCCTATGGCCGCTCGCTCATGTGCGACCCCGACATTGCGCTGAAGGCCGCTACGGGTGAGCCCATCCGCGAGTGCCTCAACTGCAACAAGGGCTGCGTCGACGCGATTCAAAATCGCAAGTACATCTCGTGCGTGCTCAACGCCGAGAACGGCGACGAGGCGACCATCGCCATCAAGCCGGGCGAGGGCGACAAGAAGATCGCCGTGGTGGGCGGCGGTATTGCCGGCCTGGAGGCCGCACGCGTGGCGGCCAAGCGCGGCTACGGTGTGACCGTCTACGAGGCGAGCGATCATCTGGGCGGCCAGATTGTGCTGGCGGCCGCGCCTCCGCGCAAGGACGAGATCATGCGCTCGGTTGAGTACTACGAGAAGATTCTGCCCGGCCTGGGAGTGAAGGTTGAGCTCAACCATGCCGCTACCGCTGAGGACCTCAACGCCGCCGACGCCGCGATTGTGGCTGTGGGCGCACACGACGTGGTCATCCCCGTTCCGGGCGCCGACTCGGAGAAGGTCGTCTCGAGCTGGGACGTGCTGGCCGGCAAGGTGGAGCTCAGCGGGCGCGTCGCCGTCATTGGCGGTGGCCTGGTGGGCACCGAGACTGCCGAGTACCTGCTGCAGCATGGCTGCGAGGTGGCGATCGTGGAGATGCTCGACAAGATTGCCGCGGGCGAGTCCGAGACCATTCTGCCGCTGATCATGAGCGACTTTGCTGCCCACAACGTGGAGCAGCACGTGAAGACCCGCCTGACCGCCATTACCGACGAGGGCGTGGAGGCCATTCGCACTACCGAGGACGGCGCCGAGGAGCCGGTGAAGATCGCCTGCGATTACGTGGTGATGGCCGTGGGCTCCAAGGCCAACGCGTTTGACCTGGATGGCGTGACGGTGCCCGTGACCTGCGTGGGCGACTGCTCGGGCGAGCGCACCGCCGACATTGCGAGCGCCATTCGCACGGCATATCACGCGGCCAACGAGCTGTAGTTGAACATCGCGGCCAGGCGGGACGGTAGCACGGATCCGTCTCGCCCGGCTGTGTCCCGTCGGGTGTCAACCGGTGCGGGGCCTGCAAGCGCAGCAGGTCCCGCCCTTTTTGTTTTGCTCCGGTGGATGGCAATGCGCGGTAATCATGAGGAGTGAGGACGTCTACTGCCTTGCAGATCACTCAAAATTATTGGGGGAGGGGTTAATAACTATATCCTCTATACCAAAGGATGTAAAGAGATGCCAATTTTGTTGACAAGCGAATGACGATTAGCTGCGAGTCAGCTACCAGCGTAAATAATCGATAAAGAAATGTCGTAATTTGGTGCCAAATGCCCAGATAACGCCGCGTCTACTTTAATTAACTGCTTTGAGCAAACAGTAAAATGCTACTATCTAACTTGCACGTAAGAAAGCAGATTAACGGTTAAGGCTAAGAAGTGGCAGGTATGTCGGAAGCAACTAGGACTCGCACGCATGCGCCCGAGGTTAGACAGCGCGCCGTCGAGATCCTCCAAGAGGGGGTCGGTCATCGCGCCCTCGCCGCGGAGCTTGGCATTCCCCAGGCCACGGCTCGTCAGTGGGCCCGCGCGTATGCTGTGGGCGGTGCCGACGCCGTTCTCAACGCCGGTTCGCATCATCACACCTATTCGTACGAAGTTAAGCTCGCCGTGGTCAAGGACCGCTTGGAAAACGGCTTAACGGTTCGCGAGGCCATGATCAAACACAAGATTCCCAGCGAGTCTTCGGTCAAGGCTTGGTGCCGTCAGTACCGCGAGAGCGGTGAGTCCGCACTGGTCGATAAGCCGCGCGGTCGCAAGCCGCGCGTTAAAAAGGCGGAATAGCAAACGGGATGGTGCGCCCACGGGGGCGCATTTTTCTTGCCGCGCCTCTGCTCCAATGCGGACGCGCCCTTGCCCTGTACGACTAAAACTCCCCAGTTGACCGAAAACCTGCCGCCGCTACTCCTCAATTGAGCTATAACGTTAAACAATTGCAGCGTTTTTGCATGGGGGAGTGATGGTATGACGCTATTGTATTTCCTTACCCTGTTTCCGCTGGTACCGGCGCTGGGCATGCTGCTCGCTCGCGGTGACCGCGCCCGCGATGCGGTAGGGCTCATAGGTTCCGGCATTATTATGGCGGTGACAGTTGTAGTCGCCGTCATGTTTTTTGGCACGGGTCCGCAGAGCTTTGAGGTTGCCCCCGGCACCTCGTCTACGCTCTCGATCATCATCTCCGCCATCGACGTGATCTTGTGCGACGTCATCCTGTACAACGCGCGCAAATTTAAGAGCACGCTCGCCATGGTGCTCGGCACAGTCCAGCTGGTGGGCTCGTTCGTCTTTGCGGCCATGGCGTTGCCTGCGGTCGAGGTCGTCACCGCTACGCCGCTCTACCTAGACTACATGAGCGTGATCATGGTCCTCGCCGTCGGCATCGTCGGCAGCCTAATCTGCGTGTATGCCCTGGGCTACATGAAGGACTTCCAAGCGCACGATGAGCACGAGGCCGCGCTGCGTGGGCAGGCCGCGCCCGACCGTCGCCCGCAGTTCCTGGCGCTTATGTTCTTGTTCCTCTCGGCCATGTTCGTCATCGTGACGAGCGACAACCTGGAGTGGCTGTTCTGCGGTTGGGAAATCACCACCGTGTGCTCGTTCCTCATGATTGGCTACACGCGCACGCCCGAGGCCATCAAGAACGCCTTTACCCAGATTATCCTCAACATGCTGGGCGGCATCGCGTTTTTGGCGGGCCTTATGTTTCTGCACGTTAACGGCATGCCGCTGACCATCTCGGGCATGATCGAGCTTTCCGGCGCTGGAACCGCGCAGTCCGCGCTGCTGGTGATGCCGGTCGTTCTGCTGTCGCTCGCCGCCCTTACCAAGGCCGCGCAGATGCCGTTCCACACTTGGCTGCTGGGCGCCATGGTTGCCCCCACGCCCACGAGCGCCCTGCTGCACTCGTCAACCATGGTCAAAGCCGGCGTGTTCCTGATGGTCAAGCTGAGTCCGCTCTATGCCATCTATCCCGTGACCGGCTTTATGGTTACGAGTGTGGGTGCCATTACGTTTTTGCTCGCCGCCCTCATGGCCATCTCGCAGAGCAACGCCAAGCGCGTGCTCGCATACTCCACCATTTCCAACCTGGGCCTCATCAGTGCCTGCCTGGGTGTCGGCGCGCCCGAGGCCGTATGGGCGGCCATCTTCCTGATCCTGTTCCACACGGTGGCTAAGTCGCTGCTGTTCCTGTGCGTAGGCACCGCCGAGCATCATATCGGCAGTCGCGATATCGAGGACATGGATGGTATGTTCAGCCGCATGCCGCACCTGACGCGTCTGATGATGCTGGGCATCATGGGCATGTTTGTGGCGCCGTTTGGCATGCTCGTGTCCAAGTGGGGTGCCCTGGTGGCGTTTGCCCAGACCGGCAACGTGCTCATGATCATGGTGCTTGCCTTTGGCTCGGCCGCGACGTTCTATTTTTGGGGCAAGTGGCTTGCCAAGCTTTCGGGCGTCGACCCCACGGCTCAAAACGTTGAGGTCAATGTCCATAAGACCGAATGGATGGCGCTCAACACCATCGCCGCGCTGCTGATTCTGTGCTGCGTGGCGTTCCCGGTTATCTCGAGCAGTCTGGTGTCGCCTTACCTCGCCATGGTGTTTGGCCGCGTGCCGTGCGTTATTGGCAAGGACGCCATGTATCTGATGGTGGTTATCGTGGCGTTTATCGCCGTGGTGCTGCTAACTTCATTCCGCGTGAGCAACAAACCGCACGTAAACGTGTACCTTTCGGGCGTGGGGACCGATAAATATCGCCATTTCCGCGGCTCGATGGGACACGAGGTAAAGGCCGAAAAGCGCAATTGGTACTCGGAGGACGCCCTTGGCGAGAAGCGTATTGGCCCCGCGGGTAGCGTCGTGTGCTGCAGCATTATCTTGTTTGCGCTGCTGTGTTGCGCATGGATTGGGCCCGAGCGGCTTGCCATGAGCGCGCCCTCGGTGCTGCGCGGCAAGTATTTTGAAGGTTCGGGCGTCGTGGGCATCTTTATTGGCACCGTGGCGTTTGCCTTGCTGGCGCCGCTTGCGGGCGGCTTGATCGACGGCATCGACCGCAAGCTGTCCGCCCGCATGCAGGGCCGCGTGGGCCCGCGCCTGCTGCAGCCCTTCTATGACGTTGCCAAGCTGCTGCGCAAGGCCCCCGCCAGCGTAAACACCATGGACGATACCTATATGGCGTGCGCGCTCATCTTTACCGTCGTGGGCGGCGGCATCTTTGTGTCGGGCTCCAATACGCTGCTGTGCGCTTTTATGGTGACCCTCGCCGCGATCTTTGTGGTGCTGGCGTCCGCCTCGACGCAAAGCCCATTTGCGCAGGTCGGCGCCGACCGTGAGTTGCTGCAGGTCATGAGTTACGAGCCCGCCGTTCTGCTGATGAGCGTGGGCCTGTACCTTGCCACCGACAGCTTCGATTCCATCGCCGTGACGGGGCAGTCGGCCCCCATCATCGTGTACAGCGCGCCCATTTTCCTGGCGCTGCTCGCGGTGCTTACCATCAAGCTGCGCAAGTCGCCGTTTGACCTTTCGTACTCGCATCACGCGCATCAGGAGATCGTCCAGGGCGTCGCCACCGAGATGAGCGGCGGCACGCTGGCCAAGATGACCCTTATGCACTGGTGCGAGACCGTGCTGTTTTTGATGTGGGTGGGCATGTTCCTGTCTCTTATACACATCTCCGAGCCCACGAGACGCTACGCTATCT
>CABRHR010000114.1 GCA_902470835.1 uncultured Collinsella sp.
CTACACTATCCTCTTCGTCGGCAGCGTCAGATGTGTATAAGAGACAGGTGGCGTCTTGCCCTCGGCGGCAAATTGCTCCGCAAGACCCGCGGGCGCGACAACCCCCAGTTCGTTCATCAGCCGCACGTTGCCGGCGGCGATGGGGTTTTGGCCTTCGCGCGCCGTGACGCCTCGCCCGGGCACGGCAGTAAAGTCCTCGACCATGCGCGCGACGATCCCGCGTGTCTCGCACTCGGCCATAATCGCCTCGGCCAGCGGGTGCTCGCTCGAGCGCTCCAACGCGGCGGCCAACTTGAGCAGCGCCTTTTCGCTCATGGCGGGCGAGCCGTCAGCGCGCGTGGCTACCACGATATCGGTCACGGCAGGCTTGCCGCGGGTGACGGTGCCCGTCTTATCGAGCACCACGGTGCCCACGCTGCGCAGGTTCTCCAGCGCCTCGGCGCTCTTAAACAGAATACCCATCTCGGCGCCCTTGCCGGTGCCGACCATAATGGCGACGGGCGTGGCCAGGCCCAGCGCACAGGGGCAGCTGATCACCAGCACGGCGACGGCGGAGGTGAGCGCCTCGTTCACGCTTCCGGTCAGCGCCATCCACGCCACAAAGGTCACGGCCGAGATCGCAAACACGACGGGCACAAACACGCCGGCGACCTTATCGGCCATGCGCGCGATGGGCGCCTTGGTGGCGTTGGCGTCCTCGACGAGTTGGATGATCTTGGCGAGTGACGTGTCGGCACCCACGCGCGTGGCGCGGAAGGTGAACGACCCGGTGCGGTTGACCGTGGCGGCATTGACGGTGTCGCCGGCGGTCTTTTCCACGGGGATGGATTCGCCGGTAAGCGCACTTTCGTCGACGGCCGAGGCGCCCTCGAGCACCACGCCGTCGACGGGGATGGACTCGCCGGGGCGCACGCGCAGCACCTGGCCGGGCAGGATGGCGTCGACGCCGACGGTGGTCTCGCTGCCGTCATCGGCCACGACGGTCGCAGTCTTGGGCGCCAGGTCGATCAGCGCCTCGATGGCGCCACCGGTCTTGGACTTGCTGCGCGTCTCGAGGTATTTTCCCACGGTGACGAGCGACAGAATCGTGCCGGCGCTCTCAAAATACAGGTTGTCCATGCCTGTCATCATGGCCTCGTGGATCTGTCCGGCGGCCAGCTGGTCGGCCATGATAAACATGGCGTAGAGCGACCAGGCGATGGAGGCGGTGGCACCGACGGCGATGAGCGCGTCCATGGTGGGCGCGCCGTGCACGAGCGACTTAAAGCCGTTGATAAAGTACGCGTCGTTGACATAGACGATGGGGATGAGCAGGACGAGCTCGGTGAGCGCGAGCGTCATACTGTGCGTGTGGTCGGTGAAAACGCCGGGCAGCGGCCAGCCGAGCATGTGCCCCATGCCTATGTAGAACAGCGGGATGAGGAAGATGATCGAGACGATGAGTCGGGTGCGCATGGCGGAGGCGGCGGCCTCCAGCTTTTTGGTGGGCGACTCCATATGGGCGGCGCCGGACCTGGCTTGCGTGCTGCCGCTTGAGCCGGCGGCACCGGTGCCCGCATCGACAGGTGAGGCCGAGTAGCCCGCGCGGTCGACGGCGGTGCAGATATCGTCGGGGGTGACCTGCGCGGGGTCATAGTCCACCATCATGGAACCGGCGAGCAGATTGACCGCGACGCTTTCTACGCCGTCGAGCTTGCTTACGGCACGGTCCACGTGCGCCTGGCACGCGGCGCACGTCATGCCGCCCACGTCGAACTTATCTTGAGCCATGGCTTCTCCTTTCTGTGACGTTGGGTCAGAAATGTTAACCTGTCGATACTATACACCCATACCCCCTGGGGGTGTCCAGTGGAGAAAAGGGATGCACGTCATTTCGATACAGATTGGGATGATTGCCCTGTATTTCTTTCGACGCTATAGCCCAGGTTGATTTCCGATCTCAGCCGAACACATTGAGCTGACGGCACGCTCCCGCAGTTAGTCGAACGCCCCCGAGGTCCTATCCGGGACCCGGGGGCGGCATTTTCCCAGTTGAAGGAATGGTGGAGATGTGTTTCGATGGGTCCGGTGGCCATGCTCCGCCCGCCGCCCGGCACCTCTTCCCAGACTCAGCCGGACGGTCGGTCCGTCTATTCCGTTTTTCTTCCAGGCTAGGCCAGCGGGGCATCGCCCCTCTCTGCGCGCGCCCTCTCGATGAGCCCCGGCGTCAGGTCGAGATCGCCGAGCGGCACGTCCCCCACGCCGTAGGCGTCCAGCAGCGCCGCCGCGTCCTCCCCGAGCATCGCCCTGAAGGCGCGCGCGGGCGTCGCGAAGCCGAGCGCGCCGCGGGGCTCGGAGTTCACGTGCGACATGGCCAGCGCCAGGTCGGCCGGGACGAGCCGGTCGAACCTGATTCCGGCGCCCTTGGGCAGCAGCTTCCTGATCTCGACGTGGTTGCGCTCGCAGGCGCCCTTCTGGTCGCTGCGCCTGGGGTCGCAGTAGAACAGCCTCGTCTCGCCCGGCCCCTCGCCGAGCAGCGCCGCGATCGCCGCCTCGTCGGAGAACTCGGCGCCGTTGTCGGTGAGGACGGCGCGGAACACGCGGCGCGTCCCGTCGGCGCCGAGGATGGCCCGGACGCCCTCCAGGGCGTCCGCGACGCACCCGGCGGTCTTCTCCTCCGGCGGCAGCGCGAGCTGGAGCCTGCTGGGGCGGTGCAGCAGCGTGAGCAGGCAGGCGGAGTCCTCCCGGGCCCCTTCGACGGTGTCCATCTCCCAGGCCGCGGCGCACGCGTCCTCCCCGAGGGCGAGGAACGCGGCATGCGACCTGCGGGCGGAGTGGCGGGTCGCCGCCCGGCCCGCGGCGCGCTTCCTCGGCCTGTAGCCGACCTTGCGCCTGAGCTCCATGTTGGTCATGCCGTCGTAGCCCGCCGAGACCCAGCGGTAGATGGTCGACGGCGACAGGTCCACCGGGCCGCCGTTGCGCGCCGCCATCTGCTCGGGCGACAGCCCCCGGCGCAGGCAGTCCCTTATCGCCTCCAGCCTGGCCGCCGCGGCGGGCTCGTCGGCGTCTATCCCGCGCCTGGACGAGGCGAGGACCGAGTCGGCGCACAGCTGCGCGGCCCGGGCCTCGTAGAAGACGTGGGGACGGCGCTTGCAGCCGATTGCGCGGTACCGGCCGCAGCCGTTGCAGCATCGCGGCCATGCCGCCAGGCGCGGGCAGGCCGCCGACAGGTCGGCGGAGGCGTCCACGCGCTCGCCGCGCCTGGCCTTCGGCGCCGTCACGAACCTGTGCGACGCCACCTCGGCGCTCACCGTCGAGGGCGACCTGCCCAGCTCCCTCGCGATCTCCCTGCACGACGCCCCGCGCTCCAGCATCCTCTGGACCGTGTCCCGCTCGCGCCTCGTGAGCCTTCCGTAGGCCCTCGGGACCGCCCTCGCGGAGCCACTTTTCTTCTTTCCTGACATGCCGTCCTCCGATCTCCCGGGGCCGGCCGATCCGGCCCTCAGGGTATCGGGTTCCCACATTCATCCGTACATGTGCGGATGAATGTGGGAGGTGTTCGGATAAAGTTGATAATCAAGGACGCTATAGCCCAACGCCCTGTCATCTGTGGTTTACGTGGGGGCATGCGAAGCGCGGGTATACTAACCGGCGGCGAATCTGCTCCATCGCTTAGAGCTGCTGCGTCTGGACGGCGCGTGATAGGGCTGCCAAAGCGATCGCCAGCGTGCTGAGCAACGTCCTCTCTGTGCGCACCCGTTTTTGTATGTATTAGCGCACTACCAAGCACGCCCGCGCGGCCGCATGCCGCGCCCATGACGCGTGCAGATAAGGAACAACAACATATGCGAAATTCTGTGTCCGACGTCACCGACGCCGAGATCCTGGACGAGGCCCACGAGGCCATGACCCAGGCTGCCTTCGATGCCGCCGATGAGGCAAATGCTGCCCAGGCCGTCGAGTCCGCTACCGAGAGTCTGCCCGCCTTTGACGAGCTGGGCCTTTCCGACGAGATGCTTCGTGCTATCGAGAACCTGGGCTACACGGCGCCGACGCCCGTGCAGGCCGGCTCGATCCCCGTGGTGCTCGAAGGCCGTGACCTGCTTGCCGCCGCTCAGACCGGCACCGGCAAGACGGCCGCCTTTTTGCTGCCGACCATGAACAACCTGGAGCACATCGCTCCGCCCAAGCCCGTGCGCGAGCGTGGCGGCCGCAATCGCCGTCGCGGTGTCAAGAAGCCCGAGGGCAACGGTCGCGGTCCCGTGATGCTCGTCATCACCCCTACGCGCGAGCTTGCCCAGCAGATCGATGAGGTCGCCGGCAAGATTGCCGACGTCACCGGTCATGTTGCCGTGACCGTTGTGGGCGGCGTGAGCTACAAGCCCCAGACCGCTGCCCTTAAGTATGGCTGCGACATTCTGGTCGCAACGCCGGGCCGTCTGGTCGATCTGATCGAGCAGGGTGCCTGCCACCTGGACGAGGTTAAGGTCCTGGTGCTCGACGAGGCCGACCGTATGCTCGACATGGGCTTTTTGCCCGCCGTCCGCCGCATTGTGCGCGAGACGCCGGCCGAGCGCCAGACGCTGCTGTTCTCGGCGACCCTCGACGAGGAGGCCGTGGGCGAGATCACCGACCTGGTGAGCGACCCGGCCCGCGTGGAGATCGCGCCTGCCACGTCGACCGCCGACACCGTCGATCAGTTTGTGTTCCCGGTGTCCATCGAGGCCAAGAACAACCTGCTGCCCGAGTTCCTCAAAAAGGAGGGCCCGGAGCGCACGATCGTCTTTATGCGCACCAAGCACCGCGCCGACAGCTGCTGCCGTCGTCTGGAGCGCAAGGGCATCAAGGCCGCCGCGATTCACGGCAATCGCAGCCAGGCCCAGCGCGAGCGTGCGCTTTCGGCCTTCCGCGACGGTACCGTCGACGTGTTGGTGGCAACCGACGTGCTTGCCCGCGGCATCGACATCAGTGACGTGCGCTACGTTGTGAACTTTGACGTACCGGCCGAGCCGACCGACTACATCCACCGTATTGGCCGTACGGGCCGTGCCGGCGAGCTGGGCTGGGCCATCACGTTTGTAACCGAGCAGGACGTCGATGAGTTCTACGAGATCGAGAAGCTCATGGACAAGACCGCCGACATCTACGAGGCCGGCGACCTGCATGTGGGTCCCAATCCGCCCGCGGTTGATCCCGAGCGCGATCCTGCGGCCTTTAAGGTGAGGAAGAAGACAAAGCGCGGCAAGTCCAAGAGCAAGAAGAAGCTTGAGCAGGCGCGCCGCGACGGCAAACGCAACGGCGATGACTACGGCGATGTGGCCGGTCGTTCCAACCGCGGTCGCGACGAGCGTCGCGGCGACGGCGAGCGTCCGAGCCGTCCCAAGCGCGGCGGCAAGACCCGCGTGCGCGAGGGCGTTCAGGCTCGCGTGGACGAGGCCGTGGAGAGCGTGGCCCGCGAGGTGGCTGCCGAGGAGCGCGGCGGTGCTGCTGCCGTCGAGCAGGCCCCGCGCGGCAACCGTGCCGAGCGTCGTGCCAAGCAGTTCCAGGGCGAGGCGCATCGCCGTCGCCGCGAGGACGAGGACCGCGGTGGTCGTCGCCGTGTTGAGCGCGAGGACGAGGGCCGTGGCTCGCGTGGCGGCAAGCGTGGCTCGGGCGATCGTCGTCGTTCCGGTCGCAATGACGAGCGCGGTGGCCGTGACGAGCGTCGCGGCGGCGAGGGTCGCGGTGAGCGTGGCGCCCGCAGCGGTGAGTCCCGTGGCGGCAAGCGCTTTGAAGAGCGCGGCGGCCGCGGTGGCGAGCGTCGCGAGGGCGCTCGCGCTAATGGCACCCGCAGCGGC
>CABRHR010000115.1 GCA_902470835.1 uncultured Collinsella sp.
GTATAAGAGACAGGTTAAAGGTTGCGAGTGGGACCTCAAAGCTACGATGTATTGATTCTAAGATTGGCCTCTATGAACTGAAAGGGTTTGACGGGGCAAATCGAGAGATGATTTATGCCATATGTCAGGGCGCAGACAAAATTGTTCTATTGTTTTGGTTTAAAGGACATCAGGGATCTGGAAATATCAGTAAAGAAATCGAGCGGGCCAAGCGATTAGCCGTAATAGCACGTCAACTTCTGGAAACTGAGCGTTGACTTTTATACTTGGCTTTCGAAACGGAGAACACAATGAATAAAGTAGATTTATCTGATTTTTACGCCGAGACAGAAACTAGTGAAACACGCGCTTATGAACATGCACTAGATATTGAGTTTATTGTTCATCGCGAAATGAAACGTTTGGGATTGAGTAAAAGTGAGCTGGCAAATCGTATGGGCATAAGCCTTCAGTCGCTTTCTAAGCTCTTGAATTCTCAACCTAATATGACTCTAAAGACGATTGCAAAGTTCGAACTTGCTTTGGGCATTAAGATCGTTCCGCAGGTTATCGTCAGCTATTCCAAAGAACTGCCGTTTCTTTCATCCACCTATTCCGTGCGAGAGCAATGTACATCGCCTGCCATTCTCCCTGCAGAGCTGTCAGCAGATTGCGATGTGCCTTTTCAGAGCGAATAGCAGCCTCTTAATGAGGCTGGGTCGGACGAGTTGCCACTCCCACATCCTCTAAAAAAGTTCTTAAAACAGCCTTAAAGGCGTTCCAGCTTGCGTTGACAGCGTAAAATACGCATGTTTGACTATGACTAAAGTGGATTTTAGGGGAGGGGTGCGCTATGGAGGTGCTGGTTGTTGGCAACACCGCATATGTTGACGATGACTTTTGTGCCAAGGCGTTCCCCGAGGACCATGTGCAGGTCGTAGCCGCGCAGGACACGCGCCGCGACGAGTCGTCGCCCCATGCCTCGTGGAAAGAGCTGCTCCAGCACTTGGAGCAGGCCTATGAGTTCGACCGCGTGGTCTACCTTTCTAATTACCTTACCCCGCATATCGATAGCGTGGGCGATATCGAGCTGCTGCGTTCGGTCTTCCGCGCGTGCATGGGTCGCCGGATCCAGCTGTTGTATATAGCAGGTCCCGCAGGTGCCGAGGGTGCCGCCGATGCCGCGGGGCGAACGGGCAAGGGAATTATCGCCCGCGCAGCCAACGACCTGTGCCGCTACTACGCTGCTAGCGAGGGCGTTCAGACCAAGATCTTGCGCGTGCCGTTCCTGTATACCGCGTCTGCCGCGCTGGAGGACCCGTTTTTGGTGCCGCTGTTCGACGCGTGCTCAACAGGATCGGTCGCTCTGCGGGGCGCACGAGATGCAGCGTTTCCCCTGCTGTGCGCCGAGGAACTCGCGGTGCTGATTCGCCGCATCTTTGATAGCTGGGATGCCTCTTTTGAGACGCTCGACGTTGCCGATGCCTTCCATCACACGGCGGGTGAAGTGGGCGAGGCTCTTCAGGCGCTGTTCCCAGGGCTCTCAGTTGCCTATGGCGATTCCGCCGGCTACACCCTGCCCGCCAGCGACGTCGCTCGTGTGCGCTATGGCTGGTTTCAGCGCTACGACTTGCTGCGCGATCTTTCGACCATTCAAGCGCGTTGGGGTGCTGGCCGCGCAAAGAAGGTCAACCCCTTGCGCGCCGCCATCGACCGCATCCAGATGTGCACGCTACCTATTAAATGTCTGGAGACGGCAGCCGCTTGGGTCCTGTTCGAGGTGCTGGAGCATCTGTTCTCCCAATCTGCCCAGCTCAATGTGCTCGACTACCGTCTGCTGTACGTTGTACTGATCGGCACGCTGTATGGGCTCGATTTTGGCCTGGTTGCGGCGCTGCTGGCGTCGGTGGGTTTGGCCGCGAGTTACTTTACTCAGTACGGCTATACCTTTCAGGGCCTGTTCTATGAGCCGTCCAACTGGCTGCCGTTTATTGCGTACTTTGTGGTGGGTGCCGTGTGCGGCTATGTGCAGCTACGCAACAGCGAGGCCATTAGGGCGGAGCGCGATCAAAACGAGCTCGTGCGCAACCGTAATACGTTTCTTACGCAGCTCTACCACGACGCGATCGAGGACAAGCGCGCGTACAGGCGCCAGATCGTGGGCCGCCACGACAGCTTTGGCAAGATCTTTGCCGTGACGCAGGAGCTCGACGTGCTCAACCCACGCGACATCTATCGCAAGTGCTGCGAGCTTCTGGGCGAGATCCTCGAGAACGATTCGGTTGCGATCTATCATGTTTCGGGCGGGGCATTTGCACGCCTGGTGGCAGCAAGTCCCGCGATTGCCGAAGATGCCGCACGCTCGCTCACGCTTGAGCAGCTTGCACCTCTTTTGGGCGACGGGGGTCGTTCGAACCTGTGGGTGAACCGTGAGCTGACGCCGGGACTTCCCATGTTTGGATACACGATCGAGCGCGACGGGGCACCCGCTGTGTTGATCTTTGTGCGTAGTGCGGCCGAAAACCAAATGACCCTCTATTATCAAAACCTGTTCCGCATCTTGTGCGGGTTGGTCGAAAGCGCGCTGGGCCGTGCCTTTGACTATGAGGCGGTGGCGCAGGATAAACGCTGCGTTGACGGCACTTGCGTGCTCAAGCAGGCTGCCTTTGGCCAAGAGCTCGCGGCGGAGCAGGCGCTGGCAGATAGCAAGATGGGGAGTTTTTTGCTCCTGCGCGTGGTACCGGGCATGGAGCCTGTCGGCGAGCTGGTGGGCGCAATTGGGTCGGCAATCCGCGAGAGCGACGCGGCGGGCTTGGTCGACGGCGACGTGCTCTACCTGCTTATGCGCCAGGCAAAGGCATGCGATCTGCCCATTATCCGCGAGCGCCTGAGCGCAAAGCAGATTGTGGTGGAGCCCGTCGACGGCGAGGACATCGTGGCGCTGCTGCAGCACATCTCTTACACCGGTGACGGTGAGGGGGGTGCCGCTTGATCTCACTTGTCGTTGCTGCCGTCTTGCTGCTGATTCATGCGCTGGTTTGCCTGATGCTGTGGACGCTCATGAAGTTGGGCCTGCTGCCGGTGCGCGGGCACATGCTGGCTGTGATAGTGCTGGTGCCGCTGTGGGGCCCGTTGCTGGTGGTTCTGCTATCGGTCCGCAGCGCGGTGTTTGGCGAGGGGCTGAAAGAGTCTGCGCTGGAGTCGCTGCGCTTCAACGACGAGCTCCATCGCAGTATGTCGGTACCGAGTGGTGAGGACGATGCAGGCGTAGTGCCGCTCGAGGAGGCGCTCATCGTCAATGACCCGGCATACCGGCGCCGCCTTATGCTCTCCATGCTTACCGAGGAGCCCGACGCGTACCTGGCGCAGCTGCAGGCGGCTAAGCTTAACGACGACGTTGAGGTGGCGCACTATGCCGCGACGGCGGTGGCGCAGATCTCCAAGGAGTCCGACCTTAAACTGCAGCAGCTGGAGCGCGCCTTTAAGACGGACCCGAGCGCGCAAAACCTCATCGAATACTGTGATTTTCTTGGTGAATACTTGGGTTCGGGCTTGGCCGAGGGGCGCGTGGCTCAGATTCAGCGCCAACAGTACGCGCGCCTGCTTGCGCGTCGCTGCGAGCGCGAGGATACCCTTGAGCTGCGCATTCGATACGCGACGGCCCTGGCCGATGTCGGACAGATTGACGAGGCGCAGGCCGTGACCGACCAGCTGGTGCTCGACGTGCCCGAGGAGCAGGAGGTTTGGATGCTTTGCCTGCGCCTGGCCGTGATGCGCCGCGACGGTGACGAGGTCCACCGTGTAATCGATGCGATCGACAATCAGCATGTGTATTTGAGTGCCGCCAACCGCGAGCAGCTGGCGTTTTGGCGCGACGGGGAGGAGGCCCGATGAACGTGGCGCAACATATCCGCGACTGTGCAGGCCGCTTTCGTTGGATGGGGCTCCTCGTGGTGTGGGCGGTCTTTATTGCCATGGCCGCCGTGCTGCTGGTGGAGCGTGCCGGCGTGCAGTACAGCGCTGGACAGCACAAGCTGGGCATGCTCGCCGCCAGCGACGCTACGCCTGCAAGCTCGGCAATCTTTGGCCAAAAGCCCACGTGCCTGGTCATTACCGATTCCGATCAAGCTGGCGTCGAGGACGTAAAGGAGCAGTTCGACCAGATCCTGCTCGACATGAAGATTGCGCACCGCGACGTGGACCTTGCCCTGGATGGTGCGGATGCCTTTCCCTCGCTGACCTCCTTCGATCGCGTGATTTTGCTCATGCCCTCGCTTGACGGGCTGGGTACGCATCTGACCGACATTATGAGTTGGGTGAGTGCCGGCGGTTCACTTATGCTCGCCATGCCGCCGGATAACTCGAGCTATCTGCAAGTGATTGCCTCCAAGCTTGGCATTGAATCGGCCGGATATGACTATGCAAAAGCCGAAAGCATTGTGCCGAGTGAGGACTTTATGCTGGGCGGGGGAGAGCGCTACGAGCTCTCGGACCCCTTTGATTCGTCGCTTTCGGTTTCATTGCGCGAAACGGCGCACGTCTGGGCAAAGACCGGTGATGCGGGCACGCCGCTCATTTGGTCTAACGATTGCGGCAGTGGTCACACCGTGGTGTGCAACATTGGCATCTACGACAAGGTCATGCGTGGGTTCTATGCTTCGGCCATAAGCTTGCTGGGTGATGCCACGGCCTATCCGGTCATCAACAGCGCCGTGTTCTATTTGGACGACTTTCCTAGCCCCGTGCCCTCGGGCGATGGTACTTATATCAAGCGTGACTACGGCCTTTCCATTGCGGATTTTTACACTAAGGTCTGGTGGCCCGATCTGCAAAAGCTCGCGCAAAAATACGGCATTCGCTATACCGGCGTGATGATCGAAAACTACGAGGACGCGGTCAACCAGACCGAGCCCGCGCGCCAACCCGATACCACGCAGTTCCGCTATTTTGGCGGCATGCTGCTGCAGATGGGCGGAGAGCTGGGCTTTCACGGCTACAACCATCAGCCTCTGGCGCTCTGGGACACCGACTACGGCACGCTGTACGTCTACAAGACCTGGAAGAACAAAGAGACGCTCGTCGCTTCGCTCAACGAACTTATCGCGTTTCAGGACGAGGTCCTGCCCAACGCTCACGGCTCGGTTTACGTACCGCCGTCGAATATCCTTTCGGCCCGAGCGCGCAAGCTCATCGGCACCGACGTTCCGCGCATTAAGACCATCGCCAGTACGTACTTTGAGGACGGTACCGACCTGCCCTACGTGCAGGAGTTTGGCGTGGCGAGCGATGGCATTGTGGAGCAGCCACGTATTGTCTCGGGCGGCATGGTCGACGATTCCTATATGCGCCTGGCTGCCGTGTCCGAGCTCAACATGCACTACGTGAGTACGCACTTTATGCACCCGGACGACCTGCTCGATCCGGATCGCGGCGCCAAAGAGGGCTGGGAGGTCTACAAGGGCGGCCTGACCGACTACCTGGACTGGCTTACCAAATCCGCGCCCGATCTGCGGCACCAGACGGCGTCGGAGTGCTCCGGTGCCATCCAGCGCTTTTCGTCGGTTACGGTGAACGTGGATACAAGTGCAGATGCCTGGACGCTCAACCTGGGCAATTTCCACGACGAGGCGTGGCTCATGTTCCGCGCCAATAATGGCGAGCCGGGTGCGGTGACGGGTGGCGAACTGACGCACCCTGTCTCTTATACACATCTGACGCTGCCG
>CABRHR010000116.1 GCA_902470835.1 uncultured Collinsella sp.
AGATGTGTATAAGAGACAGCCCAGTATCCGCGCACCCGAGCCCGCCAGAATCGCCCACGTGCTGGCATCGCACACTAGCCGCAGCAACGCCACCACGACAGCGCCCGGCCCCGGCAAGATCAGCGGCTGCGCCACCAGCGCCGCCGCGAAGACCCACATGGCAAGCCAAAAGGCGGCAACGGCACCTGCTGCCGCCACCGCCTTCATGCGCTCTGTCATTTGTCGAGCAAACGCACGCACGGGCTACTCCATGTAGTAGAAATCATCAGCCGGGAGCTTGCCGCCCACGGCGCTCGCATCCGCATCGGCCAGCACCTGCAGATACCCACCGAGTGCCGTCTTCATATCCTTCCCCGTCTGGCACACGAGCATGCACCCGGGAATCGCCTTTTCGGCGATCTTGGCGTTGTCCACGATACCGGCATCGACCACGGCTTGTGCCCAGTCCGCCGGCGCCGCGTTGACGGCCTTGACGCTCGCCTCGTGACAGCTCAAGAACTCCGCCACGGCCTCGGGATGCTCCTCGGCAAACGCGCGGCGCACCACGGTCACGCCCGTCAGCAAGCGCGAACCCGTGTCGCCCGCTAGCTCATCCCACACATCGGTCAGGCTCACCGGCGCCGACAGCTTGCCCTCGCTCTTGGCGATAGCCGCGGTCTTAAACGGCTCGGGCAGCACGCCCACGGCAGACGGATCGGCCAGCAGCGCCGACAGCACCTCGGTGGGCTCGCTCTTAAACTCGAGCGTCACCTGGCCGGTCAGGCCCGCGCGCTCCAGCAGGTAGTTCATAACATACTCCGGCGTGGTGCCCTTGCCCGTCATGTAGACGGTGCGGCCCGCCAGATCACCAAACGAGGTCACGCCCGCATCGCCCGTCACCACATTCAGCACGCCCAGCGTGTTGATGTCGATGACCTGCACCGCGCCCTCGGTCTTGTTGTAGAGCACGCTCGCCACGTTGGCCGGGACCAGCGCGATATCGACATCGCCCTGAATGACCTTGGGCACGATCTCGTCGGCGGCGGTGTTGATCGCAAAGTCGAACTCATTGTCCGTCTCGCCGTTTGCGGCCTGGTCCATAAACTGCACCAGACCGATCGAGGTCGGTCCCTTGAGCGAGGCGACGCGCACCTCGACCGGCTCGGCGGCAGCGCTGCCTGCGGCAGACCCGGCAGCCGAGCCCGCGGCGGACCCGGCACCGGCAGCCCCGCCGCCACAGCCCGCGAGCGCAAGCGACAACGCGCCCGCGGCGAGCGCCGAGGCAAACCCCCGGCGTGACATCTCAACATCAAACGCGCGCATCGCTAGCACATCCTTTCGTTGGGCATCGTCCATGCGTGGTGGTCGGTATGCAGCAGTTCCTCTGCCAGCGGCGACAGCGGCTCGCCCAAGAACTCGAGGTAGCACGCCTGGACATCGGGGTTCTCGTGCGAGAAGCGAATGTCTGCCTTCGCATCCAGGCCCCACAGCACCTGGCCGCGCTCGGCCGCCAGCTCACAGCCGTCGTGGATGGGCTGACCGCCGCCACCGACGCAGCCGCCCGGGCACGCCATGACCTCGACGAAGTCATAGCTCACGCGGCCATCGCGAATCGCGTCGAGCAGACGGGCGGCGTTGCCCAGCCCGTGCGCCACGGCGACGCGCACCTTGGTGCCGTCGATATCGGCAACGGCTTCCTTCCAGCCGTCGAGGCCGCGCACGTCGGTAAAGAAGTCGGCGTCGGGGTTCTTTCCCGTCACCAGGTAATATGCCGAGCGCACCGCGGCCTCCATCACGCCGCCCGTGGCGCCAAAGATCACGCCCGCGCCCGTGCCAAAGCCCAGCGGCGTGTCGAGCGGCTCCTCGACGAGCGTGTCCACACTCACATGGTTCGCGCGGATCATGCGCACCATCTCGCGCACCGTCAGCGCAACATCTACGTCGGGCGCGCCGTCCTCGCCTACCATGCTCGGCAGCGCGCACTCGGCCTTCTTGGCCGTACACGGCATAACGGACACCACGAACAGACGCTCGGGCTCCACGCCCAGCACCTTGGCGTAATAGGTCTTGGCGATGGCGCCAAACATCTGCTGCGGCGATTTGGACGTGGACAGGCTGTCGACAAACTCGGGGTAACGCGCCTTCACAAAGCGCACCCAGCCCGGGCAGCAGCTCGTGAACATGGGCCAGCCGCGGCTGTCGCCCTTGCCCAGGCGCTCGAGCAGCTCGGAGCCCTCCTCCATAATGGTGAGGTCGGCCGAGAAGTCGGTGTCGAACACGTACTCAAAGCCCACACGACGCAGTGCGCAGGCAAGGCGCTCGACGGCAGCTTCCTCGCGCGAAATGCCGAGCTCCTCGCCCCAGGCGCTGCGCACGGCCGGCGCGATCTGCACCAGAACGATCTTGTCGGGATCGGCGATGGCGTCAAACACGGTCTCGGTATCGTCGCGCTCGCGCAGCGCGCCCGTCGGGCAATGCGTGATGCACTGACCGCACGCCACGCAATCGGTCTTGCCGATCGGCGCGCGCCCGCGGGTGCCCACGGCGGTATGCGTGGCGCGGTTGGTCAGGTCCCAAATACCGAGTCCCTGCACGCTTTCGCACACCTTGATGCAGCGCATGCACTTGATGCACTTGTCGTTGTCGCGGATGATGGGGAAATCGAAGTCCCAGCCCTCGCGCGCCAGGTGCTGCTCGTACGGCAGATAGAAGATGCCCAGGTCGTTGGCGATGGTCTGCAGGTTGCAGTTGCCGCTGCGCACACAGCTCGTGCACTGCGAATCATGCTGGGACAGCAGCAGCTGCACGTTGGTGCGACGGGCCTCGCGGGCCTTGGGGCTGTTGGTGTGGACCACCATGCCGTCGAGCACGTAGTTGTTGCAGGCGGCAACCAGCTGGTCGCAGCCCTCGACCTCGACCACGCACACGCGGCAGCCGCCGATTTCGTTTAGATCGCGCAGGTAGCACAGGGTAGGAATCTGGATGCCGACGGACTTGGCCGCATCCAAGATCGTGGTGTGCTCGGGCACCACGACCTCGCAAGTATCGATCGTGAGCTTGACCATGTTGTGCGCTCCGTTTTCACTGTTGTCGCCGACGGTGGTTTTGTTGAGCTCTACCATTCCAGGTTCCTCCCTCCGCGGAACGCACCAAAGCCAAAGTGATCGCAACGCAGGCAGCGACTCGCCTCTTGGCGTGCCTCCTCCTCGGTAAGGCCCTGTTCGACCAGATTCCAATCGTGAATGCGCTCGCCGGCCTCGCGCTCGCCAAGCTCGCAGCGTCCGCACTCATGCTTGCCCTTAAACTGAACGGTCGGCAGCTCGACCTCGAGCTTGATCTTGTGGTCGAAGCCCAGGTAGTGGTCGATGTTTGCCGAAGCCACGCGGCCGGCATTGATAGCGCGGATGACGGTGGCGGGGCCGGTCTGGCAGTCGCCGCCGCTAAAGAGGCCATCAAAGTTGGGCACGGCGCCATCCGAATCGGTGACCACGCAGCCCCACTTGCAGGCGATGCCCATGTCCTCAAACGGCTTGGAATCGATATCCTGGCCAATGGCCACAAACACGCGCTCGCACGGGATGACGCGCTCGGGCGTGGCGGCGGCACGCGGAGCCGGACGACCGCGGCGGGGCTCACCGATAATCTGCGGCTGCACGCGCAGGCCGTTCACGCGACCGTCCTCGCCCGTCTCGATAGCGAGCGGAGCCGTCAGCTCCAGCACCTCACAGCCCTCGGCCTGGGCACCGGCGATCTCGGCATCCTGGGCCGTCATATCGCAGATGCGGCGGCGGTAGACGATGCTCACCTTGTCGGCTCCGCAGCGCACGGCAGAGCGAGCCACGTCCATGGCAACGTTGCCGCCGCCGATGACGCACACGCGCTGGCCGCTCAGGTCGGGCAGTTCGTCATCGCCGATGGCGCGCAGCATCTTGACGGCCGACTCCACGCCGGGCGCCTCTTCGCCCGGAAGGCCGAGCTTCTTGTCACTGTGGGCACCGATGGCCAGGTAGACGGCATCGAACTCGTCGCGCAGGCGGGCGAGCTCCTCGCCGCTCACGGAGTGGTCGAGCTCCACGTCGATGCCGGCGCTCAAGATCCAGTCGATCTCGGCCTGCAGGCGCTCGCGCGGCAGGCGGTAGCTGGGGATGCCGTAGCGCAGCATGCCGCCCAAGTGGTGACGCTGCTCAAAGATGGTCACCTTGTGGCCCATCACGGCTAGGTAGTAGGCACAGGAAAGGCCGGCCGGGCCGCCGCCGATCACGGCGACGCGCTTACCGGTGTTGTCCACTACATGCGGCTTGTGGTCGTTGAGGTCACTGTGCTCAACGGCAAAACGCTTGAGGGCGAGGATGTTCATGGGGTCATCGACCATGCCACGGCGGCAGTGCATCTCGCAGGGATGCTCGCACACCAGGCCGCAGACGAGCGGCAGCGGGTTGTTCTTGCGGATGACCTTGACGGCGTCGGCATAGCGGCCGGCCTCGACGAGCGAAATGTACCCGGGAATGTCGACGTGCGCCGGGCAGCCCGAGACGCACGGGACGCGGGCCTCGCGGTCAAAACCGCAGGAGTGCTCGCGGATGTGGTGCTCAAAGTCGTCGCGGAAGCCGCGAATGGCCGTGAGCGCCATGGCGCCGGCCTCGTAGCCGATGGCGCAGTCGCTCGAAAGGTAGATGGTGCGGGCCGTGCGCTCAATCAGGTTGAGCGTGGACTCATCGGCGCGGCCCTCGAGCACATCGGCGAGCAAATCGCTCAGCGCGCTCAGGCCCACGCGGCAGGGCGTGCACTTGCCACAGCTCTGAGTAGAGCACAGGTTGACGAGCGCTGCCGTAAACTCAACGGGACACGGGGCGAGCGAACTCACCGCCAAACGGCGTCCGAGCGCATCGTGTAGGTCGTCCATGACGGCTTGGGCGTGGCTGCGCTCCATTACATGCAGTCGTGCCATAAGATCCCCTCTCATGTGGCAGCCCGGAGGCGAGGCCGGGCGAAATTGCTACACGCAACACACTGACCTAAGAAGTTGTTTGGCAACAATACGGTTCGGCAGGCGGTATGAAACGTCGTCCTCAGCGGTGAAAAAGAACATTACCGCAGATAAATGCCATATTTGATAAAACGCATTACCCACAATGCGGCACTTGGGGACACTCCTCACTCTGGTGCATCGTGGACAGGTTTGTTTGCACCAATCATGAGTTGCGGTGAAATAGGGACTGAAAAGCCGCTCAAAAGGCCAAAACAGTCCGTATTCCACCGCAACTTCAAGACGTTGGTGCATATGAACCTGTCCCCCTTGCACCAAAAAGGGCTCCGAGCAAAAACATGCCCGGAGCCCTCTGGTCGCCTCGACTTAGAGCGCGACGCGTATGTTACTTGCGCTTGCCGCCGCCGTCACCGGGGCGACGGGAGCTGCCGCCGCGCTTGCCGCCACGGCCGTTGCCATAGCTGCCACGGTTATCGCGGCCGCCGGCGCGGCCGCCACGGGAGCCGGCCTGGTTGCCGCCGCGACCACCACGGTAGCCGCCGCGACGCTCTTCGCGGGTATCGTCGTAGTTGCGCCAATCATCGCGGCGATCACGGCTGGCACGCGGATCACGACGATCGCGCGATTCGCCAGAACGCCCGGCGCCGCTGCGGGTGCCATTAGCGCGAGCGCCCTCGCGACGCTCGCCACCGCGGCCTGTCTCTTATACACATCTCCGAGCCCACGAGACGCT
>CABRHR010000117.1 GCA_902470835.1 uncultured Collinsella sp.
AGATAGCGTAGCGTCTCGTGGGCTCGGAGATGTGTATAAGAGACAGATGCTCAAGGCGGTTCCTTTCTATTGCTGCGCCTTAGTATAGTCGCGACAGTGTCGGTTCGTGTTTTTGAACAGATTGTTCAATATATTCGGCAGGCGGCAGCAATTTGTCGGTAAGCGTGCGGTATTCTGTTGAGGTTTTGTGACACCCCGATGCCGCCTTCGCGGTACCAAGGAGCTTTTACCCATGGACGTCGCCGCATTTTTGCTGGCTCTTGTGCCGATCATCTGGCTTGTCGTGATGCTGCTGTGCTTTAAATGGCCGGCCTGGAAAGCTGCCATCGGCTCGTTTGTTCTTTCGTGCGTGCTTGCCTTTGCGTGGTGGCACCTGTCGGTGGCGCAGATCGCCACGGCCTCGCTCGAGGGCTTTTTGATGGCCCTGTGGCCGATCGTGCTGGTGATTATCGCCGCGGTCTTTACGTATAACCTGTGCGTGCGCACGGGCGCCATGGACGTGATCGGCAGCATGATCACCTCCATCAGCAGCGACCGCCGTCTGCTGGCGCTGCTCGTGGCTTGGTGCTTCGGTGGCTTTATGGAGGGCATGGCCGGCTTCGGTACCGCTGTCGCCATTCCCGCCGGCATGCTCGCAGGCCTGGGCTTTGAGGCCGTGCCCGCCGTGCTTATCTGCCTGCTGGCCAACGGCGTGCCCACGCCCTACGGCTCCATCGGCATCCCCACGGTGTCCGTTGCCGACCTGGTGGGTCTGGATTCCCTTCGCCTGGCGACCGTTCAGCTGGTGCAACTCGCACCGTTCTTTGTGGTGATGCCGCTATTTATTGTGCTGGTTGCGGGCCGTGTTGCCGATGACCAGGGCAATGCCGCGAGTGTGGGCGAGCGCCTGCACGGTGTTGCCGGCGTGGCGTTGCTCTCCGGCGTGTCGTTTGTCGGCGCGGCTCTGGTCGTTGCCATGTTTGTGGGTCCCGAGCTGGCCGTGGTCGTGGGCTCCATCGTGTCGCTCGCGCTGACCGCTGCGCTTGCCATGCGCGCCGAGAAGTCCGGTCACCTGGACGCTCGCTTCCATATGAATATCGAGGCCGGGGAGAAGCTCACCGTTAAGTCGGCGCTTTCGGCCTGGTCGTGCTTCATCCTGATCTTTGTGTTGCTGCTGGGCACGTCTAACCTGGTACCCGCCGTGCATGCTGTGCTCGCGCCGTTTGCGAGCCATGTGCAGGTGTATTGCGGTGAGAATCCCGGTACGCTTACGTTTTCGTGGATCAACACGCCGGGCGTCTGGATTTTCCTGGCGGCGTTTGTCGGCGGCGCCATTCAGGGTGCTTCGCCGCGCATGATGGGCGAGGTGCTGGTCGCGACCGTCAAGCAGATGATGCCGACGGTCATCACGATGCTTTCGGTACTGGGCTGCGCCAAGGTGATGGGCTATGCCGGCATGATTTCTTCGATCAGTGCGTTTTGCATTGCGGTCGCCGGCGGCCTGTACCCGATTCTGGCTCCGTGGATCGGTGCGGTCGGTGCGTTCGTGACCGGTTCGGGCACATCTTCGGGCATGCTGTTTGGCCCCATTCAGAGCCAGGCTGCCACTGCGCTGGGTGTGAGCGACTACTGGATGGTCGCGTTGAACGCCCTGGGCGTCGCCGCCGGTAAGATGATCTCGCCGCAGACGCTCGCCATTGGTCTTGCCGCCGTGCACGTGCGCGGTAAGGATGCCGAGCTCCTAGGCGCGGTGCTGCCCTACGCTGCCGGCATGCTGGTCCTGATGAGCGCCATAGCCATGCTCGGCCAAGGCCTGCCGCTGTAGTCGGCACTTAGGGACGTTCCTTATGTGCCGGTACTTTGGGAACGTCCCTAAGTGCCGGCATCCGGGGGCACTCCATGGCTGTTGCCTGTTCAAGAGTGTCCCCAATGACTAGTCGTTTAAAAACGTCCCCAATGACTAGGCCGCTTGCCTGCGATTTTTGACCGTTGGGCGGGCTTGCCGCCCTTGCCGCAAAAACGTTTTTGCATATCGGGTACAACGGGCTTTACGTGAGTAAAGTGCGCGCCGCGTCCACGTGTCGCGTTTTTAAAGGAGGCCCCATGCCTGGTGTTACCCCTGCAGAAGTACTGTCCAACTTTGGTCTTACGTTGGTCGAAGATCCTGCCGAGAACCAGCCCCGCCTGCTGGTTGACCTGCCGGCAGCCGAGCTCGTCGAGCATGCCATCCGCCGCAACGAAGGCCGCATGGCCTCCAACGGCGCACTGGTGATCGAGACGGGGGAGCGTACTGGACGTTCGCCCAACGACCGCTTTATCGTCGACACGCCCGACGTGCACGACAAGATCGCATGGGGCGCCGTCAACCGCCCGCTATCTGTCGAGAGCTACGAGGCCATTAAGGCCGGCATCGTCGATTATCTCAACGAGCGTGATGTGTTCGTCACCCGCGGCATGGCCGGCGCCGACCGTAACCACACGCGCCGCCTGCTCGTCGCCTGCGAGCGCGCCAGCCAGGCGCTCTTTATTAAGCAGATGCTTGCCCGCCCACTCGCCCGCGAAATCGCGCGCACCGGCGAGCCAGACTTCTGCGTCCTTGCCGCTCCCGGCTATCAGTGCGACCCTGCCATCAAGGGGCTCAACTCCAGTGCTGCGGTGGTCATCAACTTCCAGGAGCGCGTGATCCTGGTCGCTGGCACCGGCTACTCCGGCGAGATCAAGAAGTCCATCTTCAGCGTCATGAACTACCTGCTGCCCGTCGAGGACGACGTGCTGCCCATGCACTGCTCGGCCAGCATGGATCCCGTCACGCACGAGACGGCCGTGTTCTTTGGCCTGTCCGGCACCGGCAAGACCACGCTCTCGGCTAACCCCACGCGCCTGCTGATCGGCGACGACGAGCACGGTTGGTCCGACATGGGCATCTTCAACATCGAAGGCGGCTGCTACGCCAAATGCGAGGGCCTGGACGCCTTCCACGAGCCCGAGATCTTCAACGCCGTCCGCTTTGGCGCCATCTGCGAAAACGTGGTGCTTGACGAGTGCCGTAAGCCCAACTACGACGATGTCTCGATTACGCACAACACGCGCGTGGCCTATCCCGTGGAGCACATTCCCAACGCGTGGACCAAGGGCATGGGCACCACCCCGAGCGTCGTGCTGTTCCTGACTTGCGATGCCTTTGGCGTACTGCCGCCCATCTCGCGTTTGACGGCCGACGCCGCCATGTACCACTTTGTGACGGGCTTTACGGCCAAGATCCCCGGCACCGAGGTCGGCGTCACCGAGCCCACGCCCACGTTCTCCTCGCTGTTCGGCGAGCCGTTTATGCCGCTCGACCCCATGGTCTACGCCAAGATGCTCGGCGAGCGCATCGCCGACGGCCGCACGCGCGTCTACCTGGTCAACACCGGCTGGATCGGCGGCGGTTACGGCGTTGGTCATCGCATCGAGCTTGCCTACACGCGCTCGCTGGTCGCGCGTGCCCTCGACGGCACCATCGAGGACAGCGAGTTTGTGCACGACGACATCTTTAACGTCGACATTCCCACCACGTGCCACGGTGTGCCCGACGGCATCCTGGTGCCGCGCCAGTACTGGCAGAGCACCGCGCGCTACGACGAGGCCGCGCACAACCTGGCCGTGATGTTCGAGGAGAACTTCGAGAAGAAGTACTCGCACCTGCCCGAGTCCGTAAAGGCCGCTGGCCCGCACGCCCAGGTGCCCGCCGAGGCCCGTCACCGCGGCCGCGGCCTGCTGGGACTTCGCCTGTAAAACCACCACAAAGGGGACACCTTTGTGGTGGTTTTGCTCGAGCGGTTGACTCGGGTTACAATACGCCTGACATATCGCCCCCTTCTCCGGATGGGGGCAGCGTAAGCGCTCTTGTGGCGGCACCGTAGGACTTTGAAGGTGGCCGTCGTAAGGGCGCTTTTTGTTTAGGCGCCCGCATTCGGGTGCACGCTATGAAGGGAGAGCACATGAAGAGTTTTGTTGCCGAGGATTCGTTTTGGGAGTTGTTCCCGCAGGCGGCTATCGGAGTTGTGGTCGTAAAGGGCATGAAGCCCGCGGCACAGATTCCCCAGGAAGACGTGGATGCGATCGCCGCGTTGCTCGACCGCGCCAACATTGATGCGGAGCGTCACCTGACGAGCGACACCATCAGCGAGAACGCGCCGGTCAAGGCGTGGCGTGAGGCGTATCGTCAGTTTAAGACCAAGAAGGGTGCGCGGTGCTCCATCGAGAACCTGCTCAAGCGCGTGCTCAAAGGCAAGCCGGTCGGCCACATCACGCCGGCGGTGGATATCTACAACACGATTTCGCTGACCTATGCGCTGCCCGTTGGTGGTGAGGATTTGCATGCTATTGAGGGCGATCTGCGCCTGACGGTGACCGACGGCGGCGACGCGTTCCTGCCGCTCGGTGAGGATGCGGATGACCCGACGTTGCCTGGTGAGCTTGCCTACATTGATGATGCGGGCGCTGTGTGCCGCTGCTGGAACTGGCGTGACGGCGTTCGCACGGCGCTGTCCGATGATTCGGCCGATGCGTTCCTGGCGATTGAGTGCGTAGAGCCCGAGCGCATGGGGGACTGCCAGGCCGCCATCGATCGCTTAGCCGAGCTGCTTGAGCGCTATTTGGGAGCGACGGTTGTCGTTAAGACGCTTGTGACCCGCGACAATCCCTGTGTGGAGCTGTAGCGGCGCCTAGAACCTATTGATGCCCAAAATCACCACAAAGGCACCTGTCCTTTGTGGTGATTTTTATGTTGATGGGTCAACAAATGAGGCACGCAGGGCCGGCGGTCGCTGGATACGGCTAAGATGTTTACCCGTTAGCATTATGCAAGCGAAAGGCGGTCGTCTCCCATGCAGCAGAGCGACGAGACACGTTTCGAGGACTTTGTCGGACTGATCAGCGGACTCTACAAGGAGATCCAGCGCATTAAGACGTCTGAGGGCGCAAGGCTGGGTCTCAAGGGCTCCGACGTTATGTGCCTGTACTATCTTGAGCGCAGCAAGGACGGCCTGACTGGCGCCGACCTGGCTCGCATGGCAGGCGTGACCCGCGCCGCCGTCTCGCGTACGCTCGCGCATCTGGAGGAGGGTGGCTACGTCGAGGTCGATGATTCGGGCGATGCCGCCGTTAAGTATCGTGCTCCGGTGCGCCTGACCGCTCTGGGCGGCGAGAGCATGAGCGAGGCGGATCGCATCATTCGCGAGGTGCTCGATACCACCGGTAAGGCTATGGGTGTGGAGCAGCGCGAGCAGATGTATGCGTCGCTGCGCACGATTCTCAACACCCTGCGCGAGCTCTAGGGCCGCCAAGGCATTTGCTTCCAATCAACAACTTAACAACTGCATAGTCCCGTTTGAGCGCGTATGCCGTGCCGGGGCATTGCTGTCAAAATTCCCCGCGAGAGGTCCGCGAAAGAAAGGATTCGCTATGTCCATTCGTATTATTACCGATTCTGCGAGCGATATGTCGCCGACTGAGCACCCCGCTCTGCGTGTTCTGCCGTTGTCCGTTACCTTTGGCACCGATGTGTACATGGATGGCATCGACATCGATCACCAGCGCTTTTACGAGATGCTCGTGGAGCGCGATGAGCTGCCCAAGACCGGCCAGGTCAACCCGTACGCGTTTTCGCAGGCGATTGTCGAGGCGCGTGAAGCCGGCGATGAGGCTGTGATTATTACCG
>CABRHR010000118.1 GCA_902470835.1 uncultured Collinsella sp.
GGCAGCGTCAGATGTGTATAAGAGACAGGCCCGAGCCGGCAGAGCCCACGACGGCTGACCTCTACGCCCGTCGTCCCCGCAAGCGCAAGGCCGTCGTCGACCAGCTCGCTCGCGAGCTCGAGGCCGAGGACGACGCCGCTGCCGCCGATGCCCCGAAGGGAGGCGATGAGTAATGCCTATCGGACCTGCGCGCATGCCGCTCTTCGATCACTTGGGAGAGCTCCGTCGCCGCCTGACTATCGTGGTCGTGTCGGTGTTTGCCGCCGCCATCGTGCTGTATTTCGCCACGCCCGTGGTGCTCGACATCTTGGAAGACCCTATCCGCTCCTTTGTGCCGGACGGTAAGTTCTACATCACTACCACGCTCGGCGGCTTTGGCTTGCGCTTCTCGCTGGCCATCAAGATGGCCGTGGTCATGTGCACGCCCATGATCATCTGGCAGATTCTGGCATTTTTCCTGCCGGCACTGCGTCCCAACGAGCGCAAATGGGTCGTGCCCACGGTGCTCGCCTCGACGGTGCTGTTCTTCCTGGGCGCTATCTTCTGCTACTTCATCATCATCCCGGCGGGCTTTGAGTGGCTTATCGGTGAGACCTCGGCCGTCGCCACGGCGCTGCCCGACCTGGAGAACTACGTCAACATGGAGCTGCTCTTTATGATCGGCTTTGGTGTGGCGTTTGAGCTGCCGCTCATCATCTTCTACCTGTCCGTCTTCCATATTGTGTCCTATGCGGCCTTCCGCAGTGCCTGGCGTTACGTATACGTTGGCCTGCTTGCGGGCTCGGCTGTGATTACGCCCGACGGCTCGCCCGTTACGCTGGGCCTCATGTATGGCGCCCTGCTCTCGCTCTACGAGATTTCGCTCGCCATCGCTCGCGTGGTCATTACCGCGCGCGAGGGTAAGGAGGGCTTGTTTGTGAGCCGTCTGGACCTGTTTTCGGACGACGAAGAGGATAGCGAGGAGTAAATCGGTATGCACGAGGTTGGCATTGTCAACGGCATACTCGATACAGTGATTCGTGCGGCGCGTGGGGCGGGGGCCTCGCGCGCCGTTTTGGTAACGCTGCGTATCGGGGATATGACCGAGGTCGTGCGCGAGGCGCTTGACTTTGCGTGGGAGACGTTTCGCGACGAGGACCCGCTCACGCGAGGCTGCGAGCTTGCCGTGGAGGAGGTCCATCCACAAAGCGAGTGCCTGGACTGCGGGGAGGTTTTCGACCACGATCGTTTCCACTGTCGCTGTCCCCAGTGTGGTGGTGCCAACGTGCGCCTACTGCACGGCCGCGAGCTCGATATCGCGAGCATCGAAATCGAAACCCCCGACGATTAGCCCGCTAGCCATCTAGTGATGGGGTATAAAGGGGCCAAAGTAAGGAGCGCTAAGTATGGCCGAGAAAACGATTGATATCGCATCGCCGATTCTGTCGCGCAACGAGCGCCTGGCAGATCAGCTGCGTCAGCGATTTAATGAGACAAACACCTATGTGATCAATGTGCTGTCGAGCCCCGGTTCGGGCAAGACCACCACGATCCTGGGCACCAACGAGCGCCTGCGCGACAAGGCCGGCTTGCGCTGCGCCGTCATCGAGGGCGATATCGCCTCGGATGTCGATGCCATCACCATGAAGGAAGCCGGCATGCCCGCCATCCAGATCAACACGGGCGGTCTGTGCCACCTCGAGGGTAACATGATCATGGAGGCCGTTGACGCGTTTGACCAGGCGGTGGGTCTTCAAAACATCGACGTCATCTTTATCGAAAACGTGGGCAACTTGGTCTGCCCGGTCGACTTTGACCTGGGTGAGAACCTGTCCATCATGATTCTCTCGGTGCCCGAGGGCGACGACAAGCCCATCAAGTACCCGGGCATCTTCCAGCACGCCGGCGCACAGCTGCTCAATAAGGTCGACGTGGCCCCGGCTTTCGATTTTGACATGGATAGGTATACTAAGACACTCGATGACCTCAATCCGCAGGCGCCGCGGTTTGCCGTGAGCGCGCGCAAGGGCGAGGGCATGGATGCCTGGTGCGACTGGCTCATCGGGCAAATCGAGCAAGCAAGGGCGTAAGTCGGCCGCCATACGGGCGGGCGTAGCCGCAGAGACACGAGATAGGAGCCTCTTTTGAAGCTCATCATCGCCGAGAAAAACGACGCCGCGCGTCAGATCGCCGAGCGTCTGTCCACGGGCAAACCCAAAAAGGACAAGGTGTACAACACCGCCATCTACCGTTTTGAGTGGAAGGGCGAGGAGTGTGTGACCATCGGCCTGGCCGGTCACATCCTTGCGCCTGATTTTTGCGACAGCGTGCTGTTCGATAAAAAGCTGGGCTGGTATTCGGTGACCGAGGATGGCGAGATGCTGCCGGCCGATATGCCCGACGGCCTGGCCCGTCCGCCCTACGACACCAAGCGCAAGCCGTTCCTTGCTGACGGTATCTCCATTAAGGGCTGGAAGCTCGAGAGCCTGCCCTACCTCACGTGGGCACCGGTCATTAAACTGCCGGCCGAGAAGGAACTCATTCGCTCGCTCAAGAACCTGGCTAAGAAGTCCGACAGTGTCATCATCGCCACGGACTTCGATCGCGAGGGCGAGCTGATCGGTTCGGACGCCCTCAACAAGGTGCGCGAGGTTGCACCGGACCTGCCGGTCGCCCGCGCCCAGTATTCTTCGTTTACCAAGGCCGAAATCACGCAGGCCTTCGATAACCTCGTCTCGCTCGACCAGAATCTGGCCGACGCCGGCGAGAGCCGTCAGCACATCGACCTCATCTGGGGTGCGGTGCTCACGCGTTACCTGACGCTCGCCAAGTTTGGCGGCTTTGGTAACGTGCGTTCCGCCGGCCGCGTGCAGACGCCGACGCTCGCCCTGGTGGTCGAGCGCGAGCGCGAGCGCATGGCGTTTGTGCCCGAGGACTATTGGCAGATCCGCGGCATGGGCGCCGCGCAAGGCGCTGCCGAGGACGATCGCTTTAAGATCGCGCACAAGACGGCGCGCTTTACCGACAAGGATGCTGCTGAGACGGCGTACGGCCATGTTGACGGCGCTACGACGGCAACCGTCGCCGCGGTGACCAAGCGCTCCCGCAAGCAGCAGCCGCCCACGCCGTTTGCGACGACCTCGCTGCAGGCTGCCGCCGCGGCCGAGGGCATCTCGCCTGCGCGTACCATGCGCATCGCCGAGTCCCTCTACATGGCGGGCCTCATCAGCTACCCGCGTGTCGACAACACCGTGTACCCCGCGACGCTCGATTTGGGCGCCGTGGTGAGTGACCTGGCAAAGATCAACCCGGCGCTGGCGCCCGTGTGCAAAAAGGTACTCGCTGGTCCCATGAAGCCCACGCGCGGTAAAGTCGAGACCACCGACCACCCGCCTATCTACCCCACGGGCGAGGGCGATCCGTCCACGCTCGACGGCGGCCAGCGCAAGCTCTATGACCTGATCGCCCGTCGCTTCCTGGCGACGCTTATGGGTCCCGCGACCATCGAGAACACCAAGCTCGAGCTCGACGTGAACGGTGAGCCGTTCGTGGCTTCGGGCGATGTGCTCGTGACTCCGGGCTTCCGCGAGGCGTATCCGTATGGACTTAAGCGCGATGAGCAGATGCCGCCGCTGGAGCAGGGCGATACGGTTGACGTGTTCGACATTAAACTCGAGGCCAAGCAGACCGAGCCGCCCGCGCGCTACAGCCAGGGCAAGCTCGTGCAGGAGATGGAAAAGCGCGGCCTGGGTACCAAGTCCACGCGTGCGAGCATCATCGAGCGTCTGTATGCCGTGCGCTATCTCAAAAATGATCCCGTTGAGCCGAGCCAGCTGGGCATCGCCATCATCGACGCACTGACGCAATTTGCCCCGCGCATCACGAGCCCCGATATGACCAGCGAGCTTGATGGCGATATGACCCGCGTCGAGCGCGGCGAGGATACCGAAGAGCATGTCGTGACGCACTCGCGCGCGCTGCTGGCTGGCGTGCTCGACGAGCTGCTCAAGCACACGCAGGAGCTGGGCGACGCCATCAGCGACGCCGTCACGGCCGATGCGCGCGTGGGCGCTTGCCCCAAGTGCGGCAAGGACCTGGTTATGAAGACGAGTGCCAAGACCCGTGGCAGCTTTATTGGCTGCATGGGCTGGCCCGACTGCGATGTGACCTATCCGGTGCCGAGCGGCGTCAAGGTGAGTCCGCTCGAGGGCGAGGCGGCCGTGTGCCCCGAGTGCGGCGCGCCGCGCATTAAATGCCAGCCGTTCCGCCAGAAGGCCTTCGAGATTTGCGTGAACCCGACGTGCCCCACCAACTACGAGCCCGACCTTAAGGTGGGCGAGTGCAAGGTGTGCGCCGAGGCCGGACGCCATGGCGACCTGATCGCGCACAAGAGCGAGAAGAGCGGCAAGCGCTTTATCCGCTGCACCAACTACGATGACTGCGGTGTGAGCTATCCTCTGCCGGCGCGCGGTAAGCTCGAGGCGACGGGTGAGACCTGCCCCGAGTGCGGCGCCCCCATCGTGGTGGTCAACACGGCGCGCGGCCCGTGGCGCATCTGCGTGAACATGGACTGCCCGACCAAGGAGAAGAAGCCCGCCCGCGGTCGCAAGACCACGACCAAGGCGAGCACGGCCAAGAAGACGACGGCGGCAAAGAAGACTGCTGCCAAGAAGACGACCGCGAAGAAGTCGACTGCCAAGAAAGCAGCCGCTGACAAGTAACGGCGCAGTCGGAACATTGACTAAAACAAAAACGAGCGAGGACCTCAAAATCCTCGCTCGTTTTTTATCCGGCAGTTAGGGACGTTCCTATTCTGCCGGCAGTTTAGGAACGTCCCTAACTGCCGGCTCGGGAACGACAAAGCGCTAGTTCACTTCGACGGGTTTGGCGCCGGGATAGCGCTCCTCAAAGTCTAGGCGGTACTTATTGTCATTGGTGCCCGCCACGTTGTCGCGCGACAGCGGCGCCACGATCTCATTCTTGTGGTCCGCAGGCTTGGCGTATTTCAGGCTGATTTCCCAGGCGTCACAGATTGCGTCAATGCGGTGGTCCAGGTCGTCGTACAAGGCGATGATGTCCTTCCAGGAGCTGTAGTTCTTGGAGCTCGTCGGGACGTCTAGGTCCTCGACGATGTCGTAATACTGCTCGATGGTGTTCTCCGTGCGCTCGGCGACGTCGGCGAGATTTTGACGGGTGGTTCGATCCTCTTCCAGATAGCTGCCGTTGAAGTTCTGCGCGCAGCCACGGACGTAGTTGTCGAGGTCTTCGAGCAAGTCGTAGTATTCGCTCAGTCGGCGGTAGAGGTTCTGCTCGGAGAGCGTTGCTTCGCCGCCATCCTCGTCGTCATCGTCATCATCGTCGTACAGGCTGTTGGGATCGCCGAGAGGCTTTAGGTCATCGTCGTCGACGTCATGGTGCAGCTTAGCTACCTCGGCAGTCGTCTGCGTGGCGGCGTTGTCGAAAGGCTTGATCACAAAGAAAACGACCAGGGCGATGATGATCGCCACCAGCACAATGATAACGGCGATAAGCGGCCCGGTGCCGCTCTTTTTGGGAGCGGGGGTCTGTGGCGAAGCGGGCGCGTATGCGGGAGCCGGCTGCTGTTGGGGCGAGCCGCTCGCGACGGGTATGCGCTGCGTGGTCTCTGTCTCTTATACACATCTCCGAGCCCACGAGACGCTACGCTATCTC
>CABRHR010000119.1 GCA_902470835.1 uncultured Collinsella sp.
ACCCCACCCCCTCCTAAGTTGCGGTGAAATACGGACTGTTTCATGCCTTTAAAGGCCTCAACAGTCCGTATTTCACCGCAACTTATTGAAGGTGGACCGCGAACGATTTCGCTATCGGGATTCGGCGTAGGGTTTTGTTGTCGGAATGCCGTAGCCGCGCATCATGGCACCGAACGATTCTACGTCGTAGGTGTCCGAGAGTTTGAAATGAATGACGTTGTGGCCCATGGCGCGAAGGTTCGCGTCGCGCATGAGGGCCGCTCGATACGTTTTTGCCGCCGCCTGCTCTGGATCATTTTGAGCTTCGTCTTCAAACTTGCCTAGCCCATGCAGCTCTGCCAGCGTCCATGAGCCGCCTGGCATCTGCCAGCCATAATCTGCTAGATAATAGCCAGCGTTTCCCGGTCGCGTTATCTCAACTTGAAGCTCGGGCGCGGCAACCCCAGCGAGAATCATCGCTGCTCTCGCCTCAGACTCGCCGCCATTGTCTGACCTGCCGTCCATATACTCAAAAACGTCAAAAGCACGCGCGATGCCATGCAACCCTCGGCAATTTGCCTGCGCATATGCTCGCAGTTCTTCGCGTTCGACATCGTACTCACGGGCCAAGCCATCGACAAAGCCCAGCGCATAGCGAAAGGCGCTCGTTCGGGCGATATCAACAACCGTTCGACACGGATCCGTCAGTGTAAACAGACCTAGCCGCCACACTTCGCCCGCCCGCCAGCGCTTGTATTCAACGAACTCGTACGTATCACGCCTTGTAGACCGTGGCAGCAGTACTTGCACTTTATCCAGAAGCGTATACGCCGAGCCGATGCCGTAGAGCAGCGCTGCTGTCGATCCGCAAAACACAGCATCCGGTTCAACGACCGCAATAGCGGATGCCAGCTGAAAGATGCGATCTTCAACCCCAAGATTATTCCAATAGACCGGATCCGCATACACGTGGTTGTAAAGACGAAGCATGAGCTCTTCCTGCATAAGCTCACGCGCACGGCGTTCATCCCAAGGATCAATTGTTATAAGCAGCTGTCCATCTTGATGAATTCCAACGGCCGAGAATAGCATCCTTGCATATGACTGCGGAAAATGTTTGCCTTTATCGAGCATGGCCAACCCCATAACCATCACGGCGGAGAGAATACCATTACGCTATCGCATGCTTCCGTCCGCAGGCCTTGCCAAAAGCTGACCAAAAGCTTGACGCCGCAGGTCAGAGCTTCAAAAAATATTTCCACTCTCGGTAGACGGTCGCTACGACCCTCCCAACGGCGTCAAAATCCAACCTTACAAATAGTTGCGGTGAAATACGGACTACATGGGCCATAAAAGCCGAAAAACAGTCCGTATTTCACCGCAACTTAGGAGGGGATGTGGGGTCCCCGGCATGTATATGAAAACGGCTCTGGCACCAAATAGAGCCAAAGCCGTTAAAACTATCTTATGGAGCGGGCGACGGGAATCGAACCCGCGTCATCAGCTTGGAAGGCTGGGGTTCTACCATTGAACTACGCCCGCAAGATATGGTCGGGACGACAGGATTTGAACCTGCGACATCCTGCTCCCAAAGCAGGCGCGCTACCAAACTGCGCCACGTCCCGAAGGTGTTGAGCAGCTAAGGTCTAAACCTTGCGTGTCCCAAAGCGAAGGAAATTATAGGGGAGACTCCCCGCCTGTGCAAGCATTGATGCCCTAGCTCCTCGAATGTGCAACAAAACGACTATGGAGCAGGCCGATCACAAAGGCAACCACGGCAACCGGCGCCCACGCGGCACCGATGTCTGCCAGGGGTAGCGCATCAAACGGCAGCCACGTTCCCACAAAGAACGCATCGCGGACCGAGGTGATCACGCTCTGCACGGCAACCACACCGCCGACCCAGACCCACACCTGCGGATGAGCGTCGCAAAAGCCGTGTACCAAACCCATGAGAACCAGCACGATGGCGACGGGATACAAGGCGTTGAGCATGGGCACCGAGAACATAAGGATCACGTCGAGGCCCACGTTGGAGAGCACGCACGAAAACGCCGCGAACACAAAGGCGAGAATCGCGAAGGGGCGGCGCATGGCCTCCTCGGAGACCTCCGCTCCCCCTTCAACCACGTACGTCTCACAGAAATAGCGCGCGCAGCAACTAATGAGGCCAATGCACACGTTCATGCAGGCGAGGAAGAAGATGGCGAAGACCACAACCGTGCCGGCAAGGCCAAAGTGCATGGAGGCCGAGCGAGCAAGGATGGCAGCGCCGTTGGTGGCGTCGGGCATCACGGTGCCGAGCTGCATGCCGGCAAGAGCCAAGCCGCAATAGATGATGGCCATGAGCACGCCGGCGATCACACCGGAGCGCGAAATCTCAAAGGCCACGCGTTTGTCATCGGTAACACCCAGCTCGTGAATGGTCTCGGCGATGATGATGCCGAAGGCGAGCGACGCAAGCAGGTCCATGGTCTGGTAGCCGGTCAAGAAGCCTTGGACCGCAGCGCCGGCATCATAGGGAGCTTGCGGGGCAGCAGCCGGTCCCAGCGGCGAAATCACGGCGGCGCCGACAACGAGTACGATGAGCGCAATGAGCGCGGGGCCAGTAATGCGACCGAGCACGCGCGTGATGACGCCGGGGCGCAGCGTAAGTGCAAATGCGACCACGAAGAAGGCGACGGCGAAGACCAAGCGCGTGGTGCCAAGCGAAACACCCTCGGGCAGCAACGGTACCAGCATCTCAAACGCCGTGGAGCTCGTGCGCGGAATAGCCAGGCACGGGCCGATGGCCAGATAGACCGCCGCAACGAAGAATTCGCCAAACTTGGGATGCACGCGGCCGGCAAGCTCGCGGGCCGTGCCAGCGAGCGCGACGGCGATAAATCCCATAACAGGCAGACCGATAGCGGCAATCAAAAAGCCGATCATGGCAAGCGGCGTAGCCGTGCCGGCCTGAAGTGCCAGCAACGGCGGAATGATGAGGTTACCGGCGCCAAAGAGCATCGAGAACAGCGCAATGCCGACGGTAACGACATGGTCGGAGCGCAGGCCGCGCGGGGCGGATGAAGCCATAGGCACACCTTTCGGGTCGAAACAAAAACGGGACGGGCAAAATACCCGTCCCGCAAGTATAAACGCTTGAGCAGGCCAGATGATGCAAAGTATCAATCTGGTTGCCCCTTTAGAGCCGCTACGCGTCAGAGCGACGACGGCGCAGCAGCTCGAGCCCCAGCGCGACAAGCGCAACAGCACCCGCGGCCACAGCGACAGCCAACGGCGCACGATCGCCCGTATCGGCGAGCTGCTGAGCGCTCGACTTGGAAGACTCCTTCTTGCCGGAGTTTTCCGCGCCCGATGCCTTTGCCTTATCGGCTGCGGAGTCATCCGAGCTACCGGGTTTTGTCGGATCCTTTGAATCCGGCTGGTCGGAATCGGGCGTTCCGGGCTTTTCCGGCTCTGGCTTACTCGGGTTGTCAGGCTCGGGCTTATCCGGGTTTTCCGGGTCCGGCTTGTCCGGCTGATCAGGCTCCGGTTTATCGGGCTCAGGCTTGCCCGGGTCCGGCTGGTCAGGCTGGTCGGGCTCGGGCTTGTCCGGATCGGGAACCACCGGGTCCGGGTTGACAGGCTCCTGCTTCTTCACCGTCAGCGTACCGGGCTCAACCGTGACATCAAAGTTCGGGTCGGTGACCGTCGCCTCGATCTGGTACTCGCCCGCCGGGGAACTCTCATCGGCGACGCAGGAGTACTCGACCTTCACGCCCGAGGTATCGGCCGAGCTCTTTAGGCTTGAGGTAAAGGCGGGATTCATCTCCCCCTCGAAGCGTTCAGCATCGTCGACCTTCACCTTAAGCTTCGCCGGCGCAATCTTGAACTTGCGCGAGGCGGCGCCGATATACCCGTTGCTTCGCAGCGTGGCAACGGCGCGATACGTGCCCGCATCGGTCGGGGCCTCACTCGACGAACAATGCGTGCCGCCCGTCCCGTAATACCTAACCCTCAGGTCACCTTCGCAGGCCTTGGGAACCCCCGTGACCTCGGGTGCCTGGGCGTCACCGCTATAGACGAAGTCGCCGCCTGCAAATGCGAGCTCGACCCGCTTCGCCTGAACGACCAGAACGAAGTGCGCGGTCACGGTCTTGTCCTGAGCGTCCTTGCACGTGATGTCAAAGGTAGACACTCCGGCCTTGGACGGGACGCCCGAGAGCGTCAGACCGCCCGCTGTGCGGGTGAGCTTAAACCCGTCGGGGAGCTTAGCGTCGTCCCACGCGTACTCATACGGAGCTTCGCCACCCGCGGCACCCGAAATCGTCGCGCGATACGTGCTATGCGCGCGTGCGACCGGCAGCAGACCGCCGTTGAACACGAGGGCATCCCGGGGCACAACGGAAACGACAGCGCGATCGCTTTCCACCTGCGCCTCGGTGCCGAGATAGCGCTGGGTGACGCGGCAGAAATACTCGCCGGCGCAATAGTCATCAAGGTTCTCAATGAGGAGTGTCTCCCCCGTCTCGCCCCCGAGCGCCACGGCCTCGCCTCCCACCATGTGGAACCATTGATAGGACAGTTCGACAACAGCGGCAGAACCCGTGGACGAGGACGCGTGGTCGAGGACGCCCTTGCCCGCCTCGGCAGCAACCGAGAGCACAACAGCATCGCCCTCGTGGGCATTCGCGTCCTGTGGCTGCGCGATCACCTTCGGAGCGTCCGCTTTCGCGAACTCGAACGTAATCTCGTGCGACGCAGTGACGCCACTCAGCGTGACCTCGTACGCTCCGCCCTCATAGCCGGAGATATCGAGATCGATGGCCTTGTCCGAGCCGGCTTCCGTGACCGTCACCCGCTCGAGGTAGCAGTCCTCGTCAGGCATCGCCGAGAGCGTCACGTCGCCGCCGGAATCAACGGTGACGGAAGCGTTGTCGACCGATCCGTTGACCGCCTTTGTCGTCACCTCAAAGCGTTCGGGCTTGTTCGGGTTATCGGGCTCGGGGTTGTCCGGATCGGGATTATCAGGATCAGGCTTGGGGCCCGGATCAGGGTTATCGGGCTCCGGATTATCCGGGTCGGGGTTAGGACCAGGATCAGGCTGATCGGGATCCGGGTTGTCCGGGTCCGGAACCACCGGGTCGGGATCGACGGGCTCCTGCTTCTTTTTCACCGTCAGCGTTCCGGGCACGACCTCGACATCGAAGTTCGGGTCGGTGACCGTCGCGCCGATCTGGTACTCGCCAGCAGGAGAGCTCTCATCGGCATCGCAGGAGTACTCGACCTTCACGCCCGAAGTGTCAACCGCACTCTCTAGGCTCGAGGTAAACGCTGGGTTCGCCTCCCCCTCGAAGCGCTCGGCGTC
>CABRHR010000120.1 GCA_902470835.1 uncultured Collinsella sp.
CTACACTATCCTCTTCGTCGGCAGCGTCAGATGTGTATAAGAGACAGGATCACGGGCCTCGTGGTCGAGCTTGTTCACAAAGGTGAAGATGGGAATGTGGCGCAGCGTGCAGACCTTAAAGAGCTTTTTGGTCTGGGCCTCGACGCCCTTAGCGCCATCGATAACCATGACCGCGGCGTCGGCGGCCATGAGGGTACGGTAAGTATCCTCCGAAAAATCCTGGTGGCCGGGGGTATCGAGGATGTTGACACAGGCGCCGTTATAGGTGAACTGCAGCACCGAGGAGGTCACGGAAATGCCGCGCTCTTTCTCGATATCCATCCAGTCCGAGACGGCGTGTTTGGCCGAGCTCTTGCCCTTGACCGAGCCGGCGGTCTGGATGCTGCCGGTGTAGAGCAGCAGTTTCTCGGTAAGGGTGGTCTTACCGGCGTCCGGGTGGCTGATGATCGCGAATGTACGGCGCGACGAGATTTCATCCGACAGGCTTGCCATGCGGATCCTTTCTTGCATTGAGTGCATTACGTCGATGTAACCGCCCTATTGTAGCCGCGAAATCCCGTTTTAGAGCGCCTATCAGGACAAATTCATCAGTCTTGCCTTGGCCGCAGTGGCAGCTTGTCTCGATCTGTAACGTCTAGACGGGTTTTGGGCTTCTAACTGTTACAGATTGAGACAAACGGTTGAGTCCCTCGGCAGAATCTCGATCTGTAACATCTAGCCGTCAAAATCGACCCTTGCTGTTACAGATTGAGATATTTCTGATGAGCATAGGGCGTAGAACCTCAGTGTTTTGCCTGTCGACAAACAATCCCACATCTCCTCTTGCGCAACTGTGCATAGTGTATATATACTGTGCTTACCGGTTATATACACGTGTAGCCCAACAGCTAAGGAGCCGCTGTGGACATCATCCTATCCAATTCGAACGATAAGCCCATCTACGAGCAAATAGCCTCGCAGGTCAAAGCTCAGATCCTTTCGGGCACGCTCGATGCGGGAGCCAAACTCCCCAGCATCCGTGTACTCGCGAGCGATCTTGGAGTGAGCGTCATCACCACCAAGCGCGCCTACGCCGACCTGGAGCAGCTCGGGTTTATCTGCACCGTGCAGGGCAAGGGCTGTTTTGTCGCCGAGGGCAACCAAGAGCTCTTGCGCGAAAACCAGCTCTGCCATATCGAAGATCTGCTTGCGAAAGCGGCAAGCCAAGCCGAAACCCTGGGTGTCACGCGCGACAAACTGCACGAGATGCTCGACCTGGTAGCCCCCGAAACCATGCAGTAGCCATCTGCAAGAAAGGCTATACCATGAAAAACTTGCTAGAACTTAAAGGTGCATCGCGCCGTGTGAGCGACCGTTTTTCGCTGCGTGATGTCACGCTTGCCGTGGAGCCTGGCCAGATCGTCGGCTTTGTTGGTGCCAACGGTGCCGGCAAAACAACGACGATTCGAGCTGCTCTCGGGCTTGTAAAGCTCGATGCCGGCGAAGTGCACCTGTTTGGGCAGCGCTGTGGCGCCGACGCGCCCGATGAAACGCAGTGCCATCTACGCTCCCGCGTCGGTCTTGTCCTGGACACGTGCCCCTTCCCCTCCACGCTCAAGGTGGGCCAGATCGAGTCGCTCGTAGGCCCGGCGTACCCCACGTGGGACCGCGAAACGTTCGCCGGATTCATCAACCGATTTGGCCTCGATCCCAAGACAAAGGTCAAGGACCTCTCCCGCGGCATGGGCATGAAACTGCAGCTTGCCTGTGCACTCAGCCACAATGCCAAGCTGCTCGTTTTGGACGAAGCCACCGCGGGCCTCGATCCCATGGCACGCGAGGAACTGCTTGATGAGCTGCTTGCCTTTGTCGCCGACGGCCAGCACAGTGTGCTGCTCTCGAGCCACATTACGTCCGACCTCGATCGCACCGCTGATCGCGTCATCTGCATCGATAATGGCGCGATTATTTTTGACCTGCCGCGCGAGGACATTACCGACCGCGCCGGCATCGCCCACTGCACTCAGGCACAGGCCACCGAGCTTATGGCTTGCGTCGAAGGTGCCCGTGCCGCCCGCCACACCTATAGCGTGGATGTGCTCGTGCCCAACCGACACGAAGCGCTCGAGGCTTTCCCCGAGATTCCATGCGACCGCGCAACCATTGATGACTATCTGCGTCTTATGCTGAAAGGAGCCTCCAAATGAAACGTGCCTTTATGTCCGAATTCGCCATCATGCGCTCATTCATCCCAAGCATTGCGGGGGTCGGATTGTTCATATTCGCCGTTCTGACCATTGCAAACATGTTGGATGGCAATTCCGGCATGAGCGCCGGGGCCTGCGCCGTAAGCGCCATGTCGCCCATCATGGTGATGAACTCGTTGGCTGGCTACGACAATCAAAACGGCTGGGAGCGTTACCGGGCAACGCTGCCCTTCACGCGCAAAGACATCGTCTGCGCGCGCTATCTGTGCATCATTGTTTTCTCGGCCAGTATGGCATGCGCTGCTGCGCTTTTGAATATCATCTCCCTTCCGCTCTTCAACGGCATGGGCATCTCCCCAATCGGACAGACCATCTTTGAGATCGTGAGTGCCTCGTTCGCATCGATGCTCATCTCACTTGTGCTGGTGTTCCTAACACAGCCGCTGTTCTTTCGATTTGGGCATATGGAGGCATTGCGCTTGTCCGTCGCTCTGTTCGCGCTGCTCGGTTGCTTCACCATGGCGATGTTGAGCTCCTCCAACTCCATCACCAACTGGCTCATGTCATTTGCCGGGGCGAATCCCGATCATGTCGTTATCGGCTGTCTATGCGCCGGCATGGCCATCTTGGACTTCGCGCTTTTCACGCTCAGTGCCACCATCAGCACCAAGGTCTACCAAGCACGCGACCTGTAGCCGCGCGCGGTATCATCGGACGTGCCCTCATCATTCTGGGCACCGCCGCGCTGGCTATCTACTTTCGCAGTGGTTTGGGCAGCGGAATGCCCGCAGCGATAACGGCAGCGATGATCATGCAGACGATGCCCTTGAGCGGGAAGCACATGAGCAGCAGGCCAACGACCATAACGGGCTGGCGCATAACGGCACCCATCGTCGAGGCAGTGCACACGGCAACGCAAAAGACCGGATCGGCGCCGGTGAGGATGGCAAGACCGTAGCCCAGGCTCACGCCCGAGAAGATGACGGGGAAGAAGTGGCCGCCGCGCCAGCCCAGGTTGATGAGGGCAGGCGTCAGCATGGCTTTAACGAGGCCCGTTGCGATGAGTACGCCGGCGGGAATAGTCAGATAGGTTTCCATGAGCACGTCGGCCTGCGTCTCACCGGCAAACATGGTGTAGGGCAGGACCGTACCGCAGGCGGCAAGTGCCAGACCGGCCAGCATGGCCTTTAAGACGGGGCGCTCCCCTATGGCCTGGGCCAGCACCTCGCTCGTGTGTTCGGAGACAAAGTAGAGCCAGCCGCAGACAGTGCCAATAAGCGCTAGGGGGATGAGCCAGGCAATTTCCAAGTTGCCCACCACGGCAGCCTCGAACCTGGGCATGCCCATGCCGCCGCCCATAAGCTGGCCGAGCAGCAGATAGGTGCCCAGGCCGCCGGCAACAGCGATGCCATAGACTACGGTTTTTTGCGCTTTGGGCAGCTTGATGGTGATCTCATCGGCATCGGACTCGCCATCGCCGGCGTCCTGGCCATCGGCACTGCCGGCAAGCGGCGCCACAAAGCCAAAGACGGGCGCGGTGAAAAGTGCCGTCAGGGCAGCCTGGGTGCCCAGCAGCGTAAGCTCCCTAAACTCGGCGCCAAAGCGACGCATGCGGTCGCCGACCCAGCTGCACAGACCCGCGATAACGCCGGTCAGACCGGCCTCGGGACCAATGCTGCCGCCAAACAGCAGCGGCAGCAGCGCCGCGATCGACAGCTTGCCCAGGCTGTCATACGGATAGCGACCGTCCCGCTTTACTTTGGCCATAACCTGGTTAAGGTCGTCGGTCTTGGTGCCCGTCATCTTTTCGTACAGACCGATCAGTAGACCACCAAGCAAGCAGACGAAAAACGGGTACGGCAAAAAACCGAACGGGCCGCTGGCGAGCTCGGGCGAGGCGACGCCCACCATATGCGGAATCTCGGTCCACAGATAGTCGATGCCGTGCTCCATCGCAAAAAAGAATAGCCAGACCGCAGCGCCTGCAAATGCACCGGTCACGGCGACGCTGACCAAGAACAGCACACGGTTTGCAGGCTTGGCAAGTTTATCCATCGGGTCCTCCCGTGGTCTAAATTGACAAAGGTACGTTTTATTTTAGAACGGTCCCAGCGCAGATGAGCAAGCCGTCTGCGCCGCAAACGTCACCATTGGGCGTGACGCAAGTCCCATCCAAAGCTCAGCCGTTGATGATCGAGGCAATCTCACTCAGCCTATCGGCAAAATAGATGCCCTGCTGGCGACGCGGGCTCGACAAGCCCTTATCGATCATGCGGCCGAGCAGTGCCTTAAGGTCGTTGTAGTAGCCATCCAAGTTGTACAGGATGCACGGTGCATTGAGGTGTCCCAGCGATACGGCGGACATGATCTCGGAGATCTCCTCGAGCGTGCCCGTGCCGCCCGGAAAGGCGATAAACGCGTCGCCGAGTTCGATCATCTTGGCTTTGCGCTCCGCCATATCGCTCGTCACGATCAAGTCGTCGATTCCGTCATGCTGAAACTCGGCCTCGATAAAAAAGCTCGGCTCCACGCCCGTCACGTGCCCACCGGCGGCAAGCACGCTATCGGCGAGCGCACCCATCAGGCCCGACTTGGATCCGCCGTACACCAGCGCATGCCCGCTGGCGCCAATCCATGCGCCAAGCTCTTGCACTGCCGGCAGAAACGCCGGGTCGTTGCCGGCGCTGGCACCCAGATATACGGTGATGTTCAATTTCAGTCTCCCTTGCCGCCGAGCGCGGCGTTCGTTTTAGCGCTGACGTCGACGATACTCGCGCACGCGACGCGACAGATCGGCGAGCTCGTCGCGATCGAGTTCTTCCAGATGCTCCAGATCGTCCATAAAGCGCGCCATGGTGTCCTTTTGACGCATCTTGATGAGCGTGTTGCAGTAGTTCACCGCCACGCCCGTGAGCATGGCGATGTAGAAGATGCTGATGACGCTTAGGATGACGGTAATGCCTGTCTCTTATACACATCTGACGCTGCCGACGAAGAGGATAGTGTA
>CABRHR010000121.1 GCA_902470835.1 uncultured Collinsella sp.
CGACGACTTCTTTGGCGGCAGCAGCTACGGTACCGAGCGCCATCGCGGGGTGTCGCCCGATGCCGGCCGCGTGGCCTCGACCTTTGGATCGGGTGCGCCGCGACCCAAGAAGTCCACGTCCAAGGTATCGCCGACGGTGGAGCGTAAGGTCGATCGCGCTAGCGCATCGCAGGACTTTGCCGCGGGCGATACCGTGAGCCACAAGACCTTTGGTACGGGCACCGTCATCTCGGTCGCCGGAGACATGATCGAGGTGCAATTCGAAAAGACCGGCCAGACCAAAAAGCTGATGAAGGGCTTTGCGCCGATCGTCAAGCTGAATGCCTAACTGCGAGGTTGACCGGGCGCGCCGGAGGCTTTGGTCGCCTGCTCGGACAGTCCTGCTCGCACGGAGAGCACATTAAGTGCTCTCCGGCTCGTGCGGAACTCGCGATCGACCAAAGCCTCCGGCGCGCCCTCTTCCTTGTGGCGTTACGGCTCCTAGCCCGTGAACATCGCACTGCTCGTTCGCTTTTTGATCTGGAAAACCGGGTGGGCTGATAAAAAATAGATGTGAGTAGGGGCTCCTCCGTTGATGAACGGGGGAGCCCCTTGTTGCGTTTTGGGTTGTTGTTACGGTCTAGAGATGCGAGATGATCAGTTCCATCTTGCCTTCGAGTTCAATCTTGTCCACGGTGCTCGGGGCCAGCAGGTGGCTTCCCTTGTGGACGGGGTCGCCGCAGACGGTGCCTTCGCCGTCGATGACCGACAGGCACATGAAGGGCCAGCGCTGGTCGAGGGTCTTGCTGCCGTTAACGCGCACGCGATCGACGGTGTAGCAGGGGCAAGACTCGAGCTCGGTCACGCCGTCCACCTCGGGTGCGGTCACCGTGCCGTCGGTCGGAGCCTGAGCATCAAAGTTTATGCAGTCGAGGCTCTGCTCAATGTGTAGGGGACGCAGTTTGCCGTCGGTGCCGGGGCGGTCGTAATCGTACAGGCGATACGTCACGTCGCTCGACTGCTGCGTCTCCAAAATGAGCGTGCCGGTCTTGATGGCATGCACGGTGCCGGAATCAATCTGGAAAAAGTCGCCCTTGTGAATTGGCAGCACGTTGAGCATGTCGTCCCAGCGGCCGTCCTTGATCATCTGTGCGGCCTCGGTGCGGTCTTTAGCACGCTGGCCGACGATGATCGTGGCGCCGGGCTCGCAATCCAGCACGTACCAGCACTCGGTTTTGCCCAGGCTGCCGTTCTCGTGCTCGGCGGCGTACTCGTCGTTGGGATGAATCTGGATCGAAAGGTCGTCCTTGGCGTCCAGAATCTTAACGAGCAGCGGGAACTCCTTGCCTTCGCAGTTGCCAAAAAGCTCGCGGTGTTCGGCCCACAGCCACGACAGCGTGTGGCCGGCGTACGGTCCCTCCGCAATCTGGCAGTCGCCGTTGGGATGGGCCGAGATGGCCCAGCACTCACCGATGGGACCCTCGGGAATGTCGTAACCAAATACGGTTTCGAGCTGGCGGCCGCCCCAGATTTTCTCGTGGAAGATCGGCGTGAGTTTAATCAAATCGGACATGTGCATACTCCCATAAGGTTGTGCGGGCGCCGCGTAAGACAGCTCAAAACGAGCACCCACCGGATTACAAAACTAGGCCAGCGTTACGTTGTGCAACTCAAAGCGGTCGCCAACGTTGCGCGAGACCGAATACTCAAAGGCGGCGCCGCTGTCCAAAAAGCCAATCTGGGTGAGCTCGAGCAGGGGAGAGCCAGGTTTGGTGTCCAGGCGATCGGCTTCTTCCTCGGTTGCTGCCACGGCGCGAATGGTACGGTGGAAGCTCGAAATTTTCAGCCCGCATTGCTCGCGGACAAAGCGGTAGACCGATCCGTACAGGTCCTTCTTTTTAAGGCCCGGAATCAGCTCGAGGGGCATGTAGGTGTACTCGATAACGATGGGCTTCTCGTCGGCCTGACGCACGCGCACGATGTGATAGGCAAAGTCATCCTCGGCAATTCCCAGCTGGGCTGCGATGTCCGCTGGTGGATTAACAATCGAGAAATCGTAGACCACCGAGGTCACCTTCTCCCCGCGGTGCTCATATGAAAAGCCCTGGGCACGGTCGTTTTTGCCCTGGAAAAACGCCTGGCCGGGAAGTCCCGCCGTGTCCTTAACGTAGGTACCCGATCCACGACGGCTGGTAATAAGACCTTCCTCGGTGATTTGCTCGATAGCTCGTTTGACGGTGATTTTGGAAACGCTATAGAGCTCGCAGAACTCAACGACGGTGGGAAGCTTGTCGCCTGGCTTGAGGGCGCCGTCCTCGATGCTTCGACGGATATCCGCAGCGATCGCTTCGTATTTGGGAACCAAGGAACCTCCTTTCCAACTTGATTGAGAATAAAAGAAAGTATAGTCAACACCTAAGTATCTCTATTGAGTTATTGAAAAGTTCGAGAAAGATAAAATTAAAAGTCGCCTCGCTTGTAAAATTAGAGCGTTTTAAATGATAAACATCTGAGTAGTGTCGTGTTGAAAAATGATCGGTCCGAGGACGGGGCCGAACCGATATAACACCCAGCGAACCGAATCTCGTACTCTGCGCTTCCCCAGATAAAACCTGCCAAAACAAACCTGTCCCTTTTTGGTAGGTTTTTGCCTTGGGAGCGGTACCATACAGGCAATGTTTAAACGAGAAAGGCGGGCTCCCATGGAACCTAAGCAGTATTACATCGGCATCGACGTCGGCGGTACCTCGGTCAAGGAGGGTCTGTTCGATGAGGACGGAAACCTGCTTGCCAAGGCCAGCGTGCCCACGCCTCCCATCGTTGACGCTGCGGGCTTTGCCGCGGTGACCGAGGCTATCGACCAGGTGGTCGCCAAGGCCCAGGTTCCGCGTGCCTTTGTGGCGGGCATTGGCCTGGCCGTTCCGTGCCCCATCCCGGCATCGGGCGATGCCAAGGTCAAGGCGAACATCGCCATTAACCTGCCCGAGCTCAAGATCGCCATCCAGGAGCACTGCCCCGACGCGGTCGTTAAGTACGAGAACGACGCCAACGCCGCTGCTATGGGCGAGGCCTGGCTCGGCTCTGCCAAGGGCGTACAGAACGTGGTGATGGTCACCATTGGTACCGGCGTGGGCGGCGGCGTTATCGTTAACGGCGACGTGGTATCGGGCGTTGTGGGCGCCGGCGGCGAGATTGGCCACATGTGCCTGAACCCGGCTGAGGAGCGCACCTGCGGCTGCGGCGGCCATGGCCATCTGGAGCAGTATTCCAGCGCCACCGGCGTGGTGAGCAACTACCTTGCCGAGTGCGAGAAGGCGGGCGTCGAGCCCATCGAGCTGACCGGCCCCTCCGATTCCAAGGACGTGTTCCAGGCCTGCCGCGAGGGCGACAAGCTCGCGCTGGCCGCGGCCGATACCATGGCCGACTATCTCGGCCGTGCACTGGCGCTTATTGCCAACGTGGTTGATCCCGAGATGTTCCTCATCGGCGGCGGCGCCTCCGCCTCGGCCGATGTCTACCTCGACAAGGTTCGCGAGCACTTTAAGCAGTACGCGCTTTCCGCCTCGCGCGAGACACCCATTAAGGTCGCTTCGCTCGGAAACGACGCCGGCATCATCGGTGCCGCTTACGTAGCCCTGCGCGCCGCCGGTAAATAGCTGGTGCAAGGGGGACAGGTTACTTTGCACCAACATGGTGCAAAAGGGACAGCCTTGGCCCCCGTGCCTGCGCCCCAAAATATACCGTGGCCCTTCCGTCTGCGAAGGCTCGGCATCGGCGTGCTACCATAGCTACGTCCAAGTACACATATCAAGTGGAGGATATCCATGGCAAACGTTCTTGTCTTTGGTCACCAGAACCCCGATAACGACGCCATCATGAGCGCCGTCGTCCTGTCCCAGCTGCTCAACCAGGTTGAGTATGCCGGCAACACCTACGAGGCCTGCGCCCTTGGTCAGCTTCCGGCCGAGTCCGCCAAGCTGCTCGCCGACGCCGGCATCGCCGAGCCCCGCGTGATCGAGTCCGTCGAGGCCGGTCAGCTCGTCGTCCTCACCGACCACAACGAGTCTGCCCAGTCTGTCGCCGGCCTTAAGGACGCCACGGTCTTTGGCGTTGTCGATCATCACCGCATCGGCGACTTTGAGACCGCCGGCCCGCTGCACTACATTTGCCTGCCCTGGGGCTCCAGCTGCACCATCGTCACCAAGCTCGCCGGCGTGCTCGGCGTTGAGCTTTCCGACGTCCAGGCCAAGCTGCTGCTCTCGGCCATGATGACCGACACGCTCATGCTCAAGAGCCCCACCACCACCGATGTCGACCGCGCCGTCGCCGCCAAGCTCGGCGAGCAGGTGGGCGTCGACCCGGTCAAGTTTGGCATGGAGGTCTTCCTCACCCGTCCGTCCGGCTCCTTCACCGCAGCCGAGATGGTCGGCAACGACATCAAGATGTTCGAGCCCGCCGGCAAGAAGCTGCTCATCGGCCAGTACGAGACCGTCGACAAGAGCCGCGCGCTCGGCATGATCGACGAGATTCGCGAGGCCATGCGCGCCTACGCCGCCGAGAAGGGTGCTGACGGCATTGTCCTGTGCATCACCGACATCATGGAGGAGGGCTCGCAGGTCCTGCTCGAGGGCGAGACCGAGGCTGCTCAGAAGGGCCTGGGCATTGCCGACGAGCACGACGGCGTCTGGATGCCGGGCGTCCTCTCCCGTAAGAAGCAGGTCGCTGCCCCCATCATGGCCGCCTGCTAGGTTTAGTTGACCAAACGCCACGACCGGATCGCGGACGCCCCGCGCTCCGGTCGTTTTTTGTGCACGGCGCCGCGTTGTCTCTTGGACAGGTGTGCCCGTGCCGTTGAGCAAATAATGTTCAACCTGTGGTTCCGCTTTTCGGTCACACCTGCGTGCTTGTCGTGCAGGGTAGGCTAGATGCAAGCGTAATACGTTAGAGCGCGGCGCCGCCACTTGGGCGGGCCGTGCTTTTTTAAGACGGGAGCTTTCCCGTGAAAGGAGCCGCCCATGGCAGCAACTGAGCAGCTGTTCAACGTTCGTGAGCGCAAGCGCTTTGAACGTCACGACACTGTCTCTTATAC
>CABRHR010000122.1 GCA_902470835.1 uncultured Collinsella sp.
TACACTATCCTCTTCGTCGGCAGCGTCAGATGTGTATAAGAGACAGGGTCAAGGATGGTGTGCCCGTCAACATTCAGTGTGTCGGCGCCGGTGCGGTCAACCAGGCCATAAAGGCCGTGGCTATTGCGCGCGGTTTTTTGATTCCAACCGGATTTGATATTTCCTGCGCGCCCGTGTTCTCCGACATCCTCATTAACGGGGAGTCGCGCACGGCCATCCGTCTTTCTATTTACGTTCACCAGATCAATCGAGCTGCTATGGATAACGTCATCATGGATGATGTTAAGCCTGTGGCATAGCTTCTGCTTGCCTCGATTCGCCTCCCTTCCATCGTTAGGACTTATGCACATGGACCAGCGTTCCGTACGCGATATTCTTGCCGGTAAAACCTACTTTATCCGCACCTTTGGCTGCCAGATGAATCAGCACGATTCCGAGCGCGTGAGCGGTCTGCTCGATTCGTATGGTTGCCTCATGGCGCTCGATCCCGAGCATGCCGATATCGTTGTCTTCATGACATGCTGTGTGCGCGAGGCCGCCGATACTCGCCTGTACGGTCAGTGCAATTCCTGCAAAAGCCTGCCGCCTTCGCCTTCGGGCAAGCGTGTGGTTGCCGTGGGCGGCTGCATCGCGCAGCGTGATGGCGAGGGCCTGCTCACCAACGTCGATAACGTCAATGTCATCTTTGGCACGCATTCTATCGCACATGTGGCCGAGCTCATTGCCGAGGCGTTCCTTGACGGCAAGCGTCATATCCGCACCAATGAGCATGAGGATACGGATGCCATGAGCATGCCGTGGCATCGCGAGACCCAGTATCACGCCTGGGTGCCCATCATGACCGGCTGCAATAATTTCTGCACCTACTGCATCGTGCCGTACGTGCGCGGTCGCGAAAAGAGCCGTCCCTTCGAGGAGATTGTCGACGAGGTGACCGGTTTGGTACGCCAGGGCGTGCGTGAGATTACGCTGCTGGGCCAAAACGTTAACTCATATGGTCGCGATCTGTTTGGTAAGCCGCGTTTTGCCGATCTGCTGCGTGCCGTGGGCGATACGGGTGTGGAGCGTATCTTCTTTACGTCTTCGCATCCCAAGGATCTGTTGCCCGAGACCATCGACGCCATGGCCGAGACGCCTGCCGTTATGCCGCAGCTGCACTTGGCCGTCCAGTCAGGTTCGACGCGGATCCTCAAAGAGATGAATCGCCGTTATACACGCGAGGACTATCTGGGCCTGGTCGATCGCATTCGCAACCGCATGCCCGATATCGCGCTCTCGACCGACATTATCGTGGGCTTCCCGGGCGAGACTGAAGAAGACTTTGAGCAGACGCTCTCACTTGCCGAGACGGTCCGCTATGCTCAGGCCTATACCTTCATCTATTCCAAGCGCGCTGGTACCCCGGCCGCAGAGATTGACGATCCTACGCCGCATGAGGTTATTCTCGAGCGTTTCAACCGCCTGGTTAAGGTTATCGAGACCACGGCACACGAGTATAACCAGGGCGAGCTTCATACTGTGGTGCCGGCGCTCATTGAGGGAACGAGTAAAAAGAACGACGCTGTCCTGCTGGGCAAGAGTCCCAAGAATCAGACCGTGCATGCGCCTATCCCCGAGGGTTACAGCATCGATCAGCTTGTTGGCAAGATCGTTGATGTTGACGTTGACGTTGCCAAGACCTGGTATTTGTCCGGCTCCGTTGTGGGCGAGCCGCGCTAATGGTTTCTCCCGGGGCAGGTCTTTCCGCCGTTGCGATCGTTGGTCCGACGGCGGTAGGTAAGAGTGATGTTGCCGACCGTTTGGCCGCTCGTCTTTCGTCCGAAGTGCTGTCGTGTGATGCGATGCAAATCTATCGCGGCATGGACATCGGTACCGCAAAGATGGCGCCCAATGAGTGTACGGCGCCGCTGCGTCTCGTCGATATTGTAGAGCCGGGTGTGGCATATTCTGCTGCGCTTTATCAAGCTGACGCTCGCTCGCATGTTGAACGTCTCCTTGGTTCGGGTTGCCTGCCTGTTTTTTGCGGAGGTACGGGGCTGTATCTCAAGGCTGCCCTTGATGAGATGGACTTTCCCTCGGGTGAACTTGAGGACGATCGCCGTGCGGGCTATCAGGAGCTTGCCGAGCGCATAGGCGAGGAAGCGCTGCACGCGCTGCTTGCCGAGCGTGACCCCGAGTCCGCTGCGGTCATCCACCCCCATAATGTTCGTCGCGTGATTCGCGCGCTCGAAATGCACGATGATGGCGTCTCCTATGCGCAGCAAAAGTCGCAGTTTAGTGTTCCGCGCGAGCATTATCACGCTCTGTGGTTTGGTCTGACGCGTAATCGCGAGGTGCTCTACGAGCGCATTAACCTGCGTGTTGATCTGATGTTTGAGCAGGGCCTTGTCGATGAGGTCCGCGGTCTTATGGGCCAGGGGCTGGGAGATGCCCTGACGTCGATGCAGGCAATTGGCTATAAAGAGATCATCGATGCTTTCAATGGTGTGATGAGCATGGATGAGGCTCGCGAACTCATCAAGATGCGTTCGCGTCGTTATGCCAAGCGTCAGCTTTCGTGGTTTAAGCGCGATGACCGTATCGTGTGGTTTGATATGGATGAATGTACGATCGATGAGGTCGTTGAGGATATCCTGCATCGTATTGAGGCTGCCTAATGGCCCGTTTTTCTCTTGTTCCCACGGCACCCGAGCCCGAGCGTGCCATTTTGGTTGGTGTTGAATGGCGCGACAATGCATGGCCGCTCGATCGCTCGCTTGATGAGCTGGAGCGTCTTGCCCACACGGCTGGTGCCCAGTGCATGGCACGCTTATCGCAGCGTTTGGTAAAGCCGTATCCTAAATCGTTTATCGGTTCCGGTAAGGTTGAAGAGCTGTGCGGCCTGGTACATCGCATGGATGCCGATGTCGTTATTTTTGACGACGACCTGACGCCCTCGCAGCAATCCTATTTGGAGAAAGCCGTGGGCGAGCCGGTAAAGATTATCGATCGTACTGCACTGATCTTGGATATCTTTGGCCTTCATGCTCAGACGCGTGAGGGACGCCTACAGGTACAGCTGGCACAGCTTCAATATCTGTTGCCTCGTCTGCGTGGCATGTGGAGTCATCTCGCCAAGGAACAGACGCGCGGCGGCATCGGCTCACGCTTTGGTCAGGGCGAAAGTCAGCTCGAGGTCGACCGTCGCCTCATTCGTAATAAGATCGCTGCGCTTCGTCGTGAGCTCAAGCAGGTTGAACAGCGTCGTGATGTTCAATCCAAGAGCCGCATTGAGTCACCGGCGTTTCGCGTCGCGTTAGCCGGTTATACCAATGCCGGTAAATCGACGTTGCTCAATCGTCTGACCGGCTCTACGGTACTTTCTCAGGACAAGCTGTTTGCTACGCTCGACCCGACGACGCGTTCGTATCGCCTGCCCGGCGGTCGCGGCATGACGATTACTGATACCGTCGGCTTTATTCAAAAGCTGCCGCATGGTCTGGTCGATGCCTTTAAATCGACGCTGTCCGAGGTTTTGGGTGCCGATCTAATTCTCAAAGTCGTAGATGCGTCTGACGAGGACTATGAGCGGCAGCTGGAGGCTGTCGACCGCGTGCTTGATGAGATCGGCGCCGGAGAGCGCCTAACGCTGACCGTATTCAATAAAATCGATCTTCTCGATAGCGTTGATCGATTAAGTTTCCGTCGTCGCTATTCCGAGGCTGTGCTGTTCTCGGCCCAAACGGGCGAGGGACTTGACGATCTCGTCGATCGCATTGCTCGCGAGGCAGCTGCCACCGATGTACTGCTTTCAGCTGACATTCCATATCGTGAAAGTGCGCTCATCACGCTCGTGCATGAGCAGGGGACCCTTTTGCACGAGGAATATCTTGAGGATGGCGTTCGTATTGTGGCGAAACTGCCGGCTCGTATTGCACCTCGGCTTGAGCGTTATCGCACCGAGTAGGCGAGCTCCAAAATGCCCAGTATGATGGGCTGATGCAGCAGATAAAAGGGGAGTGCATGACGTCCAAGGCTGGCGAGCGCCGGTAGGGGGTTGGCGCAGGCCCAGCTTGGGGCGGGATGTTCGCATCTTTGAGCGGTGCGCGCAGCAAAGTATCCTGTGAGATACATGAATATGAACGGGATGATTGGATAATAGTCGCCTGAAACAAACCGGGGGCCGGGAAATCCTAGCCACGCCAAATAGGGGAATGAATAGGTCGATTTCGGGATGCCCCATGTCGTCGCGAAGAGAGCGAGGCATATCGCAATGCCCCACGTGCTGGGCACTTTCTTAAGCATCGGTCGTGCTACGGCTGTCACAGCGGTACACGCCGCCATGCAATAAATGATGCCAAAGTTCACTGAATCGTCGACCGATACGAGCGTTGTTGCGATCCAGACGACCAAAGCTGCGGCAGCGTACTTGGCCGCTCGTTTGGCATTGTTGCGTGAGAGCGTGCACATCCAACCCGCGATAAACAAAAATACCCAGCTGATGCTGGCGCGCCAGATGTCTTGAAAGACGGTCTGGGTAAACCAGGGCATATCCCAGTCGTACAGGTAGGCGAGATCGTAGCAAGCGTGAAAACCTGCCATTGAAATCATCGTAAACCCGCGGACGGTATCAAAGATGGTGATGCGTTTTTGCATTACGAGAACCGGCGCATCAAGCCGACGACTTTGCCCAAGATAACGGGATTCGTTGCATAGATAGGCTCCATGGTGTCATTCTCTGGCTGCAGGCGTACGCGTCCCTGCTCCTTGTAGAACGTCTTGACGGTCGCTGAACCATCAATCATGGCCACGACAATTTCGCCGTTCATGGCACTCTTTTGTTCACGGACGATGATGTAATCGCCATTGAAGATGCCGACATTGATCATTGAGCTCCCATGCACCTCAAGGATAAAGGAGCCCTGATCAGTGGCGATTTCGGTCGGGATAGTAAAAGTGTCTTCTATATCTGTCTCTTATACACATCTCCGAGCCCACGAGACGCTACGCTATC
>CABRHR010000123.1 GCA_902470835.1 uncultured Collinsella sp.
GGCTCGGAGATGTGTATAAGAGACAGGCCAAGTACCAGCGCCATCACACCGACGTCCGCGCTTGCGCCCGCGACCTGTTCGAGGGCGCTGCGACCGTGCTGCCGACGGCCCAGATGACCTGTGCCATTACCGGCTCGGGCGGCCTGCTGCTGTCCCAGTGGCTCGACCTGGAATTTGTCCAGGAGGTCATTGCCAGCAAACGCGCCGTCGAGACCCTTATCCCGGCCACCGATGTCGCCATCGAGCTGGGCGGCGAGGACGCCAAGATCATCTACTTTGATAACGGCATCGAGCAGCGCATGAACGGTACCTGCGCCGGCGGTACGGGCGCGTTCATCGACCAGATGGCCACTCTGCTGCACACCGACGCCAGCGGCCTTAACGAGCTCGCGGCCAACGCCACCACCATCTATCCCATCGCCAGCCGCTGCGGCGTCTTTGCCAAGACTGACGTACAGCCGCTGCTCAACGAGGGAGCCCGCCCCGAGGACGTGGCCGCCTCCATCTTCCAGGCCGTCGTGACCCAGACTATCTCGGGCCTGGCGTGCGGCCGTCCTATCCGCGGCAACGTCGCCTTCCTGGGCGGCCCGCTGCAGTACCTCTCCGAGCTGCGCCACCGCTTCTACCTCACGCTCAACCTGGACGAGGAGCACCGTATCGTGCCCCAAAACGCCCACCTGTTTGTGGCGAGCGGCGCCGCCATGGCGCACGAGTCCAACAAGCTCAGCACGTTCCCGCAGCTCATCGAGGCCATCGATGCCCTGGGCGACACGCAGGGTGCCGAGGTCGAGCGTCTGGATCCGCTCTTTGCCACCGACGAGGACTTTGCCGAGTTCAAAACCCGCCACGACACCGAGGTCGTCCCCAAGGGCAAGCTCGAAGGCTACACCGGCCGCGTGTTCATCGGCATCGACGCCGGCTCCACCACCATGAAGGCCGCGCTCGTGGGCGAGGACGGTCAGCTGCTGCACACCTGGTACGGCAACAACAACGGCGACATCCTAGGCACGGCCAAGGTCATCATGGCCGATTTCTACAACCACATCCCCGCCGGCTGCACCATCGGCCACGTGACCACCACGGGCTATGGCGAGGCGCTGCTCATCGAGGCCCTCAAGGCCGACTCCGGCGAGATCGAGACCGTCGCGCACCTGCGCGGCGCCAAGGCGTTCCTGCCCGGCGTCGAGTTTATCCTGGACATCGGCGGCCAGGACATGAAGTGCCTGCGCGTCAAGGACGGCGTCATCGAACACATCATGCTCAACGAGGCCTGCTCGTCGGGCTGCGGCAGCTTTATCGAGAGCTTCGCCGTCTCTATGAACATGGACGTGCGCGCGTTCGCCGATGCCGCCATCCATGCCAAGGCCCCGGTCGACCTGGGCAGTCGCTGCACGGTCTTTATGAACTCGCGCGTCAAGCAGGCGCAAAAGGAAGGCGCCACGGTGGGCGACATCGCGGCCGGCCTGTCCTATTCCGTCATCAAGAATGCCCTGTTCAAGGTCATTAAGCTGCGCGACCCCAAGGAGATCGGCAGCCAGGTGATCGTCCAGGGCGGCACCTTTATGTCCGATGCCACGCTGCGCGCGTTTGAGCAGCTCACCGGCGTTCATGCCGTGCGTCCCGACATCGCCGGCTGCATGGGTGCCTACGGTGCGGCCCTGCTCGCCCGCGATCGCGCCGGCGCCGACGGCACCTCGACCATCCTTTCGGCTGAGGACATCGCGCACCTCACCGTGACGCAAAAGCATGTCCGCTGCGGCCGTTGCTCCAACAACTGCCAGCTCACCGTTAACGACTTTGGCGGCGGCAGGCGCTTCATTACCGGCAACCGCTGCGAGAAGGGCGCTGGCCACAAAAAGCAGAAGACCGAGGCCCCCAACCTCTTCAAAAAGAAAAACGAGTTGCTGTTTAACCGCGAGGTGCTGAGCCCCGACGAGGCCCCGCGCGGCACCGTCGGCATCCCCCGCGCGCTCAACATGTACGAGAACTACCCCTTCTGGCACGCGTTCTTTACGCGCTTGGGCTTTAGCGTGCAGCTGTCCGACCAGTCGAGCAAAAAGACCTACCAGGCGGGCATTGAGTCCATGCCGTCCGAGAGCGTGTGCTATCCGGCCAAGATGAGCCACGGCCACGTGATGAACCTCATCGACCGTGACGTCGACTTTATCTGGATGCCGTGCGTGCGCTGGGAGCGCAAGGAGGATCCGACGGCAGGCAACTGCTATAACTGCCCCATCGTCATGAGCTACCCCACGGCGCTGGCGCTCAACATCGACGAGATCCGCGAGCAGAACATCGAGTTCCTGTACCCGTTTGTGCCCTATCACGACAAGACCGAGCTCAAGCGCCGTCTGTACCAGGTGCTCGCCGTCGACCGCGTGGCCGATGCGCAAGCCGGTCGCGGTCGCGTGCGCGGTCCCAAGATCACGCGCTCTGAGGTCGATGCCGCCGTCAACGCTGCCTTTGAGGCCGACGCGCGCTTCCACGAGGATATCCAGACCATGGGCGAGGAGGCTCTTAAGTGGGTCGAGGACCACGGCGGTCACGGCATCGTGCTCGCCGGTCGTCCCTACCACAACGACCCCGAGATCAACCACGCCCTGCCCGAGCTTATCTCGAGCTTTGGCTTTGCGGTCTTTACCGAGGATTCGCTCGCGCATCTGGTAAAGCCTGAGCGTCCGATTCGCGTCGTCGACCAGTGGATGTACCACAGCCGCCTGTACGCCGTCGCCCGTTTTGTGACGATGCGCAACGACCTGGACCTGATCCAGCTCAACTCTTTCGGCTGCGGCCTGGACGCTCTGACCACCGACCAGGTGCAGGAGATTCTGGAGGCCAGCGGCAAGATCTACACCGTGCTCAAGATCGACGAGGTGTCCAACCTAGGTGCCGCGCGCATCCGCATCCGCTCGCTCATGGCGGCGCTCAAGGACCAGGAGGCCGAGCGCTTGGCCGAGGCCACGGCCGCGGGCGAGGCCTACGAGCAGGGCGATGCCGCGCCGGTGGCGCCCTCCACGGACGCTCCCGCGTTCGCGAGCCGCAAGTACACGTTTGAGGCTCAGCGCGAGAGTGCTTCGACAGCATGGCCCAAGGTGCCCTTTACCGAGCAGATGCGCGACGAGGGCTACACCATCCTGTGCCCGCAGATGGCCCCGATCCACTTCGACCTGGTCAAAGAGGTGTTCCGCGGTGCCGGCTACAACTTGGAGCTGCTGCCCTCGACCGATCACGACGCCGTCGAGGCCGGCCTGCGCTATGTGAACAATGACATTTGCTACCCGTCGATTCTGGTGACGGGCCAGATTATGGAGGCCATCGAGAGCGGTCGATACGACCTGTCCAAGACGGCCGTGGTTATCAGCCAGACCGGCGGTGGCTGCCGTGCCACCAACTACATCGCGCTCATCCGCAAGGCCCTGCGCGAGAGCGGCCACCCCGAGATTCCGGTGATCTCGCTTTCGGCCGTGGCGCTCGGCGAGGACAACCCCGGCTTTAAGATTACGCCGGCGCTGCTTAAGCAGGCAGTCTATGCGGTGCTCTTTGGCGACGTGATGATGCAGATGCTCTACCGCTGCCGCCCGTACGAGGCAACGCCCGGTGCCGCCAACGCGCTCTACGAGGAGTACATGGCGCGCGCCCGCAAGCTGGCGCCTAAGTTCAATCGCCACAACTACACCAAGCTTGCGCGTGAGGCCATCCGCGCGTTCGACACCATGCCGCTCGTGGGCGAGGGCACCAAGCCGCGCGTGGGCGTGGTCGGCGAGATCTTGGTCAAGTTCCACCCTACGGCCAACAACCACGTGGTCGATGTCATTGAGCGCGAGGGCTGCGAGGCTGTGGTGCCGGGCCTGCTCGACTTCTTCCTGTACTCCATGAGCAACGCCGAGCTTCAAAAAGACGAGCTGGGAAGCTCTGCCACGGCGCGCGCTAGCATGCAGGTGCTCATTAAGCTGGTGGACTGGATGCGCACGCCGGTGGAGGAGATGCTCGAAAAGTCCCGCCGCTTCGAGGCGCCCGAGCGCATTGGCACCATGGCGGACAAGGCTCGTACGGTGCTTTCGGTGTGCAACAACATGGGCGAAGGCTGGCTGCTCACGGCCGAGATGCTCGACCTGATCGACCACGGTGCGCCCAACATCATCTGCACGCAGCCCTTCGCGTGCCTGCCCAACCACGTAGTGGGTAAGGCTGTGATCAAGGAGCTGCGCCGTCAGCACCCCGAGAGCAACATTGTCGCGGTGGACTACGACCCCGGTGCATCCGAGGTCAACCAGCTCAACCGTATTAAGCTCATGATCAGTGTGGCCAAGGAAAACATGCGCGCCGGCAAGGGCTTTAAGCTCGAGAAGGTGGCGCCGCTCGCGATGGACGAGGTCACCGGCCAGATGCGTGCCCATGACGGCTGCGTGAGCTGCGGCTCGGTCGACGAGAGTGCCGTGGCGTCGGTCGCTGAGCGCCTGGGACGCGGCATTAAGAAGTAACTGGCCTGCTTTGGGCTAGATATGAGGCAAACGGGTGGCAGCCGTACCGGCTGCCACCCGTTTTTGCTGGACATATGTTGCGTAAATCGTTTTGTCGCAGCCTTCTATGCACTCGAATTTCGGAAGTGCGGGGAAAAACGCGAACCTCCCGAGCGCACCGCCTTTTTAGACTCTCGCGACCTGCGGTTTTGTTTTAAAAAAAGCCGGTCTGGTCGGCGAAACCCGATTTTTCCCCGCACTTCCGAAAACAGCGGTTCAGCAGCGCCAAAAAATGCCTTCAAAATCGAGAGTTAATGAACAGGTGTTGCCGTTCGCCGCAAATTACCGTCCGTTTATAGAACCCACCCCCAGCGCGCGTCCTCCTTACGGTTGAATAAATACCTGTCTCTTATACACATCTCCGAGCCCACGAGACGCTACGCTATC
>CABRHR010000124.1 GCA_902470835.1 uncultured Collinsella sp.
GAGATAGCGTAGCGTCTCGTGGGCTCGGAGATGTGTATAAGAGACAGGTATATCGAGCTGCAGGCTGCTCACATTAAGGAGCGCATCTCACAGTTTGGCGGCAAGCTCTATTTGGAGTTTGGCGGCAAGCTGTTCGATGACTATCATGCGAGCCGCGTGCTGCCGGGTTTTGAACCGGACAGCAAGTTCCGCATGCTCAAGAGCATCGCCGACGATGTCGAGGTTATCATCGCGATCAACGCGAACCACATCGAGAAAAACAAGGCTCGTGGTGACCTCGGTATTACCTATGACGAGGATGTGCTGCGCCTGGTTGACCTGTTCCGCGGCAACGGCTTTGCCGTCGCGGCTGTGGTCATCACCCAGTACGCCGGCCAGCCTGCTGCCGATGTGTTCCGCAACCGTCTGAACGCGCTCGGTATTCCCGCCAAGCTTCATTATCCCATCGAGGGGTATCCGCACGATGTCGATCTGATCGTGTCCGACGATGGCTACGGCAAGAACGAGTTTGTCGAGACCACCCGACCGCTCGTCGTGGTCACTGCCCCCGGTCCTGGCTCGGGCAAGCTTGCCACCTGCCTGTCTCAGCTCTATCACGAGCACAAGCATGGCACGGCCGCCGGCTATGCCAAATTCGAGACCTTCCCGGTTTGGAATCTGCCCCTTACGCATCCGGTCAACATTGCCTACGAGGCCGCCACGGCAGACCTCGATGACGCCAACATCATCGACTCCTTCCACCTTGAGGCCTACAACAAGACCACGGTCAACTACAACCGCGACGTCGAGGCCTTCCCGGTAGTCCGTGCCCTGATGGAAAAGATCCTGGGCAAGAGCCCCTACCAGAGCCCTACGGACATGGGCGTCAATATGGTTGGCTTTGCCATCACCGATGACGATGCCTGCCGCGACGCTTCCAAGATGGAGATTGTCCGCCGCTACTTTACCGCGGTCGAAAATGTGCGCCGTACCGGCGTGGGCGATGAGCAAGTCGACCGTCTCAAGATTATTATGAAGAAAGCCGGCATCGATAAGAACTACTCACCGGCGCGCTCGGCGGCCCTCACCAGGGAGCAGCTGACGGGCGGTCCCGTGGGTGCCATGGTCATGCCCGATGGCTCCGTGGTGACCGGTAAGACCTCCACGCGCCTGGGCGCCGCAAGTTCGCTCATTATGAACGCCCTCAAGCATGTCTCGGGCGTCGACCTTGAGCTCGAGGTCATTAGCGATGAGGCGATCGAGCCCATCAGCAAGCTCAAGACGCATTTCCTGGGCAGCAAAAACCCGCGCCTCCACACCGACGAGACGCTTATGGCGCTGTCGATCACCTCGGCCACGAGTGAGACGGCCGCTCGCGTCCTTTCGGGCCTGGAGCAGCTGCGCGGTTGCGATGCCTTCTTTAGCGTGATCATCTCGCCGACGGACGAGACGGTACTGCGCAAACTGGGTATCAACGTGTGCTGCGAGCCCAAGTTTGAGCGCCGCGGTTTCTTCCATCGCTAAGTTTTAAGCACCGCGGTAATTGCATTGCATTTTGGCCGTATCGGGTTAGCGCCCGGTACGGCTTTTTGATCAATAAAGCGCCTATTTCGGCGAAAAATAGCTGTTTACCTGCCTAGAAACAATTTGAGCGGTATACAATAACCGTAACTGTTTCATCCTTAGCGGGATGCCGCATGATGGATATTACCTGCCATCGTGAGGTGTGTCGGTCGCGCACGGCGCGTTAGATGCTCGTGCTCGGTTTGAGGAGGCTGCTATGGCGGGCAAGGGTCGTGCGAGTGTCAACGATATGAAGCGTGTTGAGGTGCTGGTGTTGATGGAGATCGACCAGCAAACCGAAGACAATGGCGGGCCGTATGGTTTCTCGCGCAAAACGCTTGCCGAGCGCGTGGGGGTTTCGCCGTATCGTGCCCGCGCCGCAATAGATCGCTTGGATTCCGAAGGCATGATTGATGTCGTCTCGCGCTATAGCGACGACGGCGGTCAGCTTGCAAATGGCATTTGCCTCACCGAACATGGCAAGTGGTATCTTGAGGGTGTCCGTACCGGCATGCTCGTTCAAGAAATGCTTGAGGACGAGACTGCTGATCGATAGCAGCATGTAACCCTTGCCATAGCGACGCCGCCTGGGAAACTGGGCGGCGTTTTGTTTCAAGATTGAGAAATGCAATCGCATGCGAGAAAAATTGCGAACGGTCCGCGGCGCGAGTATTACAATGAAGACCCGTAAGATGTGGATAAACAACTTCTACGGGAAGCGCAGGTAACTCAATATGACCAAGCATGTGTTCGTAACCGGTGGCGTGGTTTCGTCCCTGGGCAAGGGTATCACCGCGGCCTCGCTGGGCCGTCTGCTCAAGTCGCGTGGCTACAAAGTAACGATGCAGAAGGCCGACCCGTATCTGAACGTCGACCCCGGTACCATGAGCCCGTTCCAGCATGGTGAGGTCTTCGTTACCGAGGACGGTTACGAGTCCGACCTGGACCTGGGTCATTACGAGCGCTTTATTGATGAGAACCTGACCCGCGATTCCAACTTTACGACCGGTGCCATCTACAAAAGCCTAATCGCCCGCGAGCGTCGCGGCGACTTTTTGGGCGGTACCGTGCAGGTGATTCCTCACGTCACCAATGCCATTAAGGACAAGTTCCGCCGCATCGAGGAGCAGACCGGCTCCGATGTAGTCATCACCGAGCTGGGCGGCACGATCGGCGACATCGAGTCCCAACCGTTTGTCGAGGCCATCCGCCAGTACCGCAAGGAGGCCGGCCCCGAGAACGTCTGCTACATCCACGTGTCGCTCGTTCCCTATATCGCCGCCGCCCACGAGGTCAAGACCAAGCCCACGCAGCATTCCGTCAAGGAGCTCCGCAGCTTTGGCATCCAGCCCGATATCATCGTGCTGCGCTCCGACCACCATATCGATGACGCTATCCGCGGAAAGATCGCAAGCTTCTGCGACGTCGACACCGATTGCGTCTTTACCAACGAGGACTGCGCGAGCATTTACGATGTTCCGCAGCTGCTTGCCGAGCAGGACTTTGACCTGCGCATTTGCGAGCGCCTGGGTCTGGATCCGCGTGAGCGCGACATGAGCGAGTGGAACGAGTTCCTGCGCAAACAGAATCACGCCAACCATCACGCCGACAAGGTGAAGATCGCCGTCGTGGGCAAGTACACGCAGCTGCCCGATGCGTACCTGTCGGTTATCGAGGCCCTGCACCATGCGGGCGTCTTCTACGATCGCCATGTGGACGTCCAGCTGGTCGACGGCGAGAGCCTCGACGAGCAGAATGTCTCCGAGGTTCTGGGCGACGCCTCGGGCATCCTGGTTCCCGGCGGCTTTGGCAAGCGCGCCCTGGAGGGCAAGATCCTCGCGGCCGAGTTTGCCCGTGAGCACAAGATTCCGTATCTGGGCATTTGCTTGGGTATGCAGGTCGCCGTGTGCGAGTTCGCCCGCAACGTTGTCGGCCTTGCCGGTGCCAGCTCCTCCGAGTTTGATCCGGACGGTCCGTATAGCGTCATCGACCTGATGAGCTCGCAGGAGGACGTGACCGAGAAGGGCGGCACCATGCGCCTGGGCGCCTATCCGTGCAAGCTCGCCGCCGATACCCTTGCTCGCGAGGCATATGGCGAGGAACTCGTCTACGAGCGTCACCGTCACCGCTTTGAGTTCAACAACGCTTTCCGTGACCAGCTCGAGGACGCCGGCTTGGTTATCTCGGGTCTGTCGCCCGACGAGCGCCTGGTCGAGATGGTCGAGCTGCCGCGCGACGTGCATCCGTGGTATGTGGCAACCCAGGCTCACCCCGAGTTCAAGAGCCGCCCGACCAACCCGCAGCCGCTGTTCCGAGAGTTCGTGCGCGCTTCGATCGGCCAGCACGAGGGTGTCGACCGTCTGCAGGTGACGCCCATGAACCTCGCTACGGACTAAGGGTGCCGGCGAATAAGGAATATACCGAAGCTACTCCCTCGTCGCTCGCCGTGGCGGCGGGGGAGTACCTCGATTACCTCGCGGTCGAGCGGGGTTTGGCGCGCAACACGATTGCGGCCTATCGTCGTGACCTGACGACGTACTGCGCCTATCTGGAGCGGGCGGGTATTGTGTCTTTTGAAGAGGTGACCCGTCAGGTCGTGGAGGGCTTTGTCGCCGACCGTCGCGATGGGGGCTATTCCGATGCCTCGGTGGAGCGTGCGCTTGCGGCCGTGAAGGGCCTGCATGCCTTTTTGGTGCGCGATGGGGCTGTGGCCCAAAATCCAACGGCGGCGTTGCGCCTGCCTAAAAAGGCTGAGCGTTTGCCGGAGTATCTATCGGTGGAGGATGTCTCGGCGCTTCTCGATCAAGACTTCCCCGAGGGGGAGATGGGCTTGCGCGACCATGCCATCTTGGAAGTGCTCTACGGATGCGGTTTGCGTGTGAGCGAGTTGGTGGGGCTCGATGTGGGCGATATCCATATTGACGATGGCTTTGTACTCGTTCGCGGTAAGGGCTCAAAGGAACGCCTGTCCCCACTGGTGGGAAGCGCGGCGCGAGCTCTGACGCTCTATGTAACTGAGGGACGTTCTCGCTTGGCGGCCCATGCCCGCGGAACCGAGACCTCGGCGGTCTTTTTAAATAAGAACGGACGTCGCCTGTCGCGCCAGGCCGTGCATGCGATATGCGAGCGGTATGGGCGTCAGGTGGGGCTGGTGGGGCTCCATCCCCATACCTTGCGCCACTCCTTTGCCACCCACATGCTCGCGGGCGGTGCCGACCTGCGTGTGCTGCAGGAGATTTTGGGCCATGCCGATATTTCGACCACGCAGGTCCTGTCTCTTATACACATCTCCGAGCCCACGAGACGCTACGCTATCTC
>CABRHR010000125.1 GCA_902470835.1 uncultured Collinsella sp.
TCTACACTATCCTCTTCGTCGGCAGCGTCAGATGTGTATAAGAGACAGCGGGTGAGCTGATGCCTGCCTGCCGTGATGACGTCGTTCAGGGAGAAAAAACCGCCTTCGTCGAGCGGCTGGGAATGATCCTGCGCTTCGTTTGCGCTTTCAGGTTTGTCGTTATGAGCCATACGTTCCTCTTTTAGGTTGCAACGCAAGCATTATAAAACGCGGTAAACGCGACGAGCCGGTGGGTTGGTTTCCATTCTGTTTCGCGGCCTGCAACCGACAGGTGTATTTGCGGGTGCAGGCCGAGTCGCGGTCGTGCGTCGGGGGATTATACTGAGACAAGCATAAAGAATCGGCGCCCCCGTTGTGCGCCGTGGCATTAAGAGGTGCATATGGCAGAGAAACTCATTCCGCTGGAGGACGCGCAGTCGATTGTTCTGTCGCACGTTGTTCCGACCGATCTCGTCGAGACTCCCGTGTGGCAGGCCACCGGTCTTCCCTTGGCCGAGGACGTGGTGGCCGATATCGATATCTCGCCGTTTGCCAACAGTGCTATGGACGGATATGCCGTGCGGTCGGCGGACTTGGCGCAGGCATCTGGCGAGGCACCGGTGACGCTCGATGTTATCGGACATGAGGCCGCGGGCCATGTGTTTGAGGGCACAATCGGAGTGGGCGAGACGGTCCGCATCATGACAGGTGCGCCGGTACCCGAAGGTGTCGATGCCGTGGTGAAATACGAGATCGTCGAGGTGCTCGATGGCGACGGCAACGAGGGCTCGCATGTTCGTTTCTCGGCGCCGGCCAAGGTGGGGGAGAACGTTCGCTCGGCTGCTGAGGAAGCCCATGCCGGCGATGTTGTGATGCACGCCGGCGAGGTCGTGGCTCCGGCGGGCGCGGGTCTGCTGGCAAGCGCCGGATACGCGCGCGTGAAGGTGCACGCTGCCCCGCGTGTGGGCATCATCTCGCTGGGCACGGAACTGGTCGCACCGAGCACCGTGCCGGCGCGCGGGCAGATTCGCGACTCAAACTCCTCGGCGCTGATGGCCGAGGCACTCGATGCCGGCGCCGAGCCCGTGTTCTACGGCATCGCGCCCGACGATGAGCAGGCGATTGCCGAGCTGGTGCATCGCGCTGTGCGGGAGTGCGATTTTGTCATTACGAGCGGTGGTGCCTCGGCGGGCGACTACGACTACGTGACGGCGCTCGTCCGGCGCGAGGGCGAGGTGCTCTTCGATCGCATCTCGATGCGCCCCGGCAAGGCCATCACGTTTGGTTTGCTCGGCGGCAAGCCCTACCTGGGGCTTTCGGGCAATCCGGCGGCGGCGTATGTGGGCTTTGAGATGCTCGCACGCCCGGCGATTCGCAGGATGCGCGGTTTTGCCGAGGGGGCGCGTCCCGTGCAGCGAGCGACTCTTACCCACGGTGTGAAAAAGCGCCAGGACCGACGCTTCTTCGATCGCGCCACGGTTTTGCGCGACCCCGAGACCGGTGAACTGTTGGTGACCGAGGCCAAGACGCAGAATTCGGCGCTGCTCGGCACGATGCAGCGTGCCAACTGCCTGTTGCGTATTGACGAAGGACCGTGCGAGCTCAAGGCAGGAGATGTCGTGGACGTTGTTCGCGTCGACCTGCCCGAGGGCGCCGTGTTGTAGGAGGAATGCTGTGGAGCTGAAGATTTCGATCGTGACGTGCTCGGATACGCGCGACCTTGCCCAGGACGAGGCGGGTGCCGCACTCGAGGAACTTATCGTGGCGCAGGGATGGACGGTCGCCTCGCATGTGGTCGTGCGCGACGACGTTAGCGAAATCGGTGATGCCATTGTGGAAGCCGCCGATGAGTGCCACGCCAATGTCGTGCTCACCTGCGGCGGCACGGGGCTTTCGATGCGCGATGTGACGCCCGAGGCGACGCGTGCCGTCTGCGACCGCGATGTGCCGGGTATTGCAGAGGCGATTCGCGCGTACTCGATGACCAAGACGCGCCGCGCCATGCTCTCGCGCGCTATTTGCATGCAACGAGGTCATACACTTGTCGTAAACTTTCCCGGTTCTACGAAGGCCGCCCGCGAAAGCTGGGAGGCCATAGCAGACCAGCTGGAGCATGCGGCTCAGATGACAGCGGGCGGCGGACATACCAACTAAGCGGTTTACCTGCGGCGGGGCGACCTGAACGGCTGCTCCGCCTTTGTTTTCCGCCGAAGCGACGCCGAGGTGCATGCTAACTCGAAACTATATTCTCTGGCGAGAATAATTTCTCGCTATCATTATTCGCGCAGAAGTATAATCTGGTTGCAGATTAAAGCCCGCGGTGGGGTACCCGGGCACAAGGTCCGAAAGGGTTGAATATGTTCGATATGGTTTCTCGCCGCGGATTCGTCTCGCTTTCTGCTGTCGCCGCTGCCGGCCTTGGTCTTGCTGGCTGCTCGGGCAACAAGACGTCCGAGCCGGCCGGATCCGATGCCGGCTACGCCAAGGCCTCTTCCAAGAAGGAAACCGTCGAGCTGCAGGTCTTTGCCGCTAACTCCCTCGAGAAGGCCCTTCCCGAGGTCCAGGAGCTCTACACCGACCAGACCGGCACCACCTTCGCCGACACGCAGTTCAAAGCGTCCGGCGACCTTGTCGAGCAGATGCGCGCCGGTGCCGCTGCCGACGTGCTCATCACAGCCTCCAAGGGCACCATGGACGACGCCGAAGCCGCCGAGCTCGTCGACGCCGATACGCGCGAGGACATGTTCGTCAACGACCTCGTGATCATTCGCGCCGAGGGCTCCGACACCAAGATCGAGGCCATTGCCGACGTCGCGAATCTGGACGGCAAGATCGCCATTGGCGACGCCAAGACCGTCCCCGCCGGCAAGTACGCCAACCAGGCGCTGGCTTCCGTGGGGCTCTATACCGGTACCGAGGGCGACGACGGCGAGTATGCTCCCGAGATCGCCGACAAGGTCGCACTGGCCGATAAGGTGGGCACCGCCGCCGCCTATGTCTCTACGGGCGACTGCGTAGCCGGTTTTGTCTACAGCTCCGATATCTTCCGATACGACGGCATCGAGGAGGCCTTCGTGTGCCCCGAGGATTCGCACAAGCCCATCGTGTACCCGGGTGCCGTTGCCGAGAGCTCCGAGCATGCCGACGAAGCCAAGGCGTTCATCGACTTTTGCCTGTCCAACAAGAAGGCTCAGAAGATTTGGGCTAAGTACGGCTTTGAGCTTTCCGCGTAGTGCGGCTTGGCGCGATAATTCCATCGTTTTGTGTTTCACTCCGTCCTCGTATTCGCTTGGAGCTTTTCGTGCTTAATAGATTCCGCATGCTTGTCGCCTGTGCTTTGATCTTCGCGCTTTGCTGGGTGCCGGGGTTTGCGTTTGGTGGGGACACTGAGGACGGGGCCCAGGTTGCTGCGACCGCTCATGGGCTTTCCTATGGGATCGAGGGTTTTGAGCGGTTGGCCAAGGGGACCGCCCGTACCATGGAGGGCCAGCCTGAGGGCTACCGGTTTCCCGTTGACGAGGACGTGGACCTTGTAGTGGCGCCTGCTGCCGATCGCGTTGTGGTGTGGATATCGCCCAAGGCGGTCGAGAAATATGGATTGGATCCGCAGGACAACGAGTGCGTATCGGGTCTCAAGGCCCTCGTCTGTGAGCTCGACAGCGCAAACTGCATGGGAGGTGCGCAGCTGGGGGACGTGGATCTTCCTTGGTATGTCACGGCGGAAACAACGTTTGATGCCGGCGGGTATACCTATGGCTTTGACGAGCGCGGTGCGGATGGGGGCCGCTATGCGGTGATTGCATCAGCCTCGGGTGATGCCAAGGACGGTGCGCGTTGGCTTGATAGCGCTCAAATGGTAGAAGCATCGTCTGTCGTGTTGCGGGGTGAGCAGGGGCCCTTGACCTCTCTGGCCACCTTATTGGGCGACATCGACTATCGTCCGTTTTGGGTGTCCATTAAAACGAGTGGCCTTGCCCTGCTGATTTCCTTTGCGCTGGGCCTGTTCGCTGCGTGGAAGACCATGGGTACCACGAGCCGCGTGAAGGGTTTGCTTGATTCGGTCTTTACGATTCCTATGGTGCTGCCGCCCACGGTCTGCGGCTTTTTGCTCCTCATGCTGTTTGGCCGCTCGACTGGGGTGGGCCAGTGGCTTATCGCGCACGGCATCTCGATTGTCTTTACCTGGCCCGCGGCGGTCATTTCGGCCGTCGTTGTGTCGTTTCCGCTGGTCTACCGCACGGCGCTCGGAGCCTTCGAGAGCCTCGACACGCAGATGCTCGACGCCGCGCGAACCTTGGGATGGTCCGAGCGCCGTATCTTTACCAGGCTTATGATGCCGCTCGGCTGGCCCTCGATTGCCGCCGGCACGGTGCTCGCCTTTGCCCGCGCGATGGGCGAGTTTGGCTGTACCCTGTTCTTTGCGGGCAACTACGCCGGCATTACGCAGACCATTCCCATCGCCATCTATTTTGAGTGGATGGGCGGCAATACGTCGGTGGCCCTCTTTTGGGTCGTCGTCGTGATCGTGTTTAGTTTCCTAGTCATCCTGTTCATCAACATGTACACCGCTCATTCGCAAAAATACCGCGAGCGTGGTCTTTCCCGTGCGGAGCGTAAGCAGGCCAAAGAGCTTGCCGGACAGGGCGATTCGCTCGATCCGGCGGGCGGCGATGCCTTGCGTATCGATCGCGAGGCGTTGGCCGAGCTTATGCGCGATGACACGGTCGCAAAGGGAGGTCGATAAGCCATGTCGCTCGTTCTGGATATCAAAAAGCGCTATCCCGGCTTTACTCTCGACATTCAGCTCGAGGCTGGCGAGGAGCGCGTGGCGCTGCTGGGTGCCTCGGGTTGTGGCAAGAGCCTGTCTCTTATA
>CABRHR010000126.1 GCA_902470835.1 uncultured Collinsella sp.
ACACTATCCTCTTCGTCGGCAGCGTCAGATGTGTATAAGAGACAGACCTTACATAAGATATATTATCGTACTTATCCGCGTAGGAAAGCGTATGCGCTGGTTGCTGCTATGGCTCCGTCCGAAACGGCGGTCACAACCTGGCGTAAACGCTTGGAACGGATATCGCCGGCTGCGAATAAGCCGGGCGTACGGGTAGCCATCGAATCGTCGGTAAGGATGCCGCCGTCGGGAGCCAGATCGACAAGATGCTCAACAAGTTCGGTATGTGGCTGCGTGCCGGTAAAGACAAAAATGCCAAATGAGCCAGGTTCAAAGGATTCAGTGTACATTTCACCAGTCGCATTGTCCTTAAATGTAATTGTCGTGGGCATCGCTTCGCCAGAAAGCTCAACAATACTAGTTTGGTACCTAACTGAAATATTGTCCTTAGCAAGCACTTTATTCACAACGCCCTCGGGTGCACGGAACTGATCGCGACGCAGCACGATGGTCACGCTGCTGGCAATGTCGGACAGGAACAGCGCCTCCTCACATGCCGAATTGCCGCCTCCGATAACAAAGACCTGCTTGCTACGGAAGAACATGCCGTCACACGTCGCGCAATACGAAACGCCACGACCGCGATACGTGTCCTCGCCAACAAAACCCGCAGGACGTGGCGTGGCGCCCATGCACGCAATGACACTCTTGGCCGCTGTGTCGCCCATATCATGATGGATGGTAAATTGACCCGCATCGGCATCGTAATCGACGCCTGTTACCATACTCCATTCAACCTGAGCCCCCAGGCCTTCAGCATGCTGTTGGAACCGCTCACCAAGTTCGGCCCCGCTCAGTAGCGGAATGCCAGGATAATTCTCGATCTCGTTGGACGTGGCGATCTGTCCGCCAGACATGCCCTGCTCAAGAACAGTCGTCGACAGGTTGGCGCGCGCCGCATAAATTGCGGCAGCATAGCCCGCAGGGCCGCCACCGATAATCGCAACATCGATTGTCTGATCGGTAGTCATGAAGAGTCCTCTCATCGAAACGTTGTCGTTCTTTGCGCTCATACCCAAATTTACGTGAACGTGACACTCATGCACTACAATGATAAATCCGTGTTACAACGTCGAAGGGGAGTTATCGATGGATCAGACGCAGACGAGCGACGACGCTCCCCTGCTCACGCACAGCACTCCTCAATCGGAGCAAACCACGCTCTTGGCACAGCAAAAACCTCTCGTGACCATCGTGCACGCCTCGGTCGGCTCGGGTCACAAGGCCGCCGCAAATGCGATTGCGCAAGCATTCGACCTCATCCGCGGCACCAGTGGCATCCCCGAGGATGTTGAGATTGAAGTACTCGATATCCTTGATTTTGGACGTATTAAATTCGACGGCAATAAGACCGCGGCTTCTTTTACGGGAGCCACGCGCCCCATTTATGACCTGACCTGGCGATATACGCTTACGGGACATCTTCTCTGGGGTGGCGGCACGGCATGGTCGCGAATTATGTTCCCCGCCTTCAACGAATATATTCGTAACCGCAGGCCCATAGCCGTGGTCGCAACTCACATCACGGCAGCCAATGTTGCCGTGGGCGCCCGCGTAATTACGGGTATCGATTATCCTGTCATCTGCGTACCGACCGACTACGAAGTCGAAGGCTGGTGGCCCCACAAGGATACCGATCTATTCTGTGTTGCCAACGAATTTATGGCCGAAACGCTGCGTCCGCGCAAGGTGCCCGAGACAAAGATTCGCATTACCGGCATTCCTATTCGCGCCGGATTCGACACGGATTACGATCGCGAGGAAGAGCTAGCCAAGTTCAACCTCCCCGCCGACAAGACCGTCGTGTTGGTAATGGCCGGTGCCAGCTTGCCCCAGCCTTACGTCCGCTTTCGCGCGGCGATGGACCACACACTCCCCTTCCTGCGAAGCTTCGAAGACATGCACTTTGTCTTTTTGCCCGGCAAAGACGCGGAGTATGCCACCCGGCTGAAGACGCTCTTCTATGCCATGAAGCTCGAGAACGTCACGGTGTTGGACTATGTCGACGACATGGCGGCCCTCATGCACGGCTGCGACCTGGCAATCCTCAAATCGGGCGGACTCACGGTCACCGAGTGTCTATGCGCACATCTGCCGATGATCCTGCTGGGCAAGTCCTATGGCCAGGAAAAGGCCAACACCACCATGCTCACTGGCATGGGCGCCAGCATGCACGTCACCACGGCACGAGAGCTCATCGTGACGTTGCGACATCTCCACGATCATCCGGAGTCGCTCAAGGCATTGCTCATCAATGGCGAAGTGCTGCGCCGTCCCCGCGCAGCCGAAGACATCGCCATCGCCACGATGGAGCTCGTAGACAAACCCCAAAAGCGCAAACGAGCCTTCTGCCGCTTCTACTGGGGCGAAAAACCCGCGCATATCCGCTAGCATCCTAATGTCCGCTGTGGCGCAGACCGCCCACACATATCATTCCATGCTCAAACATTCTCGCTTCGCTTCGCTCGCTGCGAAACTGCGCGTGGAACGATATGTGTGGGCGGCCTGCGCCACGGCTACAAGTACATACCAGCAGATATACCGGTTACCCAATTAAAGCAGCGAAGGTGAACTCAAATACAAGTAATCCAACTAATAACCCGATGTGACAAAGGGGTTGTCTCTTTGTCGCATCGGGTTATTAGTTGGATACAGCTTTTAGATACAGCAAACGGTTTTGATTGGGAGCCATGAATGGTTGCGAGCACATAGGCATAGCTCGCCCCTTGGAGGCCCCTATATATCATCCCGCGCGCAGTTTCGCAGCGAAGCGAGAATGTTTGAGCACGGGATGATATATAGGGGCCTCCAAGGGGCGAGCGAACATTACGATGCTCCGTTCAGCAAAGTAAAGAGCTAGGCGACGCCGCTAGAACCGAAACCGCCGGCTCCTCGGTCGGTTTTGTCTAGTTCTTCTACTTCTATGAGGTTGACCGTGGGGACTTCTTGGATGACGAGTTGGGCTATGCGGTCGCCTTTGTTGATTTGGATGTTGTTGGAGGGGTCCAGGTTGATGAGAACAACCTTGAGTTCTCCTCGGTAGTGGGCGTCGATGAGGCCCGGCGTGTTGACTATAGACAGGCCCTGCTTGATGGCCAAGCCGCTGCGGGGCTGGACGAAGCCGGCGTAGCCATCGGGCAGGGCGATGGCCAGCCCAGTAGAGACCAGACGGCGTTCGAAGGGCTTCAGGACGCAGTCCTCGTTGGAGCGCAGATCCAAGCCGGCATCGGTGGGATGGGCGTATTTGGGAAGCTCGACGGTGGGGTCGAGACGCTTTATGTTGACGGTAATGTTGGACATGGAATCACCTTAGCTTGTCGAGCTCTTGCAGAAACTCATCGACGTCTTTGAAATCGCGGTAGACCGAGGCAAAGCGGATGTACGCCACCTTGTCGATCTTGGCCAAGCGCTTGAGCACCATGTCACCCAACTCATGGGACGTGACGGCCGTCAGCGTGCGAGAGCGCAGCTCGACCTCGATGTCGTCGATAATCTCATTGAGCTTCTTAGTGTCGATATCACGCTTAATGGTGGCGCGCATCAAGCCGACGAGCAGCTTATTGCGATCGAACCGCTGCTTAGTTCCGTCCGACTTAATGACCTCAATTGGGTCTTCGCATCGCTCGAACGTTGTAAAGCGGTAGTTACACGAGCAACATTCGCGACGGCGCTTAATGGTGTTATTTGACTCCTGCATACGGGAATCAACGACGCGGGTATGTGCCTTGCCGCATTTGGGACAGCGCATGGTACCTCCTCTTAAACGATAACAAGGGTACCATGCGCAGCGCGATAATGATTACGAACGAGCAGGAACCTTAAGATGCGCACCGGCGGCGAGCGAACCATGCTCCAGATGATTGACGTTACGAATCATGTCGGAAGTCTCTTGCGTGGAAAGGCCTTCGATTGGATATTCCTCGGCAAGCGACCAAAGAGAATCACCAGGCTGAACGCGAATGGTCTCGTAGGTAACGTTGGAAACGGACTCGGCATACGCGGCGTGACGAGCGCTAAAGACCGACGTAGCGAGGACAAAGAAGAGCGTAAGCGCAACGGCAACGGCGACAATCGTCGGAACCTTCAGGGCAACGCGAGCCGGCGCGACTACAGCCTGCTGATTGCGAGCAGGCTTTACGGTCAAAGGCTGAAAGCCGGAGCGGCCACCCTGAACAACCGTAAAAGTGGGTTCTGCAGGCGTCTCGAGCTTAAGGGCAAGGTTTCCCTGGACCATATTCGTTGCGTTCATCATGTTCTCCTCTCGCGTGTTTTGCTGAGAACAGTTTTATCAAGCCGCGCGGACAAAAATGTCTAGCGCGAGAACGAATGTTCGGTTATTATTATCTTCGAACAGTTGTTCCTGTCAAGCAAAATTCGAACATATGTTTGACATGGGTAGAGAGGATGCCCTGATGGCTCGCAAAATTACCAAGCGTCAGCAGCAAATTTACGACTTCATCAAGGAATATCAGCAAGAGAAAGGTTATCCGCCCAGCGTGCGCGAGATGGCTTCTGCCGTGGGCCTTTCCTCCCCCAGCACCGTGCACGCCCATCTATCTGCCCTGGAAGCGCGCGGGCTACTCAAGCGCGATGCCACCAAACCGCGCGCCCTGGAACTCTTTAACGAGGACGGTTCCTCTGTCTCAATTTCTAAATCTGACGAGCCCACCGCACCTCGCGGAACGGTCTCGCTACCGCTCGTTGGTCGCGTCGCGGCTGGGATTCCCATTCTGGCCGAGCAGAATATAGAAGCTGTCTCTTATACA
>CABRHR010000127.1 GCA_902470835.1 uncultured Collinsella sp.
ATACGAGTTAGCGTAGCGTCTCGTGGGCTCGGAGATGTGTATAAGAGACAGGCGTGGTGAGGGCCTTAAGACGGCACTCTTTATATCGCCGCACCTCGTGCGCTATCCCGAGCGTATGGAGATTGACGGAAAGGTCGTCTCGGACGAGGTTTTTGCCCACGGTGTCTCCGCGGCGTATGAGGCAGGTCGTCGTCTCAACGCGCGTCGTGAGGCGGCAGGCGAGGAGCTCCGTGCTATTACGCCCTTCGATCTTTTGTCCGTGGCTGGACTGACCATGTTTGCCGAGGCTGCTGTGGACGTTGCTGTGCTCGAGGTCGGCATGGGCGGACGCTGGGATGCAACGAGTGCGACCGATCCTGTGGCCGTCGCCATTACGGGCATTGGGCTTGACCATATGAAGGTCCTTGGCGATACGCTCGAGGCTATTGCGGGGGAGAAGGCTGCGGTTATTAAGCCTGGGCGCTTGGTTGTTTTGGGCGAGGGTACGCATGAGGCGAGCGTTCAGCGCGTGATGGATGCGCGTTGTCGCGAGTGCGGCATTGTGCCGCTCGTGGTGAACCATGCCACGACCAAGGTGCCGGAGCACGTGGGCGATACAGTGGAGTTTAGCTGCACTACTCCGCGTGCTATCTATACGTCGAGTATGGTTAAGCCGGCGTATCAGCCGCAGAATGCCGCGTGCGCGATTATGCTGTGCGAGGGGTATCTGGGCTGTGAACTCGATCATGACAAGCTCGATGCGTCGCTTATGGGCTGCCCCACGCCGGGTCGCTTTGATGTGCTGGGAACCGATCCGCTCAAGCTGATCGACGCGTGCCATAACCCCCAGAGCTGCGAGAACTTTGTGAGCGCGCTGGACGAGATCGATCCGCGCGTTGAGAATCGCCCCACGCTGCTGTGCGCTGCGCTGGCCGACAAGGACGTGGCGGGTATCGTCGATGTGCTGATTCCGGCCTTCCCGCGCGTGGTTGTGACCAAGACCGATTCCGATCGCGCCCTGCCGGCAGAGGAGCTCGCCGCCCTTGTGGACGCCGATAAGCTCGCAGGCGTGTACCCCAGCGTTTCCGAGGCCCTCGCGGCCCTCGAGGCCGCGGGCGAGCCCTTCGTAGCAGCCGGCACCATCACCCTAGCCGGCGAAGTAGCGGGGCTGCTGCGCTAGCCCATCCCCCCCAGTAGTTGCGGTGAAATACGGACTGTTTTACAAGCCAGAAGCCTCAAACGGTCCGTATATCACCGCAACTCAAAAGCAGTCAATTTGGGACGGGGCTTTTTGGCTGCCCTGTGCCCCGAGTTGACTCGCTTGCCACGAAATGAGCCTATCTACTACGTTTTACTGACTACCCTCGACCACACGGAACATCGCGAAATTATAACCGCAGGTACACGGCTCGCGGATTTTGCGAAAAGCCGGTTATGGTCGACCTGTACGGGTTAAACGTAGTAGATAGGCCGTTTTTGTGGCGCGGTATTGGTGGGATGCGGCAAAGGGGTTGCCCCTTTGCCGCATTGCCTAGTCTAGGCGGACTGGATCGTGGGGGTAGGCGTTGAGAATCTCGACGCCGTTCTCGGTCACCAGGGCTAGGTCCTCGATGCGGACGCCGGTGCGGCCGGGGAGGTATATGCCCGGCTCGATGGAGAATGTCATGCCAGGCTCTACGACTTGTTCGTTGACGAGCGAGACGTCGCCCGGCTCGTGGTCCTGCAGACCAATCGAGTGGCCCAGGCGATGCGTAAAGTACTTGCCGTAGCCAGCGTCCTCAATCACGTCGCGCGCAGCACGGTCCAGGTCGCACATGCGCACGCCCGGTGCGATGAGCGCCTCGGCAGCCTCGTTGGCGCGGCGCACGATGTCGTAGATGCGTGCCGTCTCCTCGTCCGGCTCGCCCCAAAAGAACGTGCGCGTCATGTCCGAGCAGTAGTTGCGATGGCGTCCGCCAATGTCGAATAGCACCACGTCGCCGCTCTTGAGCGCGGTGTCGTCGGGCTCGTGGTCCGGGTCGCCGGCGTTGGCGCCAAAGCTCACAATGGGCGGAAAGCTAAAGCCCTCGCAGCCGTGCATGCGATACAGACCGAGCATCTGGTCGGCAATTTCGCGCTCCGTTACGCCCTCGTGGACAAGCTTGATGGCGTCGGCCATCACGGCGTCGTTGACTGCCGAGGAAACGCGCATAAGCTCCTGCTCGGTAGCGTCTTTATAGGTGCGTGCGGCGGTGACGGCAAAGTCGCCCAGGAAGAACTCGCTCGCGGCGTGACGCTCCATGAGGGGCATCAAAAAGCCGGAACGCATGACGGTGTCGATGCCGAGTGGTTTGTTCGGATTGATCTCGCGAACGATGGCGTCGGCCACAACGTCAGTATCGGTGTGATAGGCCACGCGGGCATTGTCGTATTCCGGCAGCTGGTGTAGAGCGTTGACTAGGATTACTGGCTCGGCATTGCGCGCGAGCAGCACGCCGCAAAAACGCTCGAACATATCGGCATAAAAGCCGGTCAGGTAATAGATCGACCATGGGTCGTTTACGAGCAGCTGCGCGCCGGGGTGCTGAGCCTCGAGCGCATCGAGCACGCGCGCCACACGCTGGTCATCGACATGTGCCATGAAACATCCTTTCGCTAGGGTGCCACCATGGTAGCCCATGCCCGGCACATAGGGACGTTCCTTTTAGGCCGGCACTTCGGGACACTCCTTGGCATCCCAGCGCGCCTTCATAAGTTGCGGTGAAATACGGACTGTTTAGCGGCCTGAAGTCATAAAACAGTCCGTATTTCACCGCAACTGAGGAGGGGATGGGGTTGATGGTGGGGTAGTTAAAAGAGCCCCGTCCTAAATTAGCTACTTAGGCGGGGTCGATGTCCATGCTGGCGATTAGGTTGATGTTGGTGTCTAGGAGGTTCTCCAGCACGACGTCGCCCATGCGGATGGGGGCGTTGACGACTAGACCGCGTAAGAGGTCCATGGCCTGGGCGTGGAGTGCCAGTGGGATGGCTTCGGCGGTGCGCACGGGGAGCAGGGTTACGTCGCCGCCAGATACTGCTACGGTCGTCGTGAGCACGCGCATGGGGCAGGTGAGCTCCTGATGCGCGAACTTATCGCCGCGTGGGCAGTTGTTGCCGGTTACGGAGTGCACTTCTACCACGGCGCCGTCCGCGTCACGCTCCACCTCTACGGTCAGGAAACATTCGGATGGGCAGGTCGTGCAGTTGAACTGCAGCGTTTCGATCTCATTCGTGCTCATAAACTATGCCTCCTCAACGGGATCGACGGACAGGATAAGCTCTCTAGCACCCAGGTCGAGTGCGCGCTGAATCACCTTCGCCGGCAGCGGGAAGCTCTCCATGACGCTCGGCTTAAACGCGCGAACCTTACCGGCGAACAGTTCCTCGCCGTTAGTCAGGATTCGCACGCGGGCGGCATTGACTGGTCGGCGCACGCGGAAGTTGAGCTTGGTGAGCCCGACGGTTGTGATGCGCCCTGGAAGCGCGTAGCCGGCAATGCCGGCGGGGGAGACCGTGAGCTCGCAGCTCGTGTTCGCGGCGTTCGCCCGGGCACCCTCAGCGCCGCCCAACGCCCACTCCGCCGCAGCTGCGCCAGCCCTCTCGGACTCACACGTTACGTTGTCGGCCAGGTCGTGCACGTGCAGCACGTTGCCGCAGACAAAAATGCCCGGCACGCCCGTCTGCAGGCTCTGGTCCACCACGGCGCCGCGCGTGCGCGGGTCAAGCTCAACGCCTGCGGCAACCGAAAGCTCGTTCTCGGGAATCAATCCCACCGAAAGCAGTAGCGTGTCACACGGAACAATGCGCTCGGTCCCTGGAATGGGCGCCAGGCGCTCGCCGACTTGACTCACCTCGACGGCTTCCACGCGGTCGTGCCCAATCACGCGCGTGACGGTGGTGGACAGATGCAGCGGAATGCCAAAGTCGTCCAGGCAGTTCTTGACGTTGCGGCGCAGGCCGTTGGCGTATGGCATAAGCTCGTACACGCCCTCGACGGAAATCCCCTCGAGCGTGCAGCGGCGCGCCATGATGAGCCCGATATCGCCCGAACCCAAAATGACGGCGCGCGAGCCGGGTTTGAGGTTCTCGATATTGATGTATCGCTGCGCCAAGCCGGCCGTAAACACGCCGGCGGGACGGCTACCGGGAATCTTGATCTCGCTGCGCGTGCGCTCTCGGCACCCCATAGCAAGGACGACCGCACGACCGGTGAGCTGCAGCATACCGGCGCGGCTCATGAGCGTGACGGTATGGACCGCGGTGTCTTCCGTAGGCTCGCCTGAATCAATCCCAATCACCATGCTGTCCAAGAACAGCGCGATGTCGGTCGCGCGCACCTGGTCGATAAAGCGTTGGGCGTACTCGGGACCGGTGAGCTCCTGTTTAAAGTGCGACAGGCCAAAGCCGGGGTGGATGCACTGGCGGAGGATTCCGCCCAAGTGCTGCTCACGCTCCACGATGGCCACGCGTGCGCCTGCCTTATGCGCGGCCATCGCGGCCGCCATGCCGGCAGGTCCGCCGCCGATAACGACCACGTCGAAGGCTTGCGTTGCTACCGACGCTGCGGCTCCGGCCTCCGCGCGTTCGTCGCACATATCAAACGTCGCCATCCTAGCGCACCCCCTTCAGCGGTCCCTCAACCAGCCAAGAACCGGCATCCTCCAACAACACCTCGCTGGGGTCGCAGCCCAGCTCGCGGGCAAGAATCGCCACAACGCGGCTCTGACAAAAACCGCTCTGACAGCGACCCATGCCCTGTCTCTTATACACATCTCCGAGCCCACGAGACGCTACGCTATCT
>CABRHR010000128.1 GCA_902470835.1 uncultured Collinsella sp.
ATAGCGTAGCGTCTCGTGGGCTCGGAGATGTGTATAAGAGACAGCGTCCCGCCCCCGGATCCCCGGTGGGAGTTCTAGACCTTGTCGGCCTTAGTACATACCGCCGCCCTGCTGACCAGCGGTAGCAGCAGCGATAGCGTCCTCAAGCTGAGTGTTCTTGGGCACATCGGAGACGGTAGCCTCGGTGATGAGGATCAGGCTGGCGACAGAAGCAGCGTTCTGCAGGGTGACGCGGCTGACCTTGACGGGGTCGAGGACGCCCATCTCGATCATGTCGCCCCACTCGCCGTTGGCAGAGTTGAGACCCTGGCCGGCGGGCAGCTCGGCAACCTTGTCGACCACGACAGCGCCCTCAAAGCCAGCGTTCTTGGCGATGGTGGCGACCGGAGCGGTCAGAGCCTTCTTGACGATGTCGACGCCGATCTTCTCCTCGGGGTCGTCGAGCTCAACAGCGTCGAGCGCAGGAGCAGCGTCCATGAAGGCGACGCCGCCACCGGCGACAATGCCCTCCTCGACAGCAGCGCGGGTAGCCTGCAGGGCGTCCTCGACGCGATGCTTGATCTCCTTGAGCTCGGACTCGGTAGCAGCGCCGACCTTGATGACGGCAACGCCACCGGAGAGCTTGGCCAGGCGCTCCTGGAGCTTCTCGCGGTCGAAATCAGAGGTGGTGTTCTCCATCTCACCCTTGATCTGAGCGATACGGGCGTCGATGGCCTCCTTGGAGCCAGCGCCGCCGACGACGACGGTGTTGTCCTTGGAGATGGTGACGGACTTAGCGGTACCGAGCATATCGGCGGTGATGTCAGCGACCTTCACGCCCAGCTCGTCCAGGGCAGCCTGGCCACCGGTGAGGACGGCGATGTCCTCGAGAATGCGCTTGCGGCGATCGCCGTAGCCCGGAGCCTTGACGGCGCAGACGTTGAGGGCGCCACGGATCTTGTTGAGGACCAGGGTAGGCAGAGCCTCGCCGTCGATGTCCTCAGCGATGATGAGCAGGCCACGGCCAGCGCGCTGGACAGCCTCGAGAACGGGCATGATGTCCTGAACGCTGGAGATCTTCTGGTCGGTGATGAGGATGTACGGATCCTTCATCACGGCCTCCATGCGGTCGTTGTCCGTGACGAAGTAAGCGGAGACATAGCCCTTGTCGAACTGCATGCCCTCGACGGTGTCGATGGTGATGTCGAACGTCTGGGAATCCTCGACGGTGATGACGCCGTCCTTGCCCACGACCTCCATGGCCTCGGCGATCTTCTCGCCGACCTCGGGGTCACCGGCAGAGATGGTGCCGACGGAAGCGATCTGCTCCTTGGTCTCGACCGGCTTGGCCTGCTTCTTCATCTCGGCGACGGCGGCGTTTACAGCCTTGTCGATGCCGCGACGAATGGCCAGCGGGTTGGCGCCAGCGGCGACGTTGCGCAGGCCGTCGTTGACGATGGCCTGAGCGAGCAGGGTTGCGGTGGTGGTGCCGTCACCCACGGTGTCGTTGGTCTTGGTGGCAACCTCCTTCACCAGCTGAGCGCCCATGTTCTCGATGTTGTCCTCGAGCTCGATCTCCTTGGCGACGGAAACGCCGTCGTTGGTGATGGTCGGGGCACCGAACGTGCGCTGCAGCGCAACGTAGCGACCCTTGGGGCCCATGGTGACGGTAACGGCGTCGGCCAGAGTGTTGACGCCCTTGGCAAGCTTAGCGCGGGCATCGGTGTTGAACGTAATGTTCTTTGCCATGGTAGGTAATCCTCCAAAAGAAATGTGACTCGCGTCGCCGCTTCCGAGTCCTATGCGGCGGGCGCGTTCAAAGACGAATCAGAGATTCTGACGAGACTAGGCCTCGACGACGGCGTAGATGTCGTCGGCGCGCATCAGCAGATACTTCTCGCCGTCGACCTTGACCTCGTTGCCACCGAACTTACCGTAGATGACAACGTCGCCAACCTTGACGTCCATGGGGATGCGCTCACCCTTGTCGTTGACCTTGCCGGCGCCCACGGCAACGATGGTGCCGCGCTGCGGCTTCTCCTGGGCGTTGCTGGCGATATACAGACCAGAAGCGGTCTTCTGCTCGGCCTCGTCGGGCTTGACCAGAACACGATCTGCAAGCGGCTTCAAAGACGACATGCTTGTCTCCTCCTTTTTGGGCCGCGCGGTTATACCACGCGAATTAACCCTTTTTGTTTGCGTACGCGTTGAATGGTACCCACGAATGGCGGGTTATACAACACGGAGTCAAAAAATCTTATTTTTTGGCACTTAGATTTTCTGAATGTCGGGGGATAACCTAACGGTGGCTCCCGTGTGGCTCCGGAGGGGCGGGCATAAGGTTTCCTGCTCGGGCAGTCCTGCTCGCACGAAGGCCACATTAAGTGGCCTTCGGCTCGTGCGGAACTCGCGATAAACCTTATGCCCCGCCCCTCCGGAGCCACACGGGAGCTGGGTTAACTCATTCGGGCCCGGCATTCAGAAAAGTCATTGCAGCAAAATGGCGATGCGGATAGCGACATGGGCATGGTTTTCGTTGCGCGCACGGGTCCCCTGGGGAGCACCGTGCATTTTTGGGAGTTTTCAACAGGCCGGGACAAATGCATACGCACCGGGCGCATCTAATTAGTCCCACGGTAGCCTTCGACCGGCGATTTGGGTCGGCAGACAGGCCTCGTCGAGACAAACAAGCATGCCTCGCGCCACGTCGGACCCCAAAATGACGTCAATCTCCGCAACGTTACTCAGCCGCAGCGGCACCGGCAGAGCTCGCGGTGCTGAATACTCCGTTTTTTGCACGGCACGGGCGGGGGTACATCAGGATCAGGAAGGACATCCCAGCCTTTTTATGCAATCTGTAATGGGAAGTATGCAAAACACCAAGAGATAGCATTGCTGATGTCCGAATTGAGCGCGCGGGGCAGCGGCACCTCAACCCCGCGCCCAAATCCAACAGAGCAGGGACGCTCATGGCGGATCCCCACCGGCAAACAAACGCGGCTCGAGCGCTATCCCAAAATAGGCTGCCCGACCCGCGCTTAACGGTATGGCATGAATACTTAGCGCTCGTAAATCAAGTTACCTGCCAGGTAGGTGGCCTGAACCTTGGTAGCCTGGAGCTCTTGTGGATCGACAGTGAGCGGGTTTTGGTCCAGGACTACCAGGTCGGCATACCTGCCGGGCTCTAAGCTGCCGAGGTTTTGCTCGTCACCCGCTGCATACGCGCTGCCCAGAGTGTAGTTGCGCAGGGCCGTTGCCGCATCGATGCGCTCGCTCGGTAGCCAGCCGCCCTCGGGCCAGTGGCTTTTGGGGTCCTGGCGCGTAATAGCCGTGTAGAGCACGTTCATGCTGGTAACAGCTGTGATGGGGCTGTCGGTACCGAAGGCTTGGCGAATGCCGCGCTGCTTATAGGTTGCGAACGGCCACATGATGCGGCTGCGCTCCAAGCCCAGGTCGCGCTCCGGACCACCCGGGTCGAGTGTAATGTGGCAGGGCTGGCTCGAAGCGACCACGTTGAGCTTGCGCAGGCGGTCGATGTCCTCGGGCAAGAGGTTCTCCAGATGCTCGAGCGTGTTATGACCGTGCTGGGGCAGGCCGTACAGTTCGGCGGCCTCCTCAAAGATATCGAGCGCGGCATGGATGGCACCGTCGCCGATGACGTGGATGCGCACGGTGTGGCCGCGCTCCGCGGCCGCCAGAACTAGCTTGCGCATGCGCTCGGCGGGAACCGTCAGACGGCCCTGGTCGCCCGGGAAGCGCGGATTGGTATAGGGCTCGGTGAGATATGCCGTGTGTTCGCTCGACACGCCGTCGAAGAACTGCTTAAATCCTGGCGCCGAGAGCAGCGCGTTGTTCGTGTAGCGGGTCTGCAGCTCTTCCAAGCGCGATTGGTCATCCAGCAGCGTGGGAAACAGATGGGCGCGGATGCCCAGCTTGCCGGCTGCCTGCAGTTTGTCGTAGATGTCGTCGCGGATAAAGTCGCAGCCCGGCATGGGCATGAGCGACATATCGCAGATCGAGGTGATGCCCTGCTCGGCCATCCGCCTCATTTGATCGGCGTAAGCGCTTGCGATGCGATCCTCGCCCAGCCATTCAAGGCAGCGCGGCAGCAGCTGCATGGCAGCCGCCTCGTGAGCGATACCCGTGAGCTCGCCGTTTGCATCCTTGTCGTAGCTGCCGCCCGCCGGAGGCTCGCTGTCGCGCGTGACGCCGAGCGCCTCGAGCGCGCGGCTGTTGAGCCAAAGCGTGTGCCCGTCGCCCGAATACATAACGCAGGGACGATCGGGGAATGCCGCATCGAGCGACGCCTTGGTAGGATGCTCGGGCGGGTCCCAACGGTAGTCGCGCCAGCCTTGCGTCACGACCCAGGCGTCGTTGGGCAAGCCCTGGGAAAACTCGAGCGCATGCGCAACAAGAGCCGCCTCGGATGTGCCCATATCCATGAGCATATATGGCGATGAGCCAACCGAGGTATGGAAGAAGTGCAGATGAGCGTCATGGAAACCGGGGCAGACAAACTGCTCGCCGTAGTCGATAACCGGCGTGGCGGCAGGCGCGGCGGCAATCACGTCATCGGGCGCACCGACTGCGACGATACGGTCGCCTGCGATGGCAATCGCCAGCTCGCGGGCGGTATCGATGCCGTCTTGCGCGGTAAAGACGTTCTTGGAGCGGATAATCCGATCGATATGTTGCATGGGCATCCCCATCTCTGGCAGGAAATTCAACACCCCCGAGTGTACTCCCCCTGTCTCTTATACACATCTCCGAGCCCACGAGACGCTACGCTAATCTCGTATG
>CABRHR010000129.1 GCA_902470835.1 uncultured Collinsella sp.
CTACACTATCCTCTTCGTCGGCAGCGTCAGATGTGTATAAGAGACAGCTACTTTAGAACGCCGAAGTGCATTATGGGGGAATCATATGCGATATACCGTTCATCGCACTTTGTTGACCGTTCGGGGGCGAGGTGGAATTGCAGGTGGTTTTTGGATATAACTAGAGCTGTCAGCAAGCAGCGTCCCATACGGAGGGGCGCTGATACATTCGGCCAGTAAGGCCCGAAAGAAAGGTAGGAGGCCATGACGAAAGGTCTGCACGTGCCTTCCGAGATCGGCAAGCTCAGGAAGGTCTGCCTGCACCGTCCCGGCGACGAGCTCCTCAACCTGCCGCCCGACGAGCTCGAGCGACTCCTGTTCGACGACGTCCCGTTCCTGGAGGTCGCGCAGCAGGAGCACGACACCTTCGCCCAGATCCTGAGGGACCAGGGCGTGGAGGTCCTCTATCTCGAGAACCTCGTCGCTGAGGTGTTCGACCAGGTCCCCGGCGCCCGCGCCGAGTTCACCGACCAGTACATCGCCGAGGCAGGCATCCGCGGCCAGCACATGCCGCAGATCGTCCGCGAGAAGCTGGACTCCATCGAGGACAACCTCGAGTTCGTCAAGAAGACCATGGCCGGCATGACCAAGTCCGAGATCGACATGCCCCTCACGGCGTCCACGACCCTCGACTCCCTGGTCAACTCCGAGTCCGAGTCCGACCTGATCATCGACCCGATGCCCAACCTCTACTTCACCCGCGACCCGTTCGCGGTCGTCGGCGAGGGCGTCAACCTCAACCGCATGTACTCGGTCACCCGCAACCGCGAGACCCTGTACGGCAAGTACGTCTTCAAGTACCACCCCGACTACAAGGACGTCTCGCTGTACTTCCGCCGCGACTGCCAGTTCCACACTGAGGGCGGCGACGTGCTGAACATCAACGAGAAGACCCTCGCCGTCGGCATCTCCCAGCGCACCCAGGCCGCCGCGATTGACGTCATGGCCCAGAACATCTTCTGGAACTCCGACTCCAAGGTCGAGCGCATCCTGGCCTTCGACATCCCGGTCTCGCGCGCCTTCATGCACCTCGACACGGTCTTCACCCAGATCGACGTCGATAAGTTCACGATCCACCCCGCCATCATGGGCACCCTGCGCGTCTACGAGCTGACCGCCGGCAAGAACCCGGGCGACGTGAACATCCGCCTGATCGAGGACACCCTCGAGCACGTCCTGGAGGACGCCACCGGCGTCGACCAGGTCAAGCTGATCCCCTGCGGCGGCGGCGACCCGATCGCGGCCTCCCGCGAGCAGTGGAACGACGGCTCCAACACCCTGTGCGTAGAGCCCGGCAAGATCTGCGTCTACGCCCGCAACACCGTCACCAACGACGTGCTGTACAAGGAGGGCCTGGACCTTCTCGTCGTGCCCTCCGCCGAGCTCTCCCGCGGCCGCGGCGGCCCGCGCTGCATGAGCATGCCCTTCTGGCGCGAGGACCTCTAAGGTCTTTCAGGACCCGTACAGGTCATAATACATACATCTAGCTGCCATTAGATGTCTCCCATTGGGGCGGTGCGGGTTTTCGCACCGCCCCAATCTTGTATGAGGAACGTCAACACGATTGGATGACTGCTTTTGTAAGGAGCTTGGCCATGGACATCAAGACGATTGGCGTTGAGGAATGGCTCAACGTTTGGGAGAAGAGTGCCACGTGGGACATCGCCCAGTCGACGATCTCGTCACTCACCATGGGCGAGCTGCGCGCGCTCGATGAGCAGGACGGCGCCACGTTCTACGAGCGCCTGGACCGCGAGAAGATGAACTACGGCTGGATCGAGGGCTCGCCGGAGTTTAAGGCCGAGGTTGCCAAGCTGTATCGTCGCGAGGTCAATCCCGATCACATTCTGCAGACCAATGGCTGCACGGGCGCTAATCTCAACGCCATCATGGCTGTGGTCGAGCCCGGCGACCATGTTATCGCCGAGTGGCCCACCTACGCGCCGCTCTATGAGATCCCACGTACGCTCGGCGCCGAGGTCGAGTATTGGGAGCTTCGCGAGGGGCTCGGATGGAAACCCGATATCGAACAGCTCAAGCGCCTCGTTCGTCCCAACACGAAGCTCATCTGCATCAGCAACGCATCGAACCCCATCGGTACGGTGCTCGATGCCGATATGCTCGGCCAGATTGCCGAGATCGCCCGCTCGGTGGGCGCCTATGTGCTGTGCGACGAGGTGTACTTGCCCCTCGAGAACACCGAGTCCTTCATGTCGATGGCCGATGTGTACGAGAAAGCCATCGTCACCAACTCGGTGTCTAAGACTTACTCGACGCCTGCGGCCCGCGTGGGCTGGGTCGTGGCCGACGAAGAGGTGTCCAACCGCATCCGTACCTATCGCGATTACACCATGATCTGCGGCGGCGTGTTCAACGATGCCCTGGCGACCTATGTGCTTGAGCACAAGGACAAGATCCTCGAGCGCAATCGCAAGATCGTGTTTGGCAACTGCGATATCGCGCAGGCTTGGATCGATACGCAGCACCGCGTTTCCTGGACGGCGCCGCAGGGCGTGTCCACCTCATTTATCCAGCTTGATATTCCCGAGGATGACGAGGGGTTCTGCAAGCGCCTGCTGTCCGAGAGGGGAGTGCTGCTGGTACCCGGCAGCCGCTTTGAGCTTCCCTGTGGCGCACGCCTGGGCTACTGCGCGAGCGAGGACGTTCTGCGTGAGGGCCTGAGGCTTTTGGGCGAGGTACTGGCGGAGTTTGATCGCTAGGATTCCGATGATCTTCGAGGGCCTTATCCAAATTGGCCGAAGATAATCGAAAACGGATCCGTTTCCCTAGGGGAAGCGGGTCCGTTTTTCTATACCGAGAAGTCAAGTTGTTACAAATGGGGCCGTAAAGCGAGCCGGTATCCGCTGGGCCTTATACTGAGCTTCCGGTGAACGGTATCAAGCGTCTGGTAAACGGTAATTTGTTTACCAGAAATGAATAGGACAAACTTTTTTCTGAATAAAAATGAAAATGGTTGAGACGCAGTATGAATCGCTAATTCTATTCATAGCTTTATTGGAAATATGCAATATGAGGGTGGTTTAACAAAGTTTAGTTCCAATTGATTTTTGGATTGAAAACGCGTTTAAGCACGTAAATACACTTTATTAAATCAAAGTGTGCCATGCGTGAAGTATATGTGTATGCCGTTCACCCCTCATATAAAACCGTTCGGGGGCGAGGTGGAAGTATGAACTGATTTTGGATATAAATATGTCGTCAGCAATAACGCCTCACACGGAGGGGCGCTAACGAATCGGCCCTGACAGGGGCCCGAAAGAAAGGTAGGAGGCCATGACGAAAGGTCTGCACGTGCCTTCCGAGATCGGCAAGCTCAGGAAGGTCTGCCTGCACCGTCCCGGCGACGAGCTCCTCAACCTGCCGCCCGACGAGCTCGAGCGACTCCTGTTCGACGACGTCCCGTTCCTGGAGGTCGCGCAGCAGGAGCACGACACCTTCGCCCAGATCCTGAGGGACCAGGGCGTGGAGGTCCTCTATCTCGAGAACCTCGTCGCTGAGGTGTTCGACCAGGTCCCCGGCGCCCGCGCCGAGTTCACCGACCAGTACATCGCCGAGGCAGGCATCCGCGGCCAGCACATGCCGCAGATCGTCCGCGAGAAGCTGGACTCCATCGAGGACAACCTCGAGTTCGTCAAGAAGACCATGGCCGGCATGACCAAGTCCGAGATCGACATGCCCCTCACGGCGTCCACGACCCTCGACTCCCTGGTCAACTCCGAGTCCGAGTCCGACCTGATCATCGACCCGATGCCCAACCTCTACTTCACCCGCGACCCGTTCGCGGTCGTCGGCGAGGGCGTCAACCTCAACCGCATGTACTCGGTCACCCGCAACCGCGAGACCCTGTACGGCAAGTACGTCTTCAAGTACCACCCCGACTACAAGGACGTCTCGCTGTACTTCCGCCGCGACTGCCAGTTCCACACTGAGGGCGGCGACGTGCTGAACATCAACGAGAAGACCCTCGCCGTCGGCATCTCCCAGCGCACCCAGGCCGCCGCGATTGACGTCATGGCCCAGAACATCTTCTGGAACTCCGACTCCAAGGTCGAGCGCATCCTGGCCTTCGACATCCCGGTCTCGCGCGCCTTCATGCACCTCGACACGGTCTTCACCCAGATCGACGTCGATAAGTTCACGATCCACCCCGCCATCATGGGCACCCTGCGCGTCTACGAGCTGACCGCCGGCAAGAACCCGGGCGACGTGAACATCCGCCTGATCGAGGACACCCTCGAGCACGTCCTGGAGGACGCCACCGGCGTCGACCAGGTCAAGCTGATCCCCTGCGGCGGCGGCGACCCGATCGCGGCCTCCCGCGAGCAGTGGAACGACGGCTCCAACACCCTGTGCGTAGAGCCCGGCAAGATCTGCGTCTACGCCCGCAACACCGTCACCAACGACGTGCTGTACAAGGAGGGCCTGGACCTTCTCGTCGTGCCCTCCGCCGAGCTCTCCCGCGGCCGCGGCGGCCCGCGCTGCATGAGCATGCCCTTCTGGCGCGAGGACCTCTAAG
>CABRHR010000130.1 GCA_902470835.1 uncultured Collinsella sp.
AGATAGCGTAGCGTCTCGTGGGCTCGGAGATGTGTATAAGAGACAGCCATGCCCGCAAACGCGCAGCCCGCCATGGTGCCCGACCCCGTCCAGCCCGCGATATCGCGGCGCGTGAGCACCACGCGGTGCGTCACGTCCAGCCCCACCATGGTGAGCTTGCGGCCCGAGCGCAGCACCGCGTCCGCGGCCTCGGGGTCGCTTGCCATGTTGGCCTCGGCGCCCGCGCTCACGTTGCCGGGCACGGTAAGGGCGCCCCCCATCACGACCACGCGGCCAACGGACATCATCGCCGCCGCATCGCGCTCCAAGGCAAGTGCCAGGTTGGAGAGCGGACCGGTCGCAACGTAGATCAGATCGGGGCCATAGGTACGCGCAGCATCGATCAGATAATCGACCGCAGCGTTGCCGTCGGCAGACGTCGCCCCCACCGGCTCATAGGGCGACGCGGGCACGCTCGCGCCACCGATGCCGTTCTTGCCGTGGATGAGCGTGGTTGACGCTGGCGGCGTATAGGGCTCGCTCGCCTTAATGGGGCGGTCGGCGCCCAGGTACACCGGCACCTCGGGGCGGCCGAGCAAGTCGAGCACCGCCAAGCAATTGTGCGCCGACTGCTCGACGCGCACATTGCCAAAGCACGTCGTAATACCCACGAGCTCCACCTCGGGGCTCGCGATGGCGTAAGCGAGCGCCATAGCGTCGTCTACACCCATATCCAGATCAAGGATCAGCTTCTTGGTTGCCATTGTTCTACTCCGCTTCTCCGTCTATTTCTAAACCGTCTAAATCAAATGCGCGCTCAACCTCGGCGCGCGTGGGAATCGACTGCTGAGCACCCAGGCGCGATACCGTCACGGCCGAGGCACGAGCGCCCGCGGCCATGCACTCAAAAAGCGGCAAGCCCTGCAGACGAGCCGCCGCAAGTGCACCGATAAACGTATCGCCCGCGGCGGTCGTATCGACCACCTCGCTCGACAGCGCCGGCACGCGCAACAGCTCACCGTCGTCGCCAAGCGTGACCGAACCGGCACCTCCCAGCGTGATAACCGCAGCGCCGGCTCCTTTGCCGAGCAACGCCTTGAGCGCGGCGGCGCAGCTCGCATCGTCCGTAGGCAGAATGCCCGTCAGCACCTGGCACTCGGTCTCGTTTGGGCACACCAGGTCCACCGCGGGCCACGCCCCAGCCGGCAAATCGTAGGCAGGAGCCGGGTTAAAGACCGTATAGAACCCCAGGCCGTGAGCGCAGGCGAGCGCCGCGGCCGTCGCCATCAGGTCGCACTCGCCCTGGGCGATAAAGACGCCGCCAGCCGCTGGGGCGAGGTCGCAGACGTCCGCGCCGAGCTCATCGGCCACCAGACAACGCAGGGCACCGGCAACATCCTCGCCCGTAAGTGCATGGTTGGCGCCCGGCGACAGTACGATACGATTGTCGCCCTCGCAGCGAATGATGGTCGCCGTGCCGGTCTCCACGTCGTCGCGACGCGCCACGAACTCAACGCCCACGCCGGCATTCTGGAGTCCCGCCACGAGCGCCTCGCCAAACGCATCGCGTCCGACAGCGCCAATCATGCATGTGCGCGCGCCCATAAGCGCAGCGGCCACAGCTTGGTTGGCGCCCTTGCCGCCGGCGTTGGTGATAAAGCCGCTGCCGCCGACGGTCTCGCCCGCGCGCGGCATGTGCTCGCACGCCACCGAAAGGTCCATGTTCATGCTGCCGAACACCGCAACGATGCCGCGATCTGCCATGGAAACCTCCTTGCCCAGGGTGCCTTATGCCCCCTTCTCGACCGTCGATCACGCGCTTACGCGCTTTCTATAACTTTAGTTCAACTTGATGTGGACGCGCGCTTGAGCTTGTGCCAGCAGCAAGCATTCACAGGAGCAGGCGGCTACAATGAATATGTGCTGATTATTCTCGTCATTGGATGATGTTTTATGGAGCAATTCCCACCATCGAGCCCACGCGGTCCGCGCCGCGCGCCCGATAACCAGGCGCCGCACGAACGCCCGCGCGCCGACAGCCGCACCGGCGAGTCGCGACGCGGCCCTAGCCCGCATCGAACGCCCACCAACAAGGGCGCCCGCACCAACAGCGCCGCAAAAGAACAGGCGCCCGCTCGCCCCAAGTCCCGCTACATTCCTGCGCTCGACGGCCTGCGCACGCTTGCCGTCGTCGCGGTGGTGCTCTATCACCTCAACCTCACGTGGGCTCAGGGCGGCCTGCTCGGCGTCACGATCTTCTTTGTGCTTTCGGGCTATCTAATCACGCGCTTGCTGCTCAACGAAGTCGCTAAGACCGGCCGCATCGACCTCAAGAGCTTCTGGATCCGCCGCATCCGTCGCCTGGTCCCCGCCGTGGTGACCGTCGTGGTGGTGACCTGCGCGCTGTGCACCATCTTTAACCACGTGATGCTCACCAAGATGCGCCCCGACATCCTGCCGTCGCTGCTGTTCTTCAACAACTGGTGGCAGATTGCCCAAAACGTCTCGTACTTCAATGCTCTGGGCGACCCCTCGCCGCTCACGCACTTTTGGTCGCTCGCCATCGAAGAACAGTTCTATCTGATTTGGCCGCCACTGCTGTTTGCCATGGTATCCATGCATGTGAGCAAACCCAACACGCGCCGCGTGGTTCTGGGCCTTGCCGCGGTATCTGCCCTCGCCATGATGGTGCTTTACAACCCCGCCGCCGACCCCAGCCGCGTGTACTACGGCACCGGCACCCGCGTGTTCTCGCTGCTGCTGGGTGCCTGGATGGCCTTTATCCCCGATCGCGACCTGGCGCCGGTGCGTCTCGCACGTCGTTTGGGGCTCAATCGCCTGGCTGGCGCCGCCAAGCACGGCAAAAACGCCGAGGGCAAGCCTGGCGAGAAGGCCGACGAAGCAGCCGAGACCGCCCCGGCACAGCCGAGCGCCCTCGTGCGTTTTTGGTCCTCGCCCGCATCCATCGATGTGTTGGGCGTCGTGGGTCTGGTTGGCCTTGCCGCCATGGTCGCGCTCACCAACGGCTACACCGCCTTCCAGTATCGCGGAGGCACACTGCTGTGCTCGATCCTCACGCTCATGGTCATCGCGGCCTGCGTGCAGCCCCAGGGAATGGTTGCCCGCACGCTGTCCGCCGAGCCGCTCGTGTGGGTTGGCAAGCGCTCGTACAGCATCTACCTGTGGCACTATCCCCTGCTGTTGCTCATGAACCCGGTCGCCAACATCAACGACACGCCCTGGTGGCAGTATATCTTGCAGGTACTTGTGGTGGTCGCCGTGGCAGAGTGCTGCTATCGCTTTATCGAGACTCCGTTTAGGAAGGGCGCCTTTGGGCGCACCGTCGCCGAATTCCGCGATGGCACCACCACGCCCGCCAACTGGGTGCGCGCGCACGTCCCTGCCTGCGCAGCCTGCGCTGTCGTGTTGGTCGTTGCACTGGGCGGCCTGATCTTTGTGCCCGAGACGTCTGCGCTGAGCGGCGAGGGCGCCGAAGTCCTGAACAAGGAAGCCAAGAACACCGCGCCCACCGACCAGCAGGCGGCCGACGACACCGACAAGGACAACGACGGCTTCCCCGATGGCTCCTACGATCTGCTTATGATCGGCGACTCCGTGTCCCTACGCGCCGTCGATTCCTTTGACGGCGTGTTCCCCCACAGTCACATCGATGCCGAAAAGGGCCGCCAGTTTGATGCGGGGCGCGCGACATTTGAGGGCTATATCCAGCAGAACCTTGCCGGCAAGATCGTGGTCTTTGCCCTGGGCACCAACGGCTTGGTAACCGACGACCAAATCGACGCCATCATGGCCGACGCCGGCGAGCAGCGTATTGTCGTGTTTGTAAACACACGTAGCCCCCAGCCGTGGGTCGGGTCCACGAACCAGGCCATCGCCAACGCCGCTACGCGCTACAAGAACGTGCGCGTTATCGACTGGTACGGATACAGTGCCAACCGCAACGACCTGTTCGACGGCGACGGCACGCACCTGTCGACCACCGGCGTGACCGAGTACCTCAATCTCATCCACGATGCCGTCAAGAAAGACCTGCCCGTGCACCCCGAGGACCACGTTAACGATCCGCAACCGGCGGCCGTCAAGTCCGCCGGCGACGCGCTCGTCAATGCTCTCGCCTACAAGCCGCACAAGCTCGGCGGGGACAAGTAACCCGTAGCGCAAACTTCCAACATCCGGAGGGGTGCCTGCCACGGCAGGCACCCCTCCGGCAGTTAAGGACGTTCCTTATGTGCCGGCACCCAGGGACACTCCTGACACAGCCGAGGAACGCCCTCCTTGCGGCCGAATTCTGGGCACCTCGCCACCCCGAGCGTTGTTTCCAAACCCACACCCGCAGCAAACAATCCAAAATCACTTTTTTCGAGCCGGCTCCAAGGGGTCGTGGGCAAAAAAGGGCAAATATGAGTACTGTTACCATTTTAGTAGCAGGCAAAACTACCCAAAATGATGTCTGAGCGAACCCTACAACCCCCTGAAGCAGCCAACCCTGTCTCTTATACACATCTCCGAGCCCACGAGACGCTAC
>CABRHR010000131.1 GCA_902470835.1 uncultured Collinsella sp.
GGCGGCCCCAGCGCGAGACCGTCCCGGATGCCTACCTACTCATTGTCGCCTGCGGTCATCTGCGTTGCGGAGAGCGCGCCGTCGGCAGCAGTCGCGGCTGCGGCGTCGGGCCAGACCCAGTCGGTAAAAGCCGGGTGATCAAAGCCCTCGTCGCACGCGAACTCAAAGGCCTCGGTGCGGAAGGCCTCCCACTCATCAATCTGCTCGGCAAACTTATCGGCGTCGACCATACGCAACACGTCGGCGGCCAGGGCCCAGCGGTCCATGTTATTCAGGCGCAGCATGTCGAACGGCGTGGTCGTGGAGCCCTTCTCCTCGTAGCCGTGAACGCGGAAGGCGTCGTGGCCGGGGCGGTTCCAGATCAGGCGGCGAATCGTGCCGGCATAGGCGTGGAAGGCGAAGAGCACGGGCTTCTCGCCGCAGCCGAACAGCTCAGCCCAACGCTCGTCGCTAATGGCCTGGTCATTCTCGCAGACGTTCTGGATCTTGAGCAGGTCGACCACGTTGACGAACCACACCTTAATGCCCAGCTCGCGCAGCATATCGGTTGCAGCCAGTGCCTCGAGCGTCGGCACGTCTCCGCAGGTGGCGACCACGATGTCGGCCTCGGCGAGCGAGTCGGCGGTCGACGCCCACTCCCACGTCGCGACGCCCTCGGAGAGCTCCGCGCAGGCCTCGTCGACCGTCTGGAAAGTCGGGGCGGGCTGTTTGCCGCAGAAGATGGCGTTGACGCAATCGGTGGACTGGTAGACGCGCTCGGCCACGGCAAGTGCCATGTTGGCATCCGCCGGATAATAAGCATTTACGATATGTGTATCGTTGGCCTTGTTGAGCAGCAGGTCGATAAAGCCGGGGTCCTGGTGAGAGAAGCCGTTGTGGTCTTGGCGCCAGACATGACTCGAAAGCAGAATGTTGAGGCCGCTGATGGGGGCACGCCACGGAATCTCGCGCTTGGTGGCCTCGAGCCACTTGCAGTGCTGGTTGACCATGGAATCGACCACGTGGACAAAGCTCTCGTAGGAGCTCCAAACACCGGAGCGGCCGGTGAGCACGTAGGCCTCGAGGAAACCCTCGCACTGATGCTCGGACAGCTGCTCCACAACCTTGCCGGAACCGGCCAGCAGCTCGTCGTTGGCATCATCCGCATAGAAGCCGGCGTCCCACTGCTTCTTGGTCACCTTGTAGGCAGCCTGCAGACGGTTGGACGCGGTCTCGTCGGGACCGAAGATGCGGAAGTCGTCCATGTTCTTGGCAAGGACGTCGGCGGTGTACTCGCCAAAGACGCGAGCGGCCTCGGTGGAGCCCCAGCCGTGGCCCTTCTCGGCGACGGGAATCTCGTGAGCGTGGATATCGGGCAGCTCGAGCTCGCGGCGAACCTTGCCGCCGTTCGCGTTGGGGTTGGCGCCGATGCGCAGCTCACCGGTCGGCATAAAGGCCGTCACCTCGGGGCGCACCTGGCCCTCGGGCGTAAAGAGCTCCTCGGGCTTGTAGGAGCGCAGCCACTCGCGCAGCACGCGGAAGTGCTCGTGGGTGTCCTTGGCACTCGCCAGCGGCACCTGATGGGCTCGCCAGGAGTCCTCGGTCTTCTTGCCGTCGATTTGCTTGGGGCAGGTCCAGCCCTTGGGCGTGCGGAACACGATCATCGGGTAGGCGGGACGGACCACGGTCTCACCAGCGGCGGCCTGGGCCTGCGCGGTGGCCTTGATGTCGCAGATCTCGTCAAAGACTTGCTCAAACAGGGCGGCGAAACGAGCGTGGATGCTCGCATGGCTCTCATCGTCAAAGCCGGCGACAAAGAAGTGCGGCTTATAGCCCATGCCCTCAAAGAACTTGGTGAGCTCCTCGTCGGACACGCGGGCAAGAATGGTGGGGTTGGCGATCTTATAGCCGTTGAGGTGCAGAATCGGCAGGACGATGCCGTCCGTTGCCGGGTTCACGAGCTTGTTGGACTGCCAAGAGGTCGCAAGCGGGCCGGTCTCGGACTCGCCGTCACCCACCACGGCCACAGCGAGCAGGCTCGGATTGTCCATGACGGCGCCATAGGCGTGGCTGAGCGTGTAACCGAGCTCGCCGCCCTCGTGGATGGAGCCGGGCGTCTCGGGAGCAAAGTGGCTCGGGATGCCACCGGGATAGGAGAACTGGCGGAAGAACTTCTGCAGGCCGGCCTCGTCATCGGTGATGTCGGGGCGAATCTCGCGGTAGGTGCCATCGAGCAGCGACTGGGCGGTGCCAGCAGGGCCACCATGTCCGGGACCCATCAAAAAGATGGCGTTCTGGTTGTGATCGGCGATCAGGCGGTTAACGTGACCGAAGAGGAAGTTAATGCCCGGCGTGGTGCCCCAGTGACCAACCAGACGGTGCTTAACGTCCGGACGGCCAAAGTCACGCGTCTCGCCGGTCTTCTCGTCCACAAAATCGGGGCGCATCAACGGGTTGGAGCGAAGATAGATCTGGCCGACGGACAGATAGTTGGAGGCGCGCCAGTACAGATCGACACCCTCGAGCTCGGATGCCGGCACCTCGTGTCCCAATTTTTGCCACGGCGTTCCCAGTGTTTTAGCCATTGTTTATGTCCCTTCGCTGTGCGGCCGCGCTCCGATATCGCAACCATTCGTTGGGACTAGTATATTTGCTAAAACGTTTTATCATGCTGAAAAAACGTTTTATCATGTTAAAATGAGCCAAGTATCTAAGGACGGCAACGCTCACCTGCGATATCTTTCATCACAGGCGCTCCACATTCGAACTAGACGAGTTGGTAAACATGTTTAGTTGTGTTTAGCAAGGTTGAGCACGCTGTTTTTTACGATGAGCGCCGGCTCCAGAACGACCTCTTCGGCACGTTTTCCGCCCTTGCCGGCCAAGCGTTTTGACATGCAGCTAAAGGCGTGCTCGGCAAGCACGCTGGGATCCTGCTCGATTGCCGTCAGAGCCGGTTCAAACAGAACATCGGCGGCGGAGTTGTCGTAGCTCACCACCGAGATATCGTCCGGAATGCTCTTCCCCATCTCGTGCAAGCGCTTGAGCAGACCGAGGGCGATGTTATCCGAACTTGCGAACACAGCGGTGGCATCAGTTGCGAGCACCGCCTCCGAGGCCTCGTAGGCACTCGGAATGTAGTACTCGCTCTCAAACTCCAAACGTGCGTCGATAGGCAGGCCAACCTCGCGCAGCGCGCGCTCATAGCCGGCAAGTCGCTTACGCCCCGTATTGGAACGGCGCGCGTTAACCAAGCAGGCAATGCGACGGTGGCCCTGCTCGATCAGATAGCGAGTGGCCATGTAGCCACCCATCTCGTGGTCGAACATCACCTTGTCGCACTCGAGCCCCTCAATGGCACGGTCGACCATCACGGCAGGGATAGGCAGATGACTGACTTCTTCGCGCAGGGCGCGGTCGTCGGAGAACTCGTCGCCCACGACCAAGAACACACCGTCGACGCCGCGCGTCACCAGCTGACGCAGCAGCTCAAGATCGTCGTCGGCACTTCCGCCCGAGCTGGTAATAAAGAGCGCATAGCCGTCCTCGCGGCAGCGCTTTTCCAGGCTACCAGCGAGCGAGGCAAAAAAGCGGCTCTCGATGTTAGGGACGATAAGGCCCAGCGTGCGCGACTCGCGCATGACCAGACTACGCGCAATCTGGTTGGGGACATAGTGGTTGCGCGCCGCGACCTCCTTGATGAGCTTGCGGTTTTCTTCCGAGATGCGACAGGGCCGATTATTGAGAACAAGCGAGACCGACGAGGGGGAAAGCCCCACCTCCTGGGCGATCTGCTTGAGGGTGACTTTGTTGGCCATCTCGCTCCTTCCGGGTTTACGCGCAATCTCTTGAAAGTATAGCGACCGCCCCTCTACCTCGGTGATAAACACTTTACCAATCCGGTAGACGGCTGTTTTATCGCCGCCAGCGCACCAAATCCGTCCGGGTGGGGTATATTGCAATCGATTGATGACAACGACCACCAAAAGGCGGATATTCGTATGCACGAGAACGACTTTTTTAACGAGGACCTGCTGTGCGCGCTTGCTGGCGTTGCCGGCGAGGACAACGTGCTGATGAGCGAGCCCATGCGCGAGCACACCACGTTTAAGATCGGCGGCCCGGCCGACGTCTTTGTCACGCCCGATACCGAGCAGGGCCTCGTCGCCACGCTCGACACCTGTTATCGCTGCGACCTGCCGCTCACCATCGTGGGCAACGGCTCCGACCTGCTCGTCGGCGACAAGGGTATCCGCGGCGTCGTCGTGGCGTTGGGCGAAGGCCTCTCCGACATTACGGTCGACGGTACGCACGTCACGGCGGCGGCCGGCGCCTTGCTTTCCGATGTCGCCGCGGCGGCAGCCGAGGCCGGTCTCACCGCTGTCTCTTATACACATCTCCGAGCCCACGAGACGCTACGCTATCT
>CABRHR010000132.1 GCA_902470835.1 uncultured Collinsella sp.
AGATAGCGTAGCGTCTCGTGGGCTCGGAGATGTGTATAAGAGACAGCTTTTGACCCCTACCTGTTGCAGATCGAGACAAACCAAACCCGCCTGCTAGATAATCTCAATCTATAACAACAACTCGGCAAAATCCGTCCCTCGTGTTACAGATTTAGACAAACACGACCCAACCCACCGGTATATCTCGATCTGTAACACCTAGCCGCCCAAATCGGGTCTAGATGTTACAGATCGAGATTTTGTTTGAGAGGCCGAGAATTGAACCGAAAACACGGTCCCGAAATAACAAAAAAGCTCGCCGGCTAGGCCGACGAGCTGCAAGTTCTTGGTCGCGGGGGCAGGATTTGAACCTACGACCTCCGGGTTATGAGCCCGGCGAGCTACCAGACTGCTCCACCCCGCAATGTCTGGGCGCCTCATGTGCGCAAGAAAGAATATTACGCGGGAGTTCGGTAAACGGCAAGGAAAATCTCGTGGAGCATAATTCCTTCATATTTAAATCCCTCAGCCCCTATCACCGTAAACGAATCGCAGCCGAGTGCCGTCGACGGCGCGTATACAATGGTGCGCGTCCTTTTATGCCAACACCGGGAGTAGACATGCTGCTCGCTATCGATATGGGAAACACGCAGACGGCCATGGGCCTGTTTGACGGAGACGAGCTGGTGCAGTCGTGGCGCATGCCCACCGACCGCTCTTATACCGCCGACGAGATCCATGTGCGCCTGATGGGTTTCTTCAAGATGTACGGCCTTTCGCTCGACGCGGTCGACGCGATCGCCTTTGCGGGCGTGGTGCCGCAGCTCTCGCGCGAATGGCACGCCGTGGCCGACCGCATTGCCGCAGACGCCATCGTCATCGGACCGCAGACGGCCGCGGTGACCAAGCTGCGCGCGGCGCGTCCCCAGGCCGTAGGCGCCGATCGCGTCGCTAACGCCGTTGCGGCCGAAACTTTCTACGGCGCGCCGGCAATCGTGGTGGACTTTGGCACCGCGACCAATATCGACGTCATCGATGAGGACGGTTATTACATTGGTGGAGCGATTGCGCCGGGCATCCGCATTTCGATGGACGCGCTCGCCGCCCGAGCCGCCAAGCTCGCCAGCGTTCCGCTCGAGGCGCCCGAGCGCGCCATCGGCCGCGATACCGAGGAGTGCATCAAGGTCGGCGCCGTAACGGGCGCCGCCGCCATGGCTGAGGGCCTGGTCGCGCGCATGAAGCGCGAGCTGGGCCGCGAGGATGCCACCGTTATCGCCACGGGCGGTCTCGCCAGCATCGTCGCAGATTCGACCGATGCCTTCGACGTGGTCGACGGACAGCTCACCATCAAGGGTATCTGCGAAATCTACCGCCGCATGCAGGAGCTGGGATAGAGCAGGGGCTTAAGTCAAGCACGCCCGATGCCACAGTCCCCGCAAATGCTCGCCAAGTCTATTCCCCAAAATCGAAAAATTTTCAGTTTTGAGGAATAGGTCCGAGGTGCTACCCCGCAGTCACGCAAAGCCCTCCCCGGCACAGGCCGAAGAGGGCTTCGTTGTCATCGTTGTCTTTGAGCGCGGGCGCCTCGCGTTACAGTCCGCGAATCCGTACGGCCTCAGGCGGAAACTCCTGCTCGCCGGCATCGGTCTTGATGGTCGCGCGGCCCCAGATGTCCAGGCCCGCAAACACACCGACCGCAAGCGGCAAGCCGTTGGGCGACACCGCCGCAACTTGGCGGCCCAGCAGCGGCACCATGTCGAAGTACTCGCCCAACACGGGGGCCAGCGGACCGGCAGCGCCCTGCGGCGTGTTGGCAACAACCGCCCAGGTGTCCACACGGGTCAGCACGGCGGCGGCCAACTCCTCGACCAGCGCTTCGTCAGCCACGTCCACACCAAGCTCGCTCAGCGCCGAACGCTCAATATCCACCGTCACGGCACCGAACATGCCTGCGGCACCGGCGCCACCGTTGACGGAGACGCGTGCAAACGACGTCTCAAACGCAGGCGCACCGCACACGATATCGCTCGGCCACTGGATACCCACCTTACCGGCAAGGCCCAACCCCGGCGTCGAAGCCGTGCCCACGAGCGCGTCCATCATGCCCATCGCGGCCACAAACGGCAGGCCGTGGAAGGCATGCATGTTCACATCCGGGCGCACGACCAGCGAAAACGTCAACGACGCCTCGCCCGCGCTCCAAGCGCACCAGCCCGCGGACGCACCCTCGCGGCCCGCGTCACGCGCGGCGTCGAGCTCGGTTCCGGCGGCAACAGCATTCATCTCAATCATCTACATACGCCCCAATTCGCCCACGATATGGCCCACACGGTCCTCGGGCTCCTTGACCTCGACGCCGTTGTAGCGGAAGAACCGCGCCGGGTCGTGCATCAGGTCCTCAAGCGGCACCAGCACAAAGTCACGCTCGCCAATGAGCGGATGCGGCAGGCGCAGCTTTTTGCCGCCGTGGGTCTCGCCGTCCATCCACAACAGGTCCAGGTCGATGGTGCGCGGGCCGTTGGCCTTGGCCTTCTTGGAGCGGTCGCGACCCAGCTCGGCCTCGATCTTCATGAGCTCGTCGAGCAGCACCAGCGGCGCCAGCTCGGTCTTGATCTCGATGACGGCGTTGGCAAACGCGTCCTGGCGCGTCTCGTAGGCCGGCTCGCTCTCGTAGATCTTGGAGGAGTTGGACACGCAGGTGAGTGGAATCTCGGCGATCATCTCGCGTGCGGCGCGGATGTTGTCGCAGCGATGTCCCAAGTTGGAGCCCACAGCCACAAACGCGCGGCGCGGCTGCGGCTTGGCAACCGCCCAGTAACCGTTCAGGAACTGCGCAAAACCCGTGGCGTCGTGCACGCGCACGATGTTGGCACCGGCCTGGATGGCGCCCAGGCACACGCCAAACGTAGCGGCATCGCGCTCGGCGGCCTCGGTCACGCCCGAGACGGCGCCCACAAAGCGCTTGCGCGACACGGCACACATGAGCGGATAGCCCAGTGACGCCATCTTGGCAGTCTCGCGCTGGATGACGATGTCCTCGTTAGCCGACTTACCAAAGCCCGGGCCAGGATCGATGCAGATGCGGTCGCGCGACACGCCGGCATGGATGAGCGTGCGGGCCTGGTCGGACAGAAAGCCCATAACGCGGCGCATGATGGGCGCCGAATCGGGCAGGGTGAAGCGGCGGAGCTGCGAGGTGGGCACGTAGGCTTCCTCGCGGCGGGCGCTGCGGCGCATCATGGCGGCCAGGCGGTCATTGGACTCCGATGCGGCCTCGGTGGCTGCGGGCGTGGCCTCGGGCGCGGGCGCGACGGTCTCGGCGGCAGCAGCCTGCTCGGCGGCCGGCGTCTCCTGCTCGCTTGAAGGCTCGGACGTGGGCTCCGGTTCGCCAAACGGCAACGAGGGCTGCACCACGCCGCCCGGAAGCTTGGCCTCCGGCTTAGGCTCGCCCAGCAACTTGCCGCGACGGCGGCGAGCCGGCTTCTCGGCCTCACGCGCGGCCTCGGCAGCCGCCTCGCGCGCCTTCTCGGCAACAAACGCCGCTGCCGAGGTATCGAGCTGCACCGTTGCGTGCGTGCGTGCGGGCGCGGCGACCTCGCCGGCATGCATCACGATGACGCCGCAGGTGCTCGTCTTAACGAACTCGACCATCTTGGGATCAGTGAAGCCCGTCACGTCGTTGACGATCGAGGCGCCGCAGCGCACGGCCGCCTTGGCAACCGCCACATGACGCGTGTCGATCGAGACGATGGCGCCCTCCTTGGCCAGCGCGCGCACCACGGGCAGCACGCGGCGAGCCTCCTCGTCGGGGTTGACCGGGGTAAAGCCGGGGCGCGTGGACTCACCGCCCACGTCGATGATGTCGGCGCCGGCATCGAGCATCGCCAGGCCGTACTCGATAGCGGCATCGGGGTCGAAGTGCTCCCCGCCGTCGCTAAACGAATCGGGCGTCACGTTGAGGACGCCCATGATGCGCGGACGGTCAAAGCTGAGCTCGTACTTTCCGCACCGCCATGTCTTGCTGTCGTTCGCCATGAACATCCTCCTAAAATACCCACGCCGCCGAGCTTGGGGAGCTGGCGGCGGGGTCGCTTTGCACTCAGTCTTTCTATTGTATCCGCGCGCGCGGGCTAGAACGCAAACGCGGCCGCGATGTCGCAAGAAATCAGCAGGTCGGCATTTGCATCCTGATCGGTGGGAGCAAGATTGCAAATGGCCCTGTCTCTTATACACATCTCCGAGCCCACGAGACGCTACGCTATCTC
>CABRHR010000133.1 GCA_902470835.1 uncultured Collinsella sp.
TACACTATCCTCTTCGTCGGCAGCGTCAGATGTGTATAAGAGACAGGGGCACGGGTGAGGCCGTGGCGGGCACGGGTCTCACGCTCGTCGTCGGGACGGGAAACGGTGAGGACGTTGTCCTCGACGTTGATAGCGAGCTTCTCAAAGACATCGAGCTCGAGCTGGCCCTTGGGGCCCTTGACGACAACGTTGTTGCCGTTGACTGCCACTTCGACTCCGGCGGGAATCTGGACAGGCTTATTACCGATACGAGACACGGTGATCTCCTTTCCTTCTACCTACCGAGCGAATTACCAGACGTAAGCGATGATCTCGCCGCCGACGTTGTGCTTGCGAGCATCGCGGTCGGTCATGACGCCATGGCTGGTGGAAATAATGGCGGTACCAAGGCCACCGCGGACGCGGGGCATGTCGGCAACGCCGGTGTACTTACGCAGGCCCGGCTTGGAAATGCGGCGGATGCCGTTGATGACCTTAGCCTTCTTGGGACCATACTTAAGCGTGATGTGCAGAGTCTTCTGGGGAACGGTGTCCTCGACATCGTAGCCCTCGATGTAGCCCTCCTCGTGCAGAACACGAGCGATCTCGACGAGCTTCTTGCTGCTCGGCATGGAGACCGTGGCCTTGTTCACAGAGTTAGCGTTACGGATGCGCGTAAGCATATCTGCGATCGGGTCTGTAAGGTTCATACAGATTCTCCTTCGTTCTTGATGAACACGTGCTCTTGGTTCTTCGCCGCCCTTAACGGCAAAGCCTTTTTAGCGCGTTTTCCCTGTTCCAAACTGATGCTTGAAACGCTGGTAGTGACTTACCAGCTGGCCTTCTTAACGCCGGGAAGCTCGCCCTTGAGTGCAAGCTCGCGGAAGCAGACACGGCACAGGCCGAACTTGCGGTACACAGAGTGCGGACGGCCGCAGCGCTGGCAGCGCGTGTACTCACGAGTAGAGAACTTCTGCTTGCGATTGCACTTGACGATCATCGATGTCTTAGCCACTTATATCCTCCTCACATAGAGTATTGTTCGCCCCAAGCGCCGCCCCCTTGTGGGAACGGCGCTTATAGGGCAGGTGAACCTATTTCTTGAACGGGAAACCGAAGGCGTCCAGAAGGGCCTTGGCCTCCTCATCGGTGTTGGCGGTGGTCACGAAAGTGATGTCCATACCGCGCTGGTGATCGACGGAGTCAAAGTCGATCTCGGGGAAGATGAGTTGCTCGGTGACGCCCATGGAGAAGTTACCACGGCCGTCGAAGCTCTTGGCGGAGATGCCGCGGAAGTCGCGGATACGGGGGATCGCGACGGAGGTCAGACGATCGAAGAACTCCCACATACGGTCGCCACGCAGGGTAACCTTGCAGCCGATCGGCATACCAGCGCGCAGGCGGAAGGTAGCGATGGACTTGCGGGCACGGGTGATCATCGGCTGCTGGCCGGTGATGGCGCGCAGGTCGCGCACGGCACCGTCGATGGCCTTGGAATCGGTAGCGGCCTCGCCGACACCCATGTTCACGACGATCTTCTCAAACTTGGGGATCATCATGACGTTCTCGTACTGGAACTTGTCCTGAAGCTGCTGCTTGACCTCGTTGTTGTACTTGGTCTTCAGACGCGGCACATACTTCTCTTCTGCCATTGTTCACTCCTTCTTGGGGTTTTAAGCACGGGGCATGGCCACGATGGGTTGTCCTCGTGCCTCCTGGCTGCATCCGCGCCGCTCATGGCATTTCGCGGTTTGGACTCGACGCAGCAGGAGCCGACAAAACAATCGGTACTATACGCGCATCGGGAGCGTATTTCCAGAAAAACCTCGTCTGCCTGCACAACTCCACAACTCCCCCGCACAAATGGGTCCCAACAAGCAGTTGCGGTGAAATAGGGACTGTTGGGCGGCCTAACAGGCTTAAACAATCCGTATTTCACCGCAACTTATTGATGGGGATGCGACTAGCGCTTGCGGGGGACGAGTTTGGTGCGGCGCAGGTGGATCATCTCGGCGGCGATGGAGATAGCGATCTCCTCGGGGTCTTCGGCCTCGATGGCAACGCCGATCGGCAGGTGCAGCTCGTCGATCTGGTCCTGCGTGAAGCCCTCCTGCTCCAGGCGGGCGCGCACAAAGGCCGTCTTGCGGCGCGAACCCAGACAGCCCAGGTAGGCAGGCTTGGCGCGCATGGCCTGAATCACCACGTCGATATCGGACTTATGGCCTGCTGTGGCCACGACCACCAAGTCGCGCGGACCGATGGGGCACAGTTCGTCCAGGTTCTTGTAGTCGACCAGGCGACGATCGTAGGCACCGGGCACCCATTCGGGCGTCAACGTGCCGGGGCGGTCATCGCAGGCCACGACGGCAAAGCCCGCCGCCGTGAGCACGCGCGCCGTCGCGGCGCCCACGTGTCCGCAGCCAAAGATGTAGGTCAGGCCCTCGGGGCAGAGCGTCTCGACGTGCGCCGAGGGAATCTCGGAGGCGGCGTTGGTGTAGGTAACCTTACTCCCCTCCTCCACCAACGAAAGCTCGGGACAGCCGGCAATGGTATGGCGCGATGCCTCGCCATGGCACTCGGCCACATCGCCCTCCAGGGCCTGAATGACAAACGGTTCAAAGTCGATGACGAAGTCGCCGATGCGCCGATAGACCAAGACGTCGGCAACCGACTGGAGCAGCGGTACCTTGGTCGCGTCCAGGTGCAGATAGCACAGGCAGATGGCTCCGCCGCAGATCATGCCGGTATCGGAGTTCTCGCCGCCCATGGTGTAGCGGACCAGACGCGATTGCCCTGCGGCCAGCAGCTCGCGCGCCTCGTTCAGCGCAAAGAGCTCGATCTTGCCGCCGCCGATGGTGCCCGCTTGGCTGCCGTCGGCAAAGACGGCCATCCAGGCGCCCACGCCGCGCGGCGATGACCCTGCCGTGCCGGCCACGACCACGAGCTCGCACGTCTTACCAGCCTTCAGAGCGCCAAGCGCAGCATTCACAACATCGAGCTTTTCCATTGCCGCCTTCTATCTTCTAAAGACATCGGTGAGCATAGCGAGTGCCTCAAGCACGCCGCCGCCGATCGACGTCGCCTTGTCCGAAATATAGTTGATATAGCTGGCGTCGCCGCGCGGATCGACATCGGCGCATTTAAAGCCCTCAGTCACCTGCACGCCGTTCGCCAAAAGCCCGCGCAGGCAGCCATCGATCTGCGTGCACATGGGCGTATCGTCCGCGTAGCCAATCACGTCTCCGGCGCTCACGATGTCGCCGATTGCGCGGTCGGATCGAAACACGCCGGCGGCGGGGCTGTGGATAACGCGCTCCCTGCCATAGCCAGCGATGACACCCGGCACGCCCGTGTTGGGCTGGGTTGAGCCCTGGGTAATCACGCGGCCCAAAAAATGCCCGCGCATAGTCTCGACCACGGCATCGCAATCAACCGGCGCGGTAAAGCCCGGCCCTACCGCGATGACGGCAGGAGCCATGTCGCGCGTGGTGCCCAGATTGCGCTTGGCCAGAATCGCGTCGACCACAGCCGCGGGTTTAAGCTCATCGAGCATCTTGGCCTGGGGGTCCACCACCACGGCGACATCCCCCGCCTCGGTAATTGCAAGCGCCTCGGCCGACGTCTGCGCCAAGCGGGCGCGAATGCCCTCGACCTCGACCTCGCCCAGGCGAATGGCCTCGCAAAAACTGATTGTGCGACGGATGCACGTGGGAACCGCGATATCGGCCATGACGACCGACACGCCGGCGCGCACCAAACGGGCAGCGACACCCGTGGCGATATCGCCGGCGCCGCGAACATAAACGAGCATTCCCGGGGCACCTCCCTGTGCTACGGTTTGAGCAGAGCAAAAGCGGTTCGACCGCTACTCTGATGATTATTTCTTATCACAGTATTATACGGCGGTGAACAGATGGAAACGATTAACGGCTGCCTTGCCTCCACGCTCAAGATTAAGCCGGGCATCACCGCGATCATCGGCAGCGGTGGCAAGTCGACCCTGCTCAAGACGCTGGGTCTTGAGCTTATGCGCGCTGGCGGCCGCGTGCTCCTCTGCACCACCACGCATATGTTTCCCGTCGCCGGCGTGCCATGGGACGGGTCGAGCCGTCGCCTGGACGCCGCGCCTTGGAAGCCGGGCGCCTCGCATGTCCCCGGTTGCACCTGCGAGGCCTGCGCGGGCATGAGCCGCGGAAGTATCTGCCAGGCAGGCGTCTTGGACCCGGAGACAGGTAAGCTCTCCTCCCCTGCCGAGCCGCT
>CABRHR010000134.1 GCA_902470835.1 uncultured Collinsella sp.
GAGATAGCGTAGCGTCTCGTGGGCTCGGAGATGTGTATAAGAGACAGGGCCCGCAGCCCTGGTTGGGGCTGCGGGCGCTTGCGTTGCGAGCGCGTGGCGCGCGTTTTAGGCGCTAGTGCTGCATGCGGCGGCGGATGGCGACGCCGGCGGCCGCGATGGCGGCGCCGATACCGGCGAAGATGCCGACCGTGGCGATCTGGGTATCACCGGTGCCGGGGAGGCCGCTTGCGTCCTTCTTGGATGCATTGGCCTTCTTGGTATCGGTGGTCGTCGTGGTGCTCGTGGAGTTGCCCTTGGAGCTCTGGCTGGGCTTGGCGAGCGCCTCACGGGCGGCCTTGAGCGCAGTCGTTGCCGCCTCGACGTCGGCGGCAGAGGCGTCGTCCTTCGAAAGCACGGATTGGGCTGCAGCCAGCGCGGACTGGTATGCCTTCCAGGAGTCGGCGGTGTAGTCGGACTCGTTCAGCGCATCGGCACGGCCAATCTCGACCTTAAGGTCGGTCTTCTGGTCGGTCGTTGCGGCCTTGGCGAGCGCGGCCTGAGCGTTCTGGAGCGTCGAGAGGGCGTTGGCAACCTCGTCGTCGGAAGCCGCGGGGCTTTCGTTAACGCCCTGGGCAGCGCTCAGCGCGTCCTGGAACGCAGCCCAAGATGCGGCGGTGTAGGTGCCCTGGTCGTTGCTCAACTTGGCAGCGGCCTCAATTGCGGCGTTGAGCGCCGTCTTGTCGGCCGACTTGGTGTAGGTGAAGCGCAGGTTGGTGGTGTAGCCGGTGGCCTCGACCTCAATCTGGTAGTCGCCGTTGGCATTGAACACCAGCGATTTATCCTGATTGGCGGCCGCCAGGTTAAGCGAGCCGTCGGCGTTGAAGATCTTTACCGCACCGCGGCCCTGCGCGCTGTACTCGGTACCGTTGACAGTGACCTTGGAGATGTTCGCGAGGTAGTTGGCAAGATCCTCGTCCGTGGCATCGTTGGCGTCGATGAGCTTAAGGTTTGCGGCGTCAAAGCTGGCAACGAGCTTGGAGGTGGTTGCCGTAAAGCTCGTGCTGATATCGGCAAACTTGTCCTTCTTGTCGATGGCGGTCAGCGTGTGGCTGCCGGGCTTAAGAGCCGAGGCGTCAAACGTGACGGACACGGAGCTGCGCGCGTTGCTGGCAAGCGGCTCGACATCCTTGCCATCAATCTGATAGGCGGCGTCGAAGCCCTCGGGCAGGGTGACATCGGCCATGACGGTGGCGTTGGCGCCGTCAAGCGAGGCATCCTCGGCCTTGATGGCGGCGTCGGCATCCTTGATGGGGACGTACTGGTCCATGGCAACGGTGTAGGTGCCCGTAGAGGTGTAGAACGTCACACTCTTGATGGTCTTGCCCATCATGGACGTGTAGTGCCGCGAGCTCAACGGGCTGCCGTGAGACTCGTTGACCAGGCCGCAGCTCCAGGCAATCTCCTTGCCCTTCCAGATGTTCTCGACGGTGCGCATGCCATAGCCCTCGGTGGTGCCGTCCGCATCGGCGGCATTGACCACGGCACCGTATACGGTCGCCTGGTTGCCGTCGGCGTCGACCATCTGCTCGCGCAGGTTCTTAAAGTCGATCTCGTAGTCGCCGTACTTGCTGGAGGTCTTAAAGTCGACGGTGACGTTTTCAAGCTTGGTGGCTTCCTTGCCCTCGACAGCGCCAAAGCGCAGGTTGCCCTCGGAATCGGAGGTGAGCTCCTTGTAATTGGTCGGACCCTCGCCGGCGGGCAGCACGTAGTAAGAGTAGTCCGGAGACTCAAACAGGGCGTCCTTGCCCTTGTAGGTTGTCGTGGACACCTTGCCCTTGATCGAGGTGGTGATCGTAACGGAGCTGTCGTCGGTCACACGGGTGAACTTGGACCAATCGATGTCGCCTTTGCCCACCTTGACGGCAAACGTGACGCCCGAGATATCCCTACCGTCGGAATTGACGTGGTAGGAGCCGCTCGCCAAGCTGGAGCGCGTCTTCTGCTTCGTGGCGGACGTCACCACGTCGGTACCTGAGTTGTTCTGCTCGGCAGCATAGAAGTCGCTGTAGGGGATGTTCATGAGCACATAGTCGCCGGCCTGGGGATACAGGCTCACGAGCGCGTCGAGCGCGCCCTGAAGGTGAGTGATCTGCTCGGCGGCCTCGGCTTCGCCCAGGTTTTTCTTGGCGAGTAGGTCCTTGGTCTCGGCAGTTTCGGTCTCGATGGACGAGGCGGTCCAGGAGTCCTTGGTGTACTTGGACTTATCGAGGGACGTCGCCTTGTCGTAGAGCTCCTGCAGCTGGGCCTTGGTGGCGTCGGTCACCGGCTCCTTGGCGCCCACGATGTTGTCATCGGTCGCCTGGAAGGTGTAGGTGTAGTCGTTGTAGCCCAAGGCGTGGACGGTAAGCTTCCAGTAGCCGGTGCCGTTGGTGCCCTCGGGCAGCTGGCAGCGCTCTGATTTAGTGAGGCCCAGCTGAATGCCCATGGACTTGTGCATCCAGTTGTCGGCCGCGAACTTGGTGCCGTAGGTGGCAAGGGCGTTGGTGTAGGTCGCGTCGTCGCCGTAATAGGTCCAGGTGACACTTTGCATATTGGCACCCAGGTCGCCATAGGTGCCGTTGAGGTCTACGCGCAGGAACTCACCATAGGAGCCGCTCGCGTCCTTGACCGTGGGTTTAATACCCGTGGCGGTCTTGAGCTCCTTGCCCTCGATGCCTGAGTCGGTGCCGGTGGCGGCGGCCGAGAAGCTGAAGGTTCCGTTGTTGTTGGTCACGGTCTTAAGGCCGTTGGTGTCGGCGTTGACGGCCGCAACCAGGCCGGAGTAAGCCTGGAGGTTCTCTTCGCCGTAGCCGCCGGCGAGTGTCTCGCCATTGGCGACAAAGCTGTGGCTCGCCTTAAAAGCTTCCAGATCGCTGGTCTTGATTTTGACGGGAACGTACTTGAGTCCCGTGACCTTGTGACCCGTCATGGTGTACACCGTGCCGTCGGCCGCCGTCACGGTCTTAGCCTTGCTGTCAATAGAAAAGTGGTTGCCATCGACATCAACAAAGGACTTGCTGTCAGGATAATACGAAGGGTAAATTTTTACGCCCTCGGCAGTTTCGATCACGTCGGTGCACTGATAGCTGCCGCGATGCAGGCCGTGGTTAAAGGTTGCGCGAGTCACCACGTCAAAAGCGCCCTTGTCGGCCTCGTTGCGGGAATCGAGCTCGCTCGACGAAGCGGAGGACCCTGCCGCCTGCACGTTTTCACCCGCCCAATACTCGGCCCACGTCAGGCCAGCGTAGCCGTAGGTGTACTCGTCGGTCGCAGGGGTCGACGGATTCTGCTCGTCATAGGCAGCCTGCAGGGCATTATCGACGGCAGCCTTGATGGCGTTGGACGAGACGGTGGCAGTGGAGACGGCATCAACGCTTGTTCCGTTCGCCTCGACGATCTTGTCCGCCATACCAGTGACATGCTTGCGGGCATTGCCGTTTTCGGCTTTGTCGAGATAGTCCCAGCTCTCGCCAGTCAGCGCATCGTAAGTCTCATCGGAGACCTTAACGGAGGCGATCTTGTGCGAGGCGACCTGTACGGTTACCTTGACCTCGTAGCTGTCGACGTCCCACTCGTTTCCGCCTGCAGCGGGGTCATTCGAGTTGGCCGTGGCCGTGCCCTCATACGTGCCATCTGCGATTTTGGTCAAATCGTAGCTGGTTGAGGAGGACGTGGCGTCGTCAGAGACGGCGCTCAGGCTATACTCGGAGCTGAGGGACTTCGTTTCCTCACTGGTGGCGGAGATCGGCGCGTTGTTGGTAGCTTCGGAGCCGGTCTCCGTTGTTGTTGCTGCGGCAAAAGCGCTGGTAGGCATCATCGAGACGGTCATCGCGGCGATGAGTGCGCCTCGGCAGGCATTGCTGCCCACGGTGTTGAGCTTGCGCAGCACAGCGTTATCGTTGTGCATAGAACCTCTTTTCTATCGATCGGTCGTTGGGTGCTGCTCTCCTTTCCTTTTGCACCCGGATGGACAGTGGTCATGTACGTCGCACATGACAGGCAAGTGCCGTATAACTTATATTGTTTGTCGCAAAAAGTTATAGGCAGTTAACAAAAATACCAGAAATTACCACTGGTTAACTTGTCAATTCAATTGTCGTTTGCTCGTAACGCAAGAGCATCGACTTTTCTGTTTGGTTGATTTTCAATCTCAACGCAACAGCTTGAACGGACCCCGCGTTTCCGCAGC
>CABRHR010000135.1 GCA_902470835.1 uncultured Collinsella sp.
TACACTATCCTCTTCGTCGGCAGCGTCAGATGTGTATAAGAGACAGTCGATACCCAGGCCGCGGCCATAGGCGTCCGCATGTACAAAGGCCAGGAACTTGACAAACTCGTGCTCGGCAGGCGTCAGCAGGCGCTCGTCGCGTGCACCAAACGCGTCCTCGGCCTCGCGCAGATACGCCACGATCAGGCCGACGGCGTTAATCGTTCCCTCGGGCATCGAGGCATGACCGCCAATGCCGTGGGCAAAAATCTGCGCATGCCCGTTATCGAGCGTCGTGATCTCCAGGCGGTCGGCGTTCTCGACCGGCGCCGGCAGCTCATCAGCGGCAATCGCGAGCTCACAGATGGACTGCGACGGAATGGCGTTGCTCGCCTCGGCGCCGCTCCACGACACGATGCGCCCGCCGTCGATCTTGGAGCTAACAAACGTCGCTCCAAACTGGCCCTTCTCGGCATTGCAGACCGGGAACTCGGCATCGGGCGTAAACAGAAAGTCGGGGTTCGCGTGGTTCTCCAGATAATGGTGAACGTCGGACATGCCCACTTCCTCATCGCAGCCCAGCAACGCGCGGAAGGTATAGCGCGGCACAATGCCGTGTTTGAGCAGATAAGCGCCAGCGTAGAGCGACAGCACCGCCGGGCCCTTGTCGTCAATCACGCCGCGGCCGAGCAGCCAGCCCTCGCGACGCTCCATCGCAAACGGGTCGGTGTTCCAACCGGGGCCAGCGGGTACCACGTCCACATGGCAGATAGTCGCGAGCTGCTTATCGCCGCGGCCCGGAATATCGGCGATTCCCACAAAGCCCTCGTCATCGCTCGTCTGGTAGCCGAGCTTTTGCGCGATACCGAGCGCGCAATCGAGCGCATCACGGACCGGGTGGCCAAACGGCGCACCGGGCTCCGCATCGGCAGCAACGGCCACGGACGGATAGCTCACCAGCTGCTCGATATCGGCGACGACATCTTCCCAGACCTCGTCAACATACTCGGCAACGCTCTGCTCCACCTGATTCATGGACGACCTCCTAACCCATGAGCGGCGATCACGCCCGCCCCTCACATTACGTCTATTAGATAGCGAAAAGTTTAGCAAGCTCGGCCACCGAGTGCACCACCGCATCGGCACCCGCCGCCTCGTGCTCCCCCGGCGCCGCCGCACCCGAATAGATGCCGATGCACGGCACGCCCATTGCGTGCGCGCCCTCAACGTCGTTAAAGCGGTCGCCGATCATCACGGCATCGCCCGCCGTCGCGCCGAGCGCCGCCAGGGCGTCGCGAACCGAATCGGCCTTGGTCTCGCGCCCCTGCGGAGGGTTCATGCCGACCACCGCCTCAAACTGCGAAAGCCCGAGCTCACGCACCATGTCGATGCACTTTGCCTCCATGCGCGACGTCGCCACGGCCATACGCTTGCCCCAGGCGGCTAACCCATCCAGCAGCTCGGGGATCCCATCGAACACGGGGTACTCTTCCGGTCCCAGCTCATCAAAAAAGGCACAGTACTCGTCTGCCACCACAAGCGACTCCTCGCGGGAGAAGCCATAAAAGTCGTGAAAGCTCTTCCACAGGGGCGGCCCAATCATGCGGCGCAGGTCACCCATCTGCACCTCAGAAAACCCGCGTGCAGCCAGCGTCTTGCGCGTCGAGGTCATCACCGCCCGACCCGTATCGGCCACCGTGCCATCGAAATCGAACAGCACAACCGGCCGCCTGCATATCTCCAGCGCCTCCATCGGCATCCCTCTTCCCCAGTTGATGATTTCCACACCGTCACTTCAAACTGTTGACTATTCAACAATTGAACCTAGCAATGTAGAGCAACTCCACTATACTTGTCGCACTTTGCTCTCAGAAGGCGGCACGCAAGCGCCCCAACGAAAGGTGCAATTATGTCTTTTGCCATCATAACCGACTCCACGTCGGACATCTCCCCCGCCCGTGCTCAAGAGCTCGGCATTTACGTAATTCCGCTGCATGTGATTATCGAGGGAGAGGACCTGCTCGACCAGGTGCAGATTACCGCCCAGGAGTACGTCGCCCGCATGGCCGGCTCCGAGCAGCTGCCGCACACCTCGCAGCCGAGTGCCGGCGAGTTCAAGGCGCTCTTTGACCGCGTACGCACCGACGGCCACGATAGCGCCATCTTTATCTCGCTGTGCAGCGAGTGGTCCGCCTGCTATTCCAACGCATGCCTGGTCGCCGAGACCCACGAGCTCGACGTGCGCTGCATCGATTCGCGCACCGGCTCGGGCGCCGAGGGCCTGCTGGTGGAGTACGCGCTGGCCATGCGCGAAGACGGTCGCAGCTTGGACGAGACCGAGGCACAGATCCGCGCGACCTTGCCCGACGCACACCTGTTGCTGATTCCCCGCACGCTCGAGAACCTGGTCAAAAACGGCCGCGCCCCCAAACTCGCCGGCCAGCTGACGCAGATGCTCAACATTCGCCTGGCCGTTTCGCCGGAGTGGAAATCGGGCGAGATCAAGGCCATCAAAAAGGGCCGCGGCGCCAAGCGCATCGTCGCCAACACCATGGCCGATTGCCTCGCATTTTTGGCCGAGCATCCGGGCTCCAGCGTGCGCGTGCTCACGACCGGCGCCGCCGAGGAGCAGGAACTTGTCAACGAGACGCTCGCAGGCCAAGACTATGTAGACGCCGGCACCGGCCCCATCGGCTGCACCATCGCCACCCATGTAGGCGTCGACGCCATCGCCATCAGCTACTGCCCCCGCTACCAACCTGCCAATTAGGGCTACCCATACCACTTGCGGTGAAATAGGGACTGTTTTTGGCCAATCGACCGCAAATCAGTCCCTATTCCACCGCAACTTGGAAATCGGCGATCAGCCCAGCGGACCCTGAAACAGTTCCTCATGCGAGCCCATTCTCACCAGCCTAATCACTGGGTTAGTCTTATGGGGAAGATAAAGAACGACCACATCGACCAAGCCATCGGATAGATGGAAATCGATGTGGCCGTTGTAGTTTCCGCCCGGGTTTGAGAGCTCGTGGGCGCCATACTCCGCCGGAAGTGACCCATGAGCCACAAGCTCTGCAACCGCCGCTTTAAACTCACTTTTTAGCTGCGGATGCATGCGCATCGTTCGTTTGTAGTCCGCCTTAAATTGAGCCTCGACTTTAATCTCGAACATCGCTATTCCTCATCGAGGAATGACATAAGCTCATCAGCGTTATTGAATGACGGGCTATCGTCCGGCAAAATCCCCAACTCATGAGCCTCGGCGATCACCATGGCACGCCTCGTCGCCTCGTTGGGCATCTCCGCCCTTCCTACAATCTCAAAAGGAATCTTTCGCTGATTTACCAGCTGCCGAACGGCAAGATTGAGATAGGAATTGAGGCTGAGGCCGACCGAATCCAAGAACTCAGTCGCCTGCTCCTTGAGCCCCTCTTCGAGGCGAACCGTCGTAGGCTTAACCGTTGCAGTAGACATACGCGACCTCCTTGCCCTCGTCTTTTGCATCAGTATACCCAATACAAATGGCAACCTGACGTTAGATAGCATCAGATTGCCATGCATATTCATGTCGCGGTAGACACGATTGCTCTACATCAACCCGCTGAGCGCAATGTCGACGGCTTCGTTGAGGTCGTCGGTGATGTGCACGAGCTCCGGATCGAGCGGACTGATCATACCGGCGCTCATCACCGGGCCGTTGAGCCAGTCGAACAGGCCCTGCCAGTACTCGCTGCCCACCAGCACGAGCGGCATGCGCTTGACCTTGTGCGTCTGCACCAGCGTGAGAACCTCGAACATCTCGTCGAGCGTGCCAAAGCCGCCGGGAAATACGATGGCGCCCGAGCTGTACTTAACGAACATGGTTTTGCGCACAAAGAAGTAGCGGAAGTCCATGCCGAGGTTCACGTATTTGTTGAGCCCCTGCTCGTGCGGCAATTCAATGCCTAGGCCAACTGACTTGCCGTTGACACTCGCCGCTCCCCTGTTGGCCGCTTCCATGATGCCGGGGCCGCCACCGGTGATGACCGCCACGCCACGTTGCGCGATCTTGCGCCCGACGGTACGCGCCGCCTTGTAGAGCGGATCGGTCTTAGGCGTGCGGGCACTGCCGAAGATGGTCACTGCGGGGCCAAGCTCGGCAAGCGCGCCGAAGCCATCGACAAACTCGGCCTGAATGCGCAGCACGCGCCAGGGACTGTCTCTTATACACATC
>CABRHR010000136.1 GCA_902470835.1 uncultured Collinsella sp.
TACACTATCCTCTTCGTCGGCAGCGTCAGATGTGTATAAGAGACAGACTCAATGCCCTGCTCACTGTAGAGCTCGAGGGCGAAGTCGATGAGCGTCGTGGGGTCGATCGGCAGGCGGTCGCGCAGGATGTTGATGATGCCGATAGCGGCACGACGCAGCGCGTAGGGGTCCGAAGAGCCGGTCGGGGGCTCGCCAATGGCAAAGATACCGGCGATGGTATCGAGCTTGTCGGCGCAGGCCACGATGCAGCCAGCGGCGCCCTCGGGCAGCTCGTCACCGGCAAAGCGGGGACGATAGTGATCGCGAATAGCATGGGCGACCTCGTCGTTCTCCCCCATCGCGGTCGCGTAATAACCGCCCATCACGCCCTGCTGGCTCGTGAACTCGACGACGGCGTTAGACACCAGGTCTGCCTTGCACAGGTGCGCGGCGCGAGCGGCGTCGGCAGCAAGGTGGGCGCCAAGATGGGCCTCGCGGGCGATAGCGAGCGCGAGCTGCTCGATGCGCTCGGACTTGGCGAGCACGCTACCGAGCTTCTCCTGGAAGGCAACCTTGGCCAGACGCTCACGGAATTCGTCAAGGGAGATCTTCAGGTCCTCCTCGTAGAAGAACTTTGCGTCGTCCAGACGGGCGCGCACGACGCGCTCGTTGCCGTCGATCACGCGCTCGGCGTTCTCGGGCTTGCTGTTGGAGACGACCACGAACTCACGCGTGAGCTTGCCCTCGCCGTCATAGATCGGGAAGTAGCGCTGGTTGGTGAGCATGGACTCGCAGATGATCTCGTGCGGGACCTTGAGGAACTCCTCATCGAAGGTACCGACGAGCACCGTCGGCCACTCGCAGAGGTTGATAACCTCCTCGAAGACCTTCTTGGGCGTATCGACATGGCAGCCGGGACGGGCAGCCTCGACCTCGGCGATACCGGCGAGGATGGCCTCACGACGACGCTCGGCAGAAAGCACGCCGGCGTCCTCGAGCACCTGCTCGTAGGCGGCGGGGCTGGCGACAACGTGGTCACCGGGGCCAAGCACGCGATGGCCGCGCGTGGTGTTGCCGCTCGTCACGTCGGCAAACGACACGGGCACAACATCCTCGCCCAGAAGGCAGCAAATCCAGCGGACCGGACGCACGAACGTGGCGTGCTCATGGCCCCAGCGCTGACTACGGTAGTTGGGCCACTGCAGGCCGGCGATGGTCTTCTCGCACAGAGCGGTCAGAATCGGGGTTGCCGGTGCGGAGGGAATGTTCTTCTCGGCGAACACATACTCGCGACCGTCAGCGTCCTCGCGTCGAACCAGATCCTCGGCAGCCACACCGCACTTGCGGGCGAAGCCCTGGGCGGCCTTGGTGGCGTTACCGTCAGCGTCGAAGGCAATGTTTGCCGCGGGACCGCGTTTGACCTCATGGACCTCATCGGTCGCGGTGGCGACGTTGGCCACGAGCGCAGCCAGACGACGAGGGCTCGAGATCACGCGGACCTCGCCGTGGGCCAGACCGGCCTCGTCGAGACCCTTGGCGATCATGGTGCCAAGCTGCTTGACGGCATTGTTCAGCGGCGCGGAGGGCATTTCCTCCGTACCAATCTCAAACAGGAAATCCTTAGCGTCTGCCATGGCTTACGCCACCTCGCCTTCCTGGTCGGCATTCTCGTTGACTCCGGCGACCTCGGCCATGTAGGCCTCGCAGCACGCCTTGGCGACGGCGCGGACGCGCAGGATGTAGTTAGCGCGCTCGACCGCGGACAGGGCGCCGCGGGCATCGAGCAGGTTAAAAGCGTGGCTGCACTTCATGACACAGTCGTACGCCGGCAGCGGCAACTTGCGCTCCAGGCAGGAGTGGCACTCGGCCTCGTAGTCGTCAAACTTCTGACGCATCATCTCGACGTTGGCGACCTCAAAGTTATAGGCACTGAACTCGCGCTCGTTCTCGAGGAACACGTCGCCATAGGTCATGGGCGTGCCGTCGGGCAGGTAGCTCCACACCAGGTCGTAGACGGAGTTGACGCCCTGGGCGTACATCGCGATACGCTCCAGGCCATAGGTGATCTCGACGGGCACGGGGTCGACCTCGATGCCGCCCACCTGCTGGAAGTACGTAAACTGCGTGACCTCCATGCCGTTGAGCCAGACCTCCCAGCCAAGGCCCCAGGCGCCGAGCGTCGGGCTCTCCCAGTCGTCCTCGACAAAGCGGACGTCATGGTCGTTGGGGTCCAGGCCAATGGCGGCCAGCGAACCCAGGTAGAGCTCCTGGGCGTTGACCGGCGAGGGCTTGATGAGCACCTGGAACTGATAGTAGTGCTGCATGCGGTTGGGGTTCTCGCCGTAGCGGCCGTCGGCAGGACGGCGGCAGGGCTGCGCATAGCAGGTGCGCCACTCGGCGGGACCGAGCGAGCGCAGCGTGGTCGCGGTATGGAAGGTACCGGCACCGACCTCGGAGTCATAGGGCTGCATAATGACGCAGCCCTGCTCGCCCCAGTACTGCTGGAGGCGCAGGATGATGTCTTGGAAGGAAAGCGATGAAGCGTTCATGCCTCTAATATCCCCTCGTCGAAACGATTACACGGTTAGGTACTGTACTATAGCGGTTTTTAGTCGATAGCGCCGATGCGGTTGAGCGGCCAGTAGCGAACAAGCGCCACGGCGATCAGATCGGAACGGTCGACCGGACCAAAGTAGCGGGAGTCGGCTGAGTTCTCACGGTTATCACCCATCACCCACACGCACCCGTCGGGGACGGTGTAGGGATAGCTCACCTGAGCGCCGGGAGCCTGGACCGAAAGCGGCCAGCTCATGCCAGTCGTATAGTCCTCGTCGAGCGCTTGGCCGTCAACGACCACCTTGCCGTCCTGCAGGTCGACCGTCTGGCCGGCGGTGGCAATAACGCGCTTTACGAGCACATCATGCTCGGAGGTGCCATCAGGGTTGTGGAACACCACGATGTCACCCTGCTTGACGGGCTGACCGAACTCAAGGGAGACCTTTTGTGCCAGAATCTGATCGCCGATCTCGATCGTGTCCTCCATAGAGCCGGTGGGCACCACAAAGGGCTCGACCACAAACGTGCGGATCAAAAAGGTGGCGGCGAGCGCGATTACGATGACCGCAATCCACTCAAAAGCGCCCCTCAGCGCGGAATGCTGCGATGGAACCATACTCACTCCTCGCTCTGCGAATACGAAGCGTCCAGGATTTCCTGAGCAAACGCACGTTCCTCGGGCGTAAGCCGCGCCGTCTCGAGAAGATCGGGGCGCCAGCGGCAGGTGCGCTCGATGGCGTTCTTGCGGCGCCAGGCATCGACCTTGGCGTGATCGCCGCTCACAAGCACCGGAGGCACGCCCTCGCCGTTGAACTCGGCGGGACGGGTGTACTGCGCGTACTCGAGCAGGCCTCCGTCCTCGGCGGTCGAGAACGACTCGTCCACGTTGCTCATCTCGTCACCAAGGGCGCCGGGAATGAGGCGTACGACGGCATCGGCAACGACCATAGCGGGAAGTTCGCCGCCCGTAAGCACATAGTCGCCAATCGACAGACGCTCATCGGCATACGCATACGCGCGCTCGTCGACGCCCTCGTAACGGCTGCACACAAACAGCAGGCGCTCACTTTTGAGCAGGCGCTCGGCCACATGCTGCGTAAAGGGCTCGCCACAGGGGGTAAAGAACACCACCGTCGGCTTGGGACCCTCTGCGCTAATGGCTTCGATGGCCTCTGCGATAGGCTCGACCTTCATGAGCATGCCCTGCCCGCCGCCGTACGGCTCGTCATCGACGGTACGATGGCGGTCGTGCGTCCAGTCGCGCAGGTTATACGCCTTAAAATCAAAAAGGCCGGCCTTGCGGGCGCGGCCCAAGATCGATGTGGACATAACGGGCTCAAACATCTCGGGAAAGACCGAAAGGGTCTCGATCAGCATGTTGTCCTCCCTACTTGTCCATATCGATCAGGCCGTCCATAACGTGGACGGAAATTGTTCCTGTGTCGGGAAGATCGAGCACAACCTGCTCGATCACGGGAATCAGCACCTCGCCGTACCGATCACCCTCGACAACCCAAACATCGTTGGCGGGCGTCGACATGATCTCGACAATCGTGCCGAGCGAACCAAAGCGCTCGTCGACCACCTCACGACCCATCAGGTCGGTATAGGCCTGTCTCTTATACACATCTGACGCTGCCGACGAAGAGGATAGTG
>CABRHR010000137.1 GCA_902470835.1 uncultured Collinsella sp.
AGATAGCGTAGCGTCTCGTGGGCTCGGAGATGTGTATAAGAGACAGCGGCGGCAGCCTCGCTCGCGGCCTTCTCGGCAGCAAGACGGGCGCGACGCTCGGCAAAGGTCTCCTTCTTGGCGGGCGCTGCCGTCTCGGCGGCATCCTCGTCCGCATCGGAATCGTCGTCGGTCGCAGCAGCCTTCTTGGGCTTGACCGGGGCCGACGCGGCCTCGCTCACCGGATCGATAATCTCGGACTGAACAACGGCCGTCATCTTTTCCTGCGTCTCGCGGAACTGACGGATGGCACGGCCGATCGTGCGGCCCATCTGCGGGAGCTTATCCGGGCCAAACAGCAAAAAGCCGAAGACCACGATGATCGCGAGCTCACCCTCTCCAATACCAAACACACATACCTCCAAGGCTCGATGTGAGTCGAGCCCGCACCGCGCCATTCGGCCGGAACTCGTCTATTCATTCGGTCAAGTATAGCGCCCGGACGCCAAAACGTCCGAGCGCATCACAAACATATGCCAAACGGCACGCCCTTTTGGGGGCAAAGATTATGCAGCGGTGATCGAAATCTCCTGGTCGACACCCAACAGCTGGACCACGCGCATCACCGGGGGCTGCACATTGACGCAGCCAAAACGCTTACCGTGATCGGCTGCATGATGAGCGGCGCCCACAAGCACGCCAATGCCCGTCGAATCAATGTAGCTCACCTGGGCAAAATCGAGCTCAACGGCCTCAGTGGGCTGCTCGAGCGCCAGGTCGATGGCATTGCGCAGGCTATCGGCGTTAGAGATATCGATCTCGCCGGTTACCTTAATGGTGTAGAGCTCTGGCGTGGGGTTGGTGGAAATACCCAAATCCATGTATACGCTCCTTTACGTATCGAAAGTGCGGATAGTACGGGAAGCCGCGCGTTAGGCGCGCTCGGCACGCGCAAGCTCGGCAGCGACAAGCTTAACGGCCAGCACCAGCACATCGAGCGCGGCCTCCAGGTCCTCGACCGTGGGATAGCTCGGCGCGATGCGGATGTTGGTGTCGCGCGGGTCCTTGCCATAGGGCCAGGTAGCACCGGCCGGCGTGAGCTTGACGCCCAGGTCGGCACAAAGCGCGGCGACCTTTTGGGCCGAGCCCTCGGGACCATCAAAGCTCACAAAGTAGCCGCCGCGGGGATGCGTCCAGGTAGCGCAGCCCGTCTCGCCCAGGCCCTCGGTGAGCTTGCGCTCAACGGCCTCAAAGCGCGGGCGCAAAAACTCGGCATGCTTTTTCATATGCTCCTTGACCGCCTCGATGGTGGGAAGGAAACGCACGTGACGCAGCTGGTTGAGCTTGTCGGCGCTGATAAGACCTGCCTTCAGGCGCTTGGAGAACTCGGCGATAACCGCGGGGCTCGCACCGATAAAGCCGATGCCGGCGCCCGGGAAGGTGATCTTGGACGTCGAGGCAAAGGCCACCACGCGATCCTCGGTGCCCGCCGCGCGAGCAAGATCGAAGATGTTGGCGAGTTCGTCGGGCTCGTCGTACAGGTCGTGCACGCAGTAGGCGTTGTCCCAGAAGATGCGGAAATCGGGCGCGGCCGTGGGCATCTCGACCAGGCGACGCACGGTGTCCTCGCTAAAGGTGATGCCCGTGGGGTTGGAATACTTGGGCACGCACCAGATGCCCTTGATGGAGTCGTCGGCGGCAACCAGGCGCTCGACCTCGTCCATGTCGGGGCCGTTGTCGGTCATCGCGACGGGGACGTTCTCGATACCCAGATCGGCGGTGATGCCAAAGTGGCGGTCGTAGCCGGGAACAGGACACAGGAATTTGACCTTCTTGCCGTCGTGCGCGGCCTCGTAAGCCTCCCAGGGCTCGCTGCCGCACGAACCGCAACGCCAGAACATGCCGGCGATGTCGTGCTCAATCAGCAGGCTCGACGAACCCAGCACGAGCGTCTGCTCGGCGGGGCAGCCCAGGAACTCCCCCGCCAGCTTGCGTGCCGAGGGAATGCCCTCGAAGCAGCCGTAGTTGGAGCAGTCGACGTTGCCATCGTGCAGATCGGCGTCGGCGTTGAGGATATCGAGCATGGGGCGCGAGATGTCCACCTGGGAGGGCGACGGCTTGCCGCGGGCCATGTCGAGCGCCAGACCCTTGGCCTTGACCTGGGCGACCTCGGCTTTGAGCGCCTCTATGGCGGCATCGAGTTTGGTGGTTTCCATCTTCTGGTAGATCGTCTGCATGGGTGCGACCTTTCGCGAAGCGGTACGTTGCAGTTCGTCTAAGTATAGACCGCCACCGCCGCAACGTTATGAAGCCGTGATAGATTAAGTCCATCGCAATGAATTACGAATCGCCGCGCATGTCGGCGTGGGGCGCCCAAGGAGGCACTATGGAGTATGGATCGTTTCAGGCCGAAGAATTCGGCGACCTGCAGCGCCTGGTCGACGGGCTGTTTTACGACCGCCACGCCATCGACCGCCTGGATCTGATCGTACAGGCCGAAATCTTGGACCTGGCGCCCGATCTCATGGAAATCGTCAACCTGCTACCGCCCGGCTATTACGACCGCCAGTCACTTTGCGATCAGCTCAACTCCGCCTTGGCCGCCCACGGCTGGGGCGCCGTCTACGGAACGGTGGAATAAACCTAGTCATTTAAGAACGTCCCGAATGACTAAAACGCCGCCCGTGATGGTGTTCACGGGCGGCGTTTTCAAACTTGTATGCGCTTTTACTCGTCTTTGAGCGCGGGGTGTTTGCAGATCACGCTCATGTAGATCATGCCGAGCACGGCAGCGGTGACCGAACCGGCAAGAATAGCGGCCTTGGCGGCCAGAACCTCAAACTCAGCCGTCGGGAAGGCAAGGCCGCTGATGAGAATCGACATGGTAAAGCCGATACCGCCCAGAATGCCCACGCCGGCAATCATGTGCCAGTTGACGTTGCGCGGCAGCTCGCAGGCCTTGAACTTGACCAAGGCGAACGTCATGCCAAAGATACCGATCGGCTTGCCCAGCAGCATGCCAAAGTACACGCCGAGCGTCACCGGGTCGGTGAGCAACGTGCTCATATCCACACCCACCAGGCGAACCTGTGCGTTCACGAACGCAAAGATCGGCAGGATCACAAAGTTGACCGGCGTGGAGATCAGACGCTCCATGCGGATGAGCGGCGGAGTCACGCGGTGCATGACGCGCTCGACCTTGGTGGTCGAGACGGTAAAGTCATGCTGGCCCAGGATGTGTGCCTCGTCATCGTAGCGATCATCGAGCAGCGGCAGGCACTCGCCCAACCAATCGGTAAGGCTGTCGAGCTTGACGCCGCACTTGGCCGGAATGGTAAAGGCCAAGATGACGCCGGCGAGCGTAGCGTGCACGCCGCTCTTGAACATGCAGAACCACAGCAGCAGGCCCAGCACCGAGTACGGGGCAAGGCGGTAATGCTGCGTCTTGTTGAGCCACACGAGCGCGCAGGTCACAAGCGCGGCGGCGCCCAACCAAAACGGATTGGGGCTTTGACCGTAGAAGATGGCGATGGCGGCGATGGAAATGAGGTCGTCGGCGATGGCGAGCGTCGAGAAGAACACGCGCACGCCGTTGGGCACGCGATTGCCCAAAAGCGACAGCACGCCCAGCGCAAAGGCAATATCGGTTGCCATGGGAATGGCCCAGCCGTTGTGCGCGCCGGCATGGTTAAAGATCAGATAGATGCAGGCGGGAACGACGACGCCGCCCACGGCCGCCAGCATGGGAAGCATGGCCTGGCGCGGGTTTTTGAGCTCGCCGACCGTCATCTCATACTTGAGCTCAATGCCCACCAGCAAAAAGAAAATCGCCATGAGGAAGTCGTTGACGAAAAGCTCAACGGTGAGACCGGCCGTAAGGTTGCCCAGACCCACATACAGCGGGGTCTCCAAAAAGTGATGGATGGCCTCGTAGGCATCGGTATTGGCGCAAATGACGGCGGCGATGGCGGCGAAGACCATGACGGCGGCGGAAATCGTGCCGTTCTCGGTGATGCGCTCCCAAATGTCGTGACGTTCAAAGCGCTTGCGCTCACGAACGTTGAACAGCCTGTCTCTTATACACATCTCCGAGCCCACGAGACGCTACGCTA
>CABRHR010000138.1 GCA_902470835.1 uncultured Collinsella sp.
TCCTCTTCGTCGGCAGCGTCAGATGTGTATAAGAGACAGTGTCGGTGGTTGCCCGGTGATCGCACATAACGCCACGTTCGATCGCTCGTTTATCGAGTCGGTCAAAGGCGGCGTCAACGTGAGCGATATTTGGATCGATTCGCTGGCGCTGTCGCGCATCGCGCTTCCGCGCCTGGCCTCGCACAAGCTGTCTTTTATGGCCGATCTGTTTGGCTGTGACTCGGTATCACACCGTGCCAATGCCGACGTCGACGCCCTGTGTGGCGTATGGCGTGTGTTGCTCGTGGCGCTCACCGACTTGCCCCAGGGCCTCATGGCGCGCCTAGCCGACATGCATCCGGATGTGCCTTGGTCCTATCGTCCTATCTTCTCATTCTTGGCGGGGCAGAACCCTGGTTCTATCTTCTCTCTCAGCGCCGCTCGTGCTGACGTTCTCAAGGCCGATCGCGCCGACGATCGGGTGGACGCCGACGAACTGCCGGTCCTCAAGATGCCGAGTCGTGAGGAGATTGAGGCAGACTATGCGCCGGGTGGCCTGGTCAATCGCATGTATCCCACTTACGAGCCGCGTGATGAGCAGATCGCGATGGCGCTCGAGGTCCGCGATGCGCTGGTCACGGGCACACATCGCGTAATTGAGGCGGGCACGGGCGTCGGCAAATCGATGGCCTATCTGGTGCCTTTTGCCGAGGCAGCACGCCGTAACAACATCACGGTTGGTATTGCGACCAAATCGAACAATCTTGCCGACCAGCTCATGTACCATGAGCTGCCAAAACTTGCCGAGCAACTGGACGGTGGCCTGTCATTTTGCGCTCTCAAGGGCTATGACCACTATCCGTGCCTGCGCAAGCTTGAGCGCATGAGCCGCAGCCAGGTCGAGATTACCACCAAGCGCGATCCGGCGGACACGCTCACGGCGGTCGCGGTCATTATGGCGTACGTCTGCCAATCAGCCGATGGCGACCTCGACTCGCTCGGCATTCGGTGGCGCAGCGTCAACCGCCCCGACTTTACGACGGCCTCGCGCGAGTGTGCTCGTCGCCTCTGCCCGTTTTTCCCTGATAAATGTTTGGTCCACGGCGCTCGCCGTCGTGCGGCGCATGCCGATGTGGTGGTCACCAACCATTCCCTGCTGTTCCGCAATGTCGCGGCCGAGGGCAGGATTTTACCTCCGATTCGTCATTGGGTAATCGACGAGGCCCATTCCATCGAGCGCGAGGCGCGCCGTCAGTGGGCGCGCGTGGTGTCGGCGGACGAATCACGCGTTCTGTTTGAGCGCCTGGGTGGCTCGAGCACCGGCGCGCTAAGCCAGGTTTCCCGTGATTTGGCAACCTCCGAGGGCTCTACGCTCTATCTGGGCCTTACTGCCAAGGCGACGTCGACGGTTGCGCGCGCGAGCATGGCAATCGCCGACGTGTTCGATGGCGTTCGCGAGCTCGGTCGCCGTGCCCGTGGGGGTTATGACAATGCCAATCTATGGATTGGCCCCGAGTTGCGCGAATCTGACGACTGGCATGATTTCTTGCAGTCGGCCTACACTGCCATCGACGCATTGGAACAGGCTGACAAGAGCGTCGACGCGCTGGTGCAAGCCGTCGCCGCCGACAAGCCCGAGGTTGTTGTCGACCTGGGTGATATTTCGCGCCGCCTGCACGAGCTGGCCGAGAACCTCAAACTCATCATTGATGGCACCGATGAACACTACGTGTATTCGCTGCAGGTCAATCGCAGACTGCGTGCCGGCGGAGAGTCAATGACCGCAGAGCGCATCGACATTGGCGAGGCCTTGGCAACCGAGTGGCTGCCCGAGGTTCACACGGCTATCTTTGCCTCGGCGACCATGACGGTGTCCAAAAGCTTTGAACACTTTAACCACGCGGTCGGCCTCGATCGCATCGGTGCCTCAACATCCTCATCGTTGCACTTGGACTCGAGCTACGACTTCGATTCGAACATGGCTGTAGTCGTTGCGGGCGATATCCCCGATCCGCGTGACCGCGAGAGCTATCTTACGGCGCTCGAGCGCGTGCTGGTCGACGCCCATCTTGCCATGGGTGGATCGGTGCTCACGCTGTTCACCAATCGGCGCGACATGGAAGACCTGTACGCCCGCGTTGAGCCCAAGATGGCCCGCGCGGGTCTGGAGCTCAACTGCCAGCAGCGCAACTCATCTCCTCGTCGCCTGCGCGACCGGTTTATCAATGAGCCGACCTCGTCGCTTTTTGCGCTTAAGGCCTTCTGGGAGGGATTTGACGCCAGCGGCGAGACGCTGCGTTGCGTCATCATTCCCAAGCTGCCGTTCTCGAGCCCCACGGACCCGCTCTCGTGCGAGCGCAACCTGCGCGAAGACCGCGCTTGGGCGCGCTATTCGCTGCCCGAGGCGGTGCTCGAGGTTAAGCAGGCGGCCGGCCGCCTTATCCGCTCGTCGACCGATTGCGGCGTGCTGATTCTGGCCGACCCGCGCCTGGTGACGAAGGGCTACGGGAAGAAGTTCTTAACGTCGCTGCCCACGAGCTCCTACCAGCGCATCGAATCGGCGCAGATCGGTCACTATCTGCAACTGTGGCGCGCACACCACGAGCGGCGGCGCTAAAGCGGACAGACGAGGGTTTTTGCCATATCGCACAGACGCTTTGACAGGGCGGGGTCATCCAAGATGCGGATGGCTCCGCCCGCTGCGATTATCTGGCTCAGTAGCCAACGCTCGGAGCCATAATGCACGGTTACCGTTGCCATGTCTGCCCCGCTGTGCTCGATTAGGGTGATGCCGGCCCAGTCCAGATGCTCCGCCATATCGAATGGCATCAAGAGCTTTGCGCTACGCTGCGTCCGGGCAAGGGAATCGTGGAGGGATGCGACGTCCGGTGCGTGAGACACGACGGATTCTTCCGTCAAGGTGAGTCCCTCGATTTTATCCATGCGATAGATGCGCTGCTCATCGACTGCGATGTCCCAGGCAATCAAGTATGTTTGGTCGCCGTTTGCCGTAATGCGCAAGGGGTCGACCAGACGCTCGCGTGGCCGTGCATCGTCCATCGAGCGATACGAGATGCGGCAGCGAACGCCATCCTGAATGGCGCAGCTCAGCTGCTGCCAGTGCGACCCGTGGTTGACGGTGTCAAAGACGCGCTGGTTATAGCCGAGCTCTTCGGGCAGAAGGGCATGTCGAATCCGAGCTGCCGTCTGCGGCTCGATCCCCAACGATTCAAGTTCATGGTTGAGCACAGCGCCTTCGGCGGCACTCAGGCGCAGCGGTAGCACACGTCCGGCGTCACCGGTGAGGACCACACGCTCGCCGTGGCATTCGCAGATGATGCGCGCACCCGATTCTCGGTCCGCGAGCGTCGAGACGATCTCGAGAATCTCGTCGAGCGATACTCCCGTGATGTCAAAGCGGCCGCAAATCTCGGTTCGTGTCATGCCGCTCTCGCCGGCGGCGTAGAGGGCCTCCATGATGTCGATGGCGCGCGAGAGTCTCTGCTCGCTGGTGAGTTTACGCACGGGCATGCTCGTGCACCGTCCTTTCAATGAGGTGGTTCCACGCCTGCTTGAGCGATTTGGGGGCCATGGGCCTCATGCCGTCCATGGCGTGGGCCATGCAAAATGAGGCGGCGGCTTCAAGGTCGCGCACGTCAACGGTCCAGATCCATCCCGCATCGGTGTGTGCGAGCTCACCTCGCCCGCGCGTGAGGCCGTTGATCATATCGATCTGCGTCTGAGGGGCGAACGAGAACGTGGCTGCAACGGGCGGTCGGTCGGCGAAATCGAATTCAAAGAACAGATAGTCGTTGAGATTGAAGTCTGCAGGGATGGCGTAGGCCTTCGAAGGACGCCAAGCGCGAACGATACGGTCGCAGCGGAATGTCCTGATGTCGTCGGTGGCATTGTCGAGGCCGCAGAAGTACGCCACGCCCTCGCGCTCGAACATGCCGTAGACGCAGACGGTACGTTCTTTCTGCTCGCCGCGTCCGTTCTGATATAAAAATCGCAGCGCGCATCGCTCGGCAAAGGCGCTCCTGTCTCTTATACACATCTGACGCTGCCGACGAAGAGGATAGTGTAG
>CABRHR010000139.1 GCA_902470835.1 uncultured Collinsella sp.
ACACTATCCTCTTCGTCGGCAGCGTCAGATGTGTATAAGAGACAGGAGCCTGGCGCCCAAGGCGCTCGATGGCGATTACAAGCCCGGCTTTATGGTCGAGCACTTCATTAAGGACCTGCGCCTGGCTCTTGCCTATGCCGACGACCGCGAGCTCGCGCTGCCCGGCGCCGACGTGGCCTTTACGCTCTACGACATGCTCGACGCCATCGGTGGTGCCAAGCTGGGCACCCAGGCCATCACGGTCCTCTACAAGGAGGAGGCCGACGCCATCGCCGCCGGTCTGGACTGGTCGCAGTATCGTCCCGAGGAGCACGGTGCTCACGAGGAAGGCTGCGGTTGCGGCGAGCATGGCGACGACCACGAGTGCGGTTGTGGCCACCACCACGGCGAGAACCACGAGTGCTGCGGCGGCCACGGCCATGATGACGGCCACGAGTGCTGCTGCGGCCACCATCACGGGGAGTAGCGCCCATGAGCTGGACGTTCGTGGTGCTTGCGCTGGTGCTCTTTCTCTTTGCGATCTACATTGGCTTCTTGTGCGGCCAGTGGGCGTGCGAAAAGCGCGTCATCACCAAGCGCGACTACTGGATCGCCAACTTTGCGGGAGCGGCGGCAGTCGTCCTGCTGACCTGGGTGTTCTCGCTGTTCCCGCTGGTGCAGTTTGCGCCGATTGGCTGGCTCGGCGGCTTTATCGCCGGTCTTAAAATGAGCTTTGGCGAGTCCGTCGGTCCGTGGCGCAAGCACGACGAGGTCTTTAACGTCAACAAGGCTCACCGCGCCGCCGCTGACGCGGGCGATGCCGAGGAGCGCCGCCGTGCGCGTCGCAATGGCGCGGCCGACCGACAGCTCATCTCGGTCACCGATGACAGCAAGGGTGCTGGCAAGCACGCTAAGAAATAGTAAGAAGAGGTAACTATGGCAGAAAACAAAGACGAACAGCTCACCGACGAGGAGCTGGCACAGCTTCAGCTGGCAGAGGAGAACGAGAACGCCGTCGACCGTCTGGTCCAGGAGCTCGGCTGCCCCACGCGCCGCATCCGCCAGTTTGCCGCCCGCGTGCTGCACCTGCTTGCCGAGCGCGATCCGCAGCGCGTCGTGCCTTGCGTGCCCGCGCTGATCGAGGCACTCGACCGCCCCGAGGCTCAGACCCGCTGGGAGGCTCTCGATGCCCTGGCGGCGCTCGCTACCACCTGCCCCGAGCAGATGGGCGATGCCTTTGAGGGCGCCGAGACCGCGCTGTTCGATGAGCTCTCCTCCACGCTGCGCTACGCCGCCTTCCGCCTGCTGTGCGTGTGGGGCGCCACGAGTGTCGAGCGTTCGCGCGAGGCTTGGTCCATCCTGGACGAGGCCATCCAGTGCTACCACGGTGACCTCGAGTATCGCGACATGCTCGGTTGCCTGTACGAGTTTGGTCAGGGCGAGATTGACGCCGAGGTCGCCGAGAAGCTCGCGCTGCGCCTTAAGTTCGATGCCGAGAACGGCAAGGGCAGCTATCTCAAGGCCCGTTCGAGCGAGATTTGCGAAATGCTTGTTAAACGTTTTGGCCTGGATCTCTCCAAAAAGAAGAAGCGTGCTAGCGTTAAAAAATCTGACGACGCCGAAAACGAGGAGTAACAGATTATGGCGCACGATGTAGTCCTGATTCCCGGTGACGGTATCGGTCCCGAGATTACGCAGGCCATGCGCCGCGTGGTCGAGGCCGCCGGTGTCCAGATCAATTGGAATGTCCAGGAGGCCGGTGCCGGCGTCATGGACGAGTTTGGCACGCCGCTGCCCCAGCACGTGCTCGATGCGGTCGCTGAGACCAAGGTTGCCATCAAGGGCCCCATCACCACGCCGGTCGGCACGGGTTTCCGCAGCGTCAACGTGGCCCTGCGCAAGCACTTCGACCTGTACGCCTGCGTGCGCCCCTGCCTGTCGCAGCCGGGCGACGGCTCGCGCTTCCGCGACGTCGACCTGGTCATCGTGCGTGAGAACACCGAGGACCTCTACGCCGGGATCGAGTTCGATGAGGGCGCTGCCGAGGTCGAGGAGCTCTCACAGCTTGTCGAGCGCTCGGGTCAGAAGACCTTCGCCGCCGATTCCGCCATCTCAATTAAGCCCATCTCCATCGCCAAGAGCCGCCGCATTGTGGAGTACGCCTTTGAGTACGCCCGCCGCTGCGGCCGCAAAAAGGTGACGGCCGTGCACAAGGCCAACATCATGAAGGCGACCGATGGCCTGTTCCTGCGCGTTGCGCGCGAGGTGGCCGCCAACTATCCCGATATCGAGTTCAACGACAAGATTGTCGACGCCACCTGCATGGGCCTGGTCCAAAACCCCAACGACTTCGATGTCCTGGTGCTGCCCAACCTGTACGGCGACATCGTGAGCGACCTGTGCGCCGGCTTGGTGGGCGGCCTGGGTATGGCCCCCGGCTCCAACATCGGTGCCGACTGCGCCATCTTCGAGGCAACGCACGGCTCCGCGCCCGATATCGCGGGCAAGGATATAGCCAACCCCACGGCCGAGATCCTCTCTGCTGCGATGATGCTCGATCACCTGGGCGAGAACGACGCCGCCAATCGCATTCGTGCCGCCGTATCTGTCACGCTCGACGAGGGCGAGCAGGTTACCGGCGACGTGCGTCGTGCCCAGACCGGCTCCGTTGAGGGCGCTGTGGGCACGCAGGCCTTTGCCGATGCCGTTATCGCTCACCTGGTCTAAGGTATGCCCGCTGCAAACGCCTAAATAGTACTTAAGTGTTTGCGTATAACCTAAGAATCAATACGCCCGGCGCTCTGCCGGGCGTATTCTATTGGGGACTATGTTTCCTAACAAGGAGTAACTGATATGGGTCTGATTCAAAAGAAGGACGAGAAGGACGAGATCGACGGCATCCAGATCATCGAGCGCGGCGAAGGCCCCGACGGTGATGAGGACGAGAAGATCGACCTGGTCGCCGGCACGTCTGCCGAACATATTGCCGCCGGCACGACCGCCGAGGAGGAGGACGCTCGCCTGGAGGCAAAGATCGCCGCGGACGCCGCCGACGAGAACCTCATGCCCGAGGAGCAGGACGAGGACGACGACTCCGACGTGGACGACCACGCTTGCAAGCACAAGAAGACGATGATTGCCGCCTTTGTGGTCGCCGTCGTGATCGCTGCCGTGGTCGGCTTCTTTATCGGCAACGGCGGCTTTGGCGGCAAGGGTGTCGGCTCGTCGACCCTGACCGAGGATCAGCTCGATTCGACTGTGGCAAGCTATAGCTACAACGGCAAGAAGAGCGACATCACCGCGCGTGAGGCCATCGAGAGCCAGTACAGTCTCGATACCGTCAAGGACGACGACGGCAACTACACCGCTCCGTCTGCCGACGTTATCCTGTCCTACGTGCGCAACCAGATTCTGCTGGACGCTGCCGAGGACGAGGGCATTACCGTCTCTTCCAAGGAAATGAAGCAGTACGCCGAGGATTCCATCGGCACCTCCGACTACAAGACCATGGCCACGCAGTACGGCGTGTCCAAGGACCAGGCCAAGCAGATCGTCCGCCAGTCCGCGACGCTGCAGAAGCTCTACAAGAAGAAGGTGGGCGATAGCTCCGCAAGCATGCCGACCGCCCCGACCGAGCCTGCTGACGGCAACGAGGAGACCGCGAGCAAGGACTACGCCGACTACATCATCAACCTTGCCGGCGATGAGTGGGATAGCTCAAAGGGCACTTGGAAGGATGCCGACAGCACCTATGCCAAGGCCTTTGCCGATGATGCCTTTACGGCCGATAGCGCTACCTATAAGCAGGCCATGACCGCCTACTACACCGCCTACCAGCAGTACTCTTCGCAGGCTTCGAGCGCCAGCTCCAAGTGGACCGAGTATGCGAACGGCCTCTATGCCAAGGCTAACATCAGCATTTACGGCCTGTTTGCGTAAGGTTTGCCTGAGCCGCCGAGCGCGTAGCCAAAAATCTGATAAGCCCGCTAGAACGGACATCGTTCTAGTGGGCTTTTTGCACGGGGGGGCAATGGG
>CABRHR010000140.1 GCA_902470835.1 uncultured Collinsella sp.
CAGATGTGTATAAGAGACAGCGTCTACACAAACGCGAACGTTACTCATATACATGCTCCTTATACAAAAATGGCCGACTCATTGAGCCGGCCATTGTGGTTCCATTTGGAACGGCATCGCATCCAGAGTATACCGTTACTCGGTAACGATAACCTCGCGGTCCTTGTAGAAACCGCAGCTGGGGCACACGTGGTGCGGAAGCTTGACAGCGCCGCAACGGGGGCACGTGGACTGAGCCGCAGCCGAGATCTTCATGTTGGCGGAACGACGGGTGTGAGTGCGGATACGACCCTGCTTTTGTTTAGGTACGGGCATAGTGACCTTCCTTATGAACTATCCAGTGTGGCGATTACGCGCAAGTAGCGATACTACCACAGTTTTACTCATCGAGCTTGAGATTCTTCAATGCTGCAAATGGATTTTCCGTGGCAGCGGCCCATTCCGCCTCTGCCTGGGCGGCGCAATCGCATTGCTCGACGTTGAGATTGCAACCGCATGTGGGGCACAGACCACGGCAATCGGGCTTGCAGAGCACTACAAACGGCGTGTCCATAACGACCGCGTCATTGATGGGCTCACCCAGATCGACGAGACGGTCCTCACCCAGGAGCTCGTAGCCGTCCTCGTAGGCCTCGGGATCCTCGGGCTCCTCAAAGAGGTAGAACTCCTCGATCTCGCCGGCGATATCAAACGAGGCGGGCTCCAGGCAACGGTCGCACTCGCCGGTGGCGTGCGCGCGGACCATGCCCGTGAGCAAGACACCGGTACCGGCATTGGTAAAGACAACGTCGTAGTCGATGCCGTCCTGAAGCTGGTACTCCTTCTCGCCCACCGTGTAGGTGGCGACATCGACCTTACCGGTCAGCGGATACGAATCTCCAGGAAACTCGAGCTGCTCGGAAAGATCGACGGTAACGCTCGGGAACTCAGCCATTACCACTGACCATTCTGTTGGGCGGCACCCTCGTTGAGCTGCTGACGGCAACGGGTAACGGTGCCGGTCAGGCTCTTGAGGTTCTCCTCCAGGTGCGTAAAGACCTGCTCTGCATAGTCCTCGGCAGCATAACGCGTCTCGCGCTCGTACTGCTGGGCACGATCGCGGATGTCGTCGGCCTGCTGCTGTGCTAAGCGGACGATCTCCTGCTCACCGGCAATGGTGAGGGCCTGCTGCTGAGCGTCAGCGATGATGGAATCGGCCTGAGCGGCGGCGGAAGCCATGAGCTCCTCGCGCTCCTTAAGGATACGGCGGGACTTCTGCCACTCCTCGGGATAGCTCATGCGGATCTCGTCGAGGATGTTGAAGAACACGTCGGCGTCGATGACCTTGAACTGAGCGTTCTTGCCGAAAGGCGGCTTGGCTTCCTCGATCAGCCCTTCGAGCTCATCGACCAAGCTGACGATCCTATCGCCAGGAAAATTCTCGCCCGGCATCCGGTCTCCTTTCATAGGTAACATATCATCGTGCTAGTTTACCACATGCCACCAGGCAATAAGAAACGTCACGAAAAGCGATGTTTGAGCGCTTCGACCACGTTGGGCGGGACAAACGTCGATACGTCACTACCCAGCGAGGCGATCTGGCGAACAACCGAGCTCGAGATATAGCCGTACTGCGGCGCGCTCATGACAAAGATGGACTCCAGCTCGTTATCCAAGCGATAGTTGAGGTCGGCCTGCTGCAGCTCGTACTCAAAGTCGGTCATGGCGCGCAGGCCCTTGACCACGGCCCCCGCCCCCTGCTCGCGAGCGAAGTCGACCAAGAGGCCGGTAAAGGGCAGGACCTCGACGCCGTCGATATCACCAAGCGCCTCGCGGGCCAGCGCCACGCGCTCATCGAGCGTAAACGTGGTGCCCACACCGTTTTTACCCTGCGACTCGGCAACAGCGACGATCACACTGGGAAAGATGCGGCGGGCGCGGCGGATCACATCGATATGGCCAAACGTGATGGGATCAAAGGTGCCCGGGACGATCACGCGGTTGATGGTGTCACTCATGAGCATCCTCCTGAAACGTCGTGGCATCGTTGTTGTCAGCATCGGTGCCGGCGTTATCGCCCTCGCCATCGTTATCGCCGACCCAACGAAGCAGGTCGACCGAGGTAATGCCGTAGCGCTTCTCACGTACAGTCTCAAAGCCTGCCGGATGCGCGCCCGCATCGGCAGCGGCATGCTCAAACAAGGCGTAAGCGCCAGGTGCAAGTAAACCCTGCTGAGCCAGGTTCTGCAGCAGTTCCTCGACCGGCTCGGCACCAAAAGCATAGGGCGGGTCGAGTAGGACCAGATCAAAGGGGCCGCCCGGTACACGACCGCGCGAGGCACTCGCCAGCATGTCGCCCGTGACCACGCGCCAACGCGCACGGTCGCGGCAGAGCGACTCGATATTCTTGGTAATGAGCCGCGCGGCGTTGCGATCGATCTCAAACGTCGTGAGCGAGCGGGCCCCACGAGAGAGCATCTCTAACCCTAAGGCACCGGAGCCGCCAAAGGCGTCCAGCACGCGGACCTCGTCCAGATCGAAGTCGAATGCCGACATGACCATAGATGCGCACGACTCGCGCACGCGATCAGTCGTGGGGCGGGTGACATCGCGACCACGGGGCTCCTCGATCTTACGACCGCGCCATTCGCCGCCGATGATTCTCATCCTCCGCTGACCTCCTTAAAAATATGTCGATAACGCATGGCGACCGCGTCGCGCAGGGGGCGCGTCGCCACGGAGTCAAGTGTACAAGCATACCGCAAGAGCTCGACCGCGTCCAAATGGGCCCATTCGATAAGATCCTCGTCGGCATCCAGGTCCACAAAGCGCAGGGTCACGCCGCCGTGCTGGCGATACCCCAGGATCTCGCCCTCGTGGCGCAGGCGCAGGTCCATCTGGGCGAGCGTAAAGCCGTCCGAGGTCTTTTCGAGCGACTGGAGACGGTCTTGTGCCGCCGACGCGCCGCCGTTGCCCTTGGAGTGCGTCATGACCAGGCAGGTGCCCGACACGCTGCCGCGGCCCACGCGACCGCGCAGCTGGTGCAGGGCCGCCAAGCCAAAGCGCTCACCGTTCTCGATGACCATGACGGTGGCGTTGGGCACGTCGACGCCCACCTCGACCACCGTGGTCGAGACGAGCACGTCGATCTCTCCGCGCTTGAAGGCATCGATCACGCGGTCCTTCTCCCCCGCCGGCATGCGGCCGTGAAGGCGTTCGATGGTAAGTCCCGGCAACGCCAGGCGCAGGCGATCGAGCTCGGTTGCCGTATCGTGGAGCGGCACGGGCACGGTCACGCGGCCCTCGTCGTCGCGGGCGATACCAGGCACGTCTTCCAGCTCATCGGCCGAGTCACTCGGCTCCACGAGGGGGCAGATCACATAGGCCTGCTGGCCCTTTTCGTGCGCCTCGCGAATAGCGCCGTAGGCCAGGTCGCGGCTCGACTCGGTAAGCACGCGTGTCGTAACGCCCGCTCCCGGAACAGGTCGATGGCGAATAATGCTCGTGTCCAGGTCGCCGTAGACCGAAAGCGCCAGCGTACGCGGGATGGGCGTTGCCGTCATAACGAGCAGATCGGCACCGGGACCCTTCGCGCGCAGGGCGTTGCGTTGGCCGACGCCAAACCGGTGCTGTTCATCGGTGATCACGAGCGACAGATGCTTGAACGTAACGTCATCCGAAAGGACCGCGTGGGTTCCAAAGAGCACATCAAGCTCGCCCGATTCCAGCTGGGAATGGATCCGCTCGCGCTCTGAGGCCGGCGTGGCACCCGTCAGAAGCGCCCAGGACATGCCGGCCTGCGAGAGCAGAGGGCCGGTCTTATCGGCATATTGGCGCGCCAGCACGCCCGTGGGCGCCATAACGCAGGCCTGGGTGCCGCTATCGGCAGCCACAGCCAGCGCGCAGGCAGCAACGGCGGTCTTGCCGGTACCGACATCGCCCAGCAGCAGCCGGTTCATCACGCGCCCGCCATCGCACATATCATGCAGGATGTCTTGGAACGCGGCGTCCTGCTCGTCGCTCAGCGAAAA
>CABRHR010000141.1 GCA_902470835.1 uncultured Collinsella sp.
AGATAGCGTAGCGTCTCGTGGGCTCGGAGATGTGTATAAGAGACAGACTATGTACCGCTCGGCCTCTACGCCAGCTTCGCGCCGACAATCTTGGCCGCTGCCGGCTTGTCGAAGTTGCCGCCGGTGGCCTTGCCCAGAGCACCCATGACCTGGCCCATCTGCTTCTTGGACGTGGCGCCCAGCTCGGCGATAACCTGCTCGATCAGGGCCTCGAGCTCCTCGCCCGAAACCTGCGCGGGCAGCAGGCTCTCCAGAATCTTGACCTGCTCGGTCAGGTTGTCGGTACGCTCCTGGTCGGTACCGGCCTTAATAGACATCTCCAGCGTCTCGCTCGTCTGCTTAATCAGACGCTTGATCATGCTGTTGACGTCTTCCTCGGTCACATCGCGGCGCTCGTTGACCTCGATGTTCTTCACCTCGGCCTTGACCTGGCGAATGATGGACAGGCGAACCTTGTCCTTAGCCTTCATGGCCGCGATCATTTCCTTCTGCAGCTCTTCGTTGGTCATCTGCAAATCCTCCTCAATAGCGTGGGCGGTACTCGTGTGAGCACCGCCCCATGATTACTCAGTCGTCGACGAATCGTCGGTCGAACTCTTGGTGACGCCCTTCAGGCTGACGTTGTACGGCACGTCCTTGGGCATGGGGTTAACGGTAATGTCGGCGTCCTTCTTATACTGCTCCAGCCACTCGCTGTACGCGGTGCTGGCCGCCTGCGTCTTCACCACGTTGGAGACATACTTCTTAATGGCCTTGGGCACCTGCTTGATGTCATCAACCTGATCGTCAACGTGGAAGTAGTCGGTGCACTTGATGATGTGATAGCCGTACGTCGACTCGACGACGTCGCTCACATCGCCCTTGTTGAGTCCCTCGAGCGCCGTCTGGTAGCTGTCGACAAAGGTGGTGAGCTTGTCCCAGCCCACATCGCCCTTCTTATCCTTGGAGCCGGTATCGTCGGAGTACTGCTCCACGGCGTCCTCAAAGCTCAGCTCACCGGAGTTGATCTTGTCCAGGCACTCCTGCGCCTTGGCCTTGGCGGCAGCCTTGTCCTCGTCGGAGGCGTCGGAATCAACCTTGATCAGGATGTTCGACGAGCGGCGGGCGTCGTTGTAGCTGGACAGGTTTTCGTTGATGTAATCGACAATCTCGCTGTCCTTGGGCTTGCTCGTGGGCGCAACGGCATCCTTGAGTTTCTGCTGCGCCAGACTCTCCTTGAGCGAGTCCTTGTAGGTGTCCTCGGTATAGCCGTAGGTCTTAAGCGTCTTCTTAAAGGCCTTGGCACCACCCGCGCTCTTGCACGCGTCCTTCCAAGCCTTCTCGACCTCCTCGTCCGACACCGTCACGCCGTTCTCCTTCTGTGCCTGTTGAAGCAGAATCTGCTGCGTGTAGGAGTCGATGAGTTGCTTGCGGTACTTCTTGGGCGTGAGGTCGTTGTCAACCAGATACTGCGCCCAATCCTTATCCTTGGTGTAGCCGTAGGACGTGCGCATGCTCATGATCTGCTTGGTCACGGTGTCCTCGGTGAGGTTGGTGCCGTTGATAGTTGCAGCAACACCGCCGGTCAGCTTGTAGCCCGAGGTGTCCTCGGCCTGCGACATAAGGCCGGAGCACGCCATCGCCGAGACGGAAAGCAGCATCGCCAGCACGCCGATGACCACCAGGGCGATCTTGACTGTCTTAGACACGTACGTCTTGCGCTGCTTCTTGCGAGAGCTGGAGGCAGCGCGGGCCTGCTGCTCGGGCGTCGGCGCGGCCTCGGAGTTCTTTTTCTTATTTGCCATAGTTGGCCTTTCGCATAACGAATCGAACAAACGCCATTGTGTCACAACGCAGCCCCCGCGGCACGCTTGGTGCATTGGGGGCAGGTTAATCTGCACCATTTTGGTGCAAAGGGGACAGCTCTGGCAGCCGGCACCTTAGAAGTGGCGGCGGATGGCGTCGACCATGCCCTGGGGCGTGGTCTGGCCGAGCACGTCGGCTGCGGCATCGGCGTCCATAAAGATGTTCATGAGCGCCTGCAGGGCCTCGACCTGGCCGCCCGGCTCGGCAATACCCAAATTGATGACGATCTGCGCCGGCACCGGAGCGCCCATGCCAGCCATAGCGTTAAATGTCACGGGCGTGGCGGGCTTCACCACCGCGATATAGGGCTTGGCCACAAAACCCGGGTCGGTATGCGGAATGGCAATGTTTGCCGCCGGCATGGCAAGACCCGTGGGATAGGCATCCTCGCGCGTGCGAACGGCGTCGAGCCAACCGGACGCAATGTAGCCACGCGGTGCAAGCTCGCCCTCGAGCCGCGCAAACACCTCATCCGGCGTCGCACACTCCCAATCAAAAAACACCAGCTCAGGCGTAAACAGCGCTTCGTTATCCGCCATGCGCTCACCTCTCTCATCTAGTCACCTGCGACGTTCTTGAATGGCCAGTCGTTAAAGAACGTCCCCAATGACTACCTAAAACAAAAGGTGGCCACGCGCGCCTTGGCGCCAATGACCACCCTGACTACTCGGCTAAATTGCACTGTGCACCGCTAGCCGCGGGGTGCATCAATTGCGACCTTGCCGCTCTCCAGCACGTGGACACGGCCGTCGGCGAGCATCTGAACAACCTCGGGATACAGCACGTGCTCAATCGCGTGGATGTGCTCCTCGAGCGTGTCGACATCCCAACCTTCCTCGACAGCCAGCGCGCGCTGGGCGATGATGGGACCGTTGTCGTAGATCTCGTTGGCAAAATGCACGGTCACGCCAGTTACCTTGACGCCGCGCGCAAAGGCGTCGTCAATCGCATGCGCACCGGTAAAGCTCGGCAGCAGCGCCGGATGCAAGTTGACCACGCGGTTGGGAAACGCCGCCAGCAGCGGCGTGTGCACCATGCGCATGTAGCCGGCCATGACCACATACTCGCAGCCGCGCTCGAGAAGCTCGTGCGCGATGATCTCGTCGGCGGCAATAGGGTCGGCATAGACATCCTTGGACAGTGTGAGCGTCTGGATGCCCGCGCGCTCAGCGCGCTGCAAACCCTTAGCCGAAGGACGGCTCGACACCACAAGCTCAATCGAAGCGTTGAGCTTGCCGGCAGCGATCAGATCGATCAGCGCCTGCAGGTTGGTACCCGAACCGCTGATGAGCACACCGATCTTGAGCGGCTCGGCCGTATCGGTGCCAGTCGGACGGGTATAGGGCACAAAATCCAGGCCCTCGGCAGCAGTCATCTGCTCGTTAGCGCTCATCGGAGTACACGACCTTACCGGAACCCTCGACGCACTCGCCCACGCGGAACGGCTTCTCGCCCAGCGCGACCAGAGCCTCGGTCACCGCGGCCTCGTCCTCGGGGGCGACGATCAGGCACAGGCCAACGCCCATGTTGAAGGTCTTGCATGCCTCGTTGGGCGCGAGCTCGGCCTGGCGCGACACGTAGGTGATGACGGGCGGAACGTCCCAACCCATCTCGGCGCCGTTGCGGGTGACCACGGCGTCGACGTCGTCGGCGAGCGCGCGGTTGAGGTTCTCGGTAATACCACCGCCAGTGATGTGGGCGATGGCGTGCACCGGAGCGCCGCCGCGGAGCAGCTCAAGAATCGGCTTGACATAGATGCGCGTGGGGGCCAACAGGGCGTCTGCCAGCGATGCACCGCCGAGTTCCTCGAGCGGACGGCTCAGCTCCTCGGCCTTAGCGGCGGCCTCGGGCGTGCCCGGCTTAATGCCGTCGACGCCAATGACCTTGCGCACGAGCGAGTAGCCGTTGGAATGCACGCCGGTGGAGGGCAGGCCCAGGATCACATCGCCCGGGCGGACGTTTGCGGGATCGAGCATCTTGGGACGGTCGACGACGCCCACGGTAAAGCCGGCAAGGTCGTAGTCGGCCGGAGCCATGACGCCCGGGTGCTCGGCCATCTCGCCGCCCACGAGCGCGCAGCCCGCGAGCTTGCAGCCATCGGCCTGTCTCTTATACACATCTCCGAGCCCACGAGACGCTACGCTACCTCGT
>CABRHR010000142.1 GCA_902470835.1 uncultured Collinsella sp.
TACACTATCCTCTTCGTCGGCAGCGTCAGATGTGTATAAGAGACAGGTGCGCCGGCGCCATCGGCACCGACCCCATCACCGTTGAGGGCGTGTCGCTCAGCTCCGCGCAGGGCGACCGCAACGTTCTTGCCGCGCTTTCGCGCTTTGGCGCCCGCATCGTACGCTCCACCAACGCCGCCACCGTGCAGTCCGACAAGCTCGCTGGCTTTGAGATGAGCGCCCACGACATCCCCGACCTGGTACCCGTCATCTCGGCCGTGGCTTCGCTGGCGCAGGGCCGCACGTTCATCCGCGACTGCGCACGTCTGCGCATCAAGGAATCCGACCGCCTGGTCACCACCACCCGCGAGCTCACCGCGCTGGGCGCGCAAGTACGCATCGCCGGTGACGACCTCATCATCAAGGGCGTCGATGCCTTTACCGGCGGCGAGGTCGATTCGCACAACGACCACCGCATCGCCATGATGGCCGCTATCGCCGCGAGCCGCGCCACTGGCGAGGTCGTAATCCACGGCGCCGAGGCAGTCAACAAGTCCTATCCCGATTTCTTCGACCACTACCGCCTGCTGGGCGGCAAGGTCACGCTCGAGGAGGAATAGCATGTCCTCGACTTTTGGCAACGTTTTGCACCTGAGCATTTTCGGCCAGTCGCACTCCCCCGCCATCGGCTGCTCGCTCGATGGCATTCCGGCAGGTATCGCCGTGGATCAGGAGCAACTGCAGGCCTTTTTGGACCGTCGTGCCCCCGGCCGCGATGAAACCGCGACCAAGCGCCGCGAGGCCGACGCCGCGCACATCATCGCCGGCGTGGCCGATGGGCATACCACCGGCGCACCCATCGCCGCGATTATCGAGAACACCAACACACGCTCCAAGGACTACTCCGAGCTGCGCCGCAAGCCCCGCCCGGGTCATGCGGATTATCCCGCGCGCGTGAAGTACCACAACATGCACGACGTCGCCGGCGGTGGACACTTCTCCGGCCGCCTGACGGCCCCCTTGTGCATCGCGGGCGGCATCGCCCTGCAGGCGCTCGAGGCCCGCGGCATTAAGGTGATGGCGCACGTGGCACAGATAGGCGGCATCTCCGACCTGCCCATGGACGACATGGTCTATCGCGAGGCCGACCGCAAGGCGATCCTGGAGAACGACCTGCCCTGCATTGATGCCGTCGCTGCCGGCCGCATGCGCGAGGAGATTCTAGCCGCGCGCGACGAGCTCGACAGTATCGGCGGCATCGTTGAGTGCGGCATCTACGGCCTGCCCGTGGGCATCGGCGACCCCATGTTCGACGGCATCGAGAACCGCATCGCGCAGATCGCCTTTGGCATTCCCGCCGTTAAGGGCGTGGAGTTTGGCATGGGCTTTGCCGTGGCCGCCATGCGCGGCAGCGAGAACAACGATCCGTATCGCGTTGATGCCGAGACCGGCGAGATCGAGGTCGAGTCCAATAACGCCGGCGGCATCCTGGGCGGCATTTCGACCGGCGCGCCCGTCATGTGGCGCATGGCCGTAAAGCCGACGCCCTCCATTGACCGCGAGCAGCAGACCATAGACATGGACGCCATGGAAAATGCCAAGCTCTCGGTCCACGGCCGTCACGATCCCTGCATCGTCCCCCGAGCCGTCCCCGTAGCCGAAGCAGCCGCCGCCCTCGCCATTTGGGACGCCCTCCTAGAGGACGCCGGACAGCTTTAGTCCACCCACCCCAAGGGTAGTTAATTTGGGACGGGGCTATTTTAGCTACCCCAATATGCCAGTTGATATTTGCCCTGGCACCCATCGATTCGTCGACAGTCAAAGGGTAGCTAAAAAAGCCCCGTCCCAAATTAACTACCCCAGGCAACCATTCACGAAAGGGGTCCCTATGGACCTTGCTGACATTCGCCAGACCATCGATGGCATTGACACCACCCTGCTCAACAGCTTTGTCGAGCGCATGGACATTGCCACCGAAGTCGCCAAGTCAAAAATCGAGATGGGCAAGGCCGTCTTCGACCCCGCCCGCGAGCGCTCCAAGCTCAACAACCTCGCCAGCCGCGCGCCCGAGCGCTACGAGGCACAGACCATCGCCCTGTTCCGTCTCCTCATGAGCATGAGCAAGGCCGAGCAACAGCGCTACATCAACGAACTCAAGGGCATCACCGTCTCGCAAAAGGCCCACGCCACGGCCGCAGCCTTCGACACACCCTTCCCCCAGACTGCCACCGTTGCCTGCCAGGGCGTGGAAGGTGCCTATAGCCAGATCGCCGCGTGCAAGCTCTTCGACGTGCCGGATATTGCGTTCTTCGAGACCTTCGAGGGCGTCATGCGCGCTGTGCGCGACGGCTTCTGCGAGTTTGGCGTGCTGCCCATCGAGAACTCCACCGCCGGCTCGGTCAACGCCGTCTACGACCTGCTCGCCCAGTTCGACTTCCACATCGTGCGTTCGCTGCGACTCAAGATCGACCACAACTTGCTCGTCAAACCCGGCACCAAGCTCGCCGACGTGCGCGAGGTCTACAGCCACGGCCAAGCCATTGCCCAGTGTACCGGCTTTATCGAGTCCCACGACCTGCACGCCACCAAGTACCCCAACACGGCCATGTCGGCTGAGATGGTCGCCAAATCCGAGCGCACCGATGTTGCCGCCATCGCATCGCGCAGCTGCGCGGCACTCTATGGCCTGGAGGTGCTGGAACCCAACATCCAGGACTCGGACAACAACTACACGCGCTTTGTCGTCATCAGCCGCGAGCCGCGCGTCTACCCCGGCGCTAATCGCACCTCGCTCATGATCACCACGGCCAATGAGCCGGGCGCCCTCTATCGCGTGCTCGAGCGCTTTTACGCGCTCAACATCAATCTCATCAAGCTCGAAAGCCGCCCCATCCCCTGCCACGACTTTGAGTTTATGTTCTACTTTGACCTGGACTGCCCCTTTGGCGGCAAGGCCCTCGACGACCTGCTCGATTCGATCGACGACGTGTGCGAGAGCTTCACCTACTTTGGCAGCTACACGGAGGTGCTCTAGATGACCGATACCGCCGCAACCCGCCCCTACGGCGTGCTGGGCCGCGTCCTGGGCCACAGCTACACCCCGACCATCTACAAAGAGCTCGCTGGGCTCGAGTACGTGCGTTTTGAGCGCGAGCCCGAGGACCTCGCGGCCTTTATGATGGGCGACGAGTGGGAGGGCACCAACGTGACCATCCCCTACAAGCGCGCCGTCATGGAGTATCTGGACGAGCTGAGCCCGCTCGCCGAGCGCATGGGCAACGTCAACACCATCACGCGCCTGCCTGACGGCCGCCTGCGCGGCGACAACACCGACTACTTTGGTTTTCAGTGCCTGGTCGAGGAGCTGGGGGTTGATGTTGCCGGCAAGAAGGTCCTCGTGCTCGGTGCCACCGGTGGTGCCGGCACCACGGCAAGCATGGTGCTCGGCGACCTTGGCGCCACCGTGGTGCCCGTGGGCCGCACGAGCGAGGTCAACTACGGCAATATCGCGCAGCAGTCCGACGCCGCCCTGCTCGTCAACTGCACGCCCGCCGGCATGTTCCCCCATTGCCCCGACGCGCCTTGCACGCTCGAAGGGCTCGATGCGCTCGAAGGCGTTATCGACATTGTCTACAACCCTGCCCGCACGGGACTCATGCTCGAGACCGAGCGCCGCGGCATCCCCTGCATCGGTGGCCTGCTGATGCTCGTGGCCCAAGCGGCACAGGCCGTCGAGCGCTATACCGGCCAAGTCACCCCGCACAAGCGCATCCTGGACGTAACGGAGCGCTTGTCCCGCCGCGAGCAGAACATCGCCCTGATTGGCATGCCGGGCTCGGGCAAGACCCGCGTGGGCGAGCAGATCGCCCAGCTCACGGGCCGCGAGCACATTGACTTGGACCGAGCCTGTCTC
>CABRHR010000143.1 GCA_902470835.1 uncultured Collinsella sp.
GATAGCGTAGCGTCTCGTGGGCTCGGAGATGTGTATAAGAGACAGGGCGAGCGCGTCGACGGCCGTGCCGCCGACGAGATCCGTCCCATCATGGTGAAGGACAACTACCTGCCGCTCGTTCACGGCTCCGGTTTGTTCCAGCGTGGCCAGACCCAGGTGCTCTCGGTTCTTTCGCTCGGCATGCTCAACGAGGGCCAGCGTCTGGATACCATCGAGCCCACCGAGGGCAAGCGCTACATGCACCACTACAACTTCCCGCCTTTCTGCACCGGCGAGACCGGCCGCATGGGCAGCCCCAAGCGCCGCGAGATCGGCCATGGCAATCTGGCCGAGCGCGCTCTGCTTCCGGTGCTTCCCGACGAGAACGAGTTCCCCTACGCCATCCGCGTCGTCTCCGAGGTCATGGAGTCCAACGGCTCCTCTTCGATGGCTTCGACCTGCGGCTCCACGCTCGCCCTTATGGACGGCGGCGTGCCCATTAAGCGCCCGGTCTCCGGTATCGCCATGGGTCTGATCCAGGAGGAGGGCAAGACCGTGGTACTGTCCGACATCCAGGGTCTCGAGGACTTCCTGGGCGACATGGACTTTAAGGTCACCGGCACCACCGAGGGCATCACCGCCCTGCAGATGGACAACAAGGCCACCGGCCTCACCTTCGACATCCTGGCCCGCGCTCTGCAGCAGGCCAAGGAGGGTCGCGCCTTCATCCTGCAGAAGATGCTCGATGTGATCCCCGAGCCGCGCCACACCACGCGCAGCACCGCTCCGCGCATCGTTTCCATCCAGGTTCCGACCGACAAGATCCGCGACGTCATCGGTTCCGGCGGTAAGGTCATCCGCGGTATCCAGGACGAGACCGGCGCCTCGGTCGACATCCAGGAGGACGGCACCGTCTTTGTCGGCGGCACCGGCGAGTCTGTCGACCAGGCCGTCGAGCGTATCAAGCTCATCATCAAGGTTCCCGAGCCGGGCGAGGAGTACACCGGTCGCGTGGTCTCCATCCAGCCCTTCGGCGCCTTCGTCAACCTGCTGCCCGGTAAGGACGGCCTGCTGCACATCTCCCGCGTCGCCAAGGGCCGCGTGGAGAAGGTCGAGGACGTCCTCAACGTGGGCGACGAGGTCAAGGTCGTCGTCATCGAGGTCGACGATCGCGGCAAGATCTCGCTCGATCGTCTTGATAAGCCCGAGGCCCCGGCTCGTGCCGAGGGTGCCTCCGAGGGCGACGGCGAGCACTTCCAGCGCCGTGAGCGTCCGCGTCGCGAGCGCTCTGAGCGCAGCGACCGTCCGCGCCGTCCCGGCGACAACGGAGGCCGCAAGCCCCGCCGTCACCACGACGCCGAGTAACAGCAGCACATAAGCAGCTCACTAGGGGCGACTCCGAATGGGGTCGCCCTTTTGCTCATCACAGCGGGGGCCACAGGGCTCAGACCGGCGGGATCGACCGCCTCAGATGGGGCTTTGATGCATGGGTGGTCTGTTGTTGTGCAAATGGGTATCATACTGTGGTTATTGCATCGACTCTGTGATGCATGTTTGTACGTTCCCGGCGGTCGGTTTGCCAGAAGCGCCCCGTCGGTTGTTCCAGACCCGTTTCGAAGAAAGGAAACCACACGAACCTATGGCAGCTAAAAAATCATCTCCTTTGAAGATCATTCCGCTCGGCGGCCTTGACGGCATCGGCAAGAACATGACGGTCTTCGAATGCGGCGACGACATGGTGCTCGTCGACGCCGGTCTCATGTTCCCGGATGACTCCCAGCCCGGTATCGACCTGGTGCTTCCCGACTACACCTATGTTTTGGAGAATGAGGAGAAGCTCCGCGGTATCGTCGTCACCCACGGCCACGAGGACCACACCGGTTCGCTTCCGTACCTGCTGCAGGACCTCAACAACAAGGTGCCCATCTTTTCGAGCAAGCTGACGCTTGGCTTTATCGAGGGCAAGCTTTCTGAGTTCCGCATCCGCGCACCCAAGTTCCGCGAGGTCAAGGGCGGCAGCCATGTCAACCTCGGCGGCATCTCGCTCGACTTCTTCTCGATGACGCACTCCATTCCCGGCGCTCTGGGCGTGTTCATCCGCACCAATCAGGGCACCGTTATGCACACCGGCGACTTTAAGCTCGACCAGACGCCCATCGATGGTGTTACGCCCGACTATGCCGCCATCAGCCGCTTTGCCAAGCAGGGTATCGACCTGCTGCTGTCCGACTCCACCAATGCCACGGTTCCCGGCTTTACCAAGTCCGAGGCCGAGGTCGGTCCCAACTTGCTACACGCCATCAAGAACGCCCCGGGTCGCGTGTTCGTAGCGTCGTTCTCGAGCCACATCCATCGTTTGCAGCAGATCTGCGATGCTGCCCGCAAGTGCGGCCGTAAGGTCGTTGTGACCGGTCGCTCCATGCTCACGAACACCCGCGTGGCGCGCGAGCTGGGCTACCTCAACATCGACGATGCCGATATTATCGATGCCTTTGATATCGATAACCTGCCCGACGACAAGATCGTCGTCATGTGCACTGGTTCGCAGGGCGAGCCGCTGTCGGCCCTGTCCCGCATGGCCAACGGCGAGCACAAGACGCTCTCTATCCACGAGGGCGATACCGTTATCCTGTCCGCCACGCCGGTTCCGGGCAACGAGAAGGCCGTTCAGCAGGTCGTCAACAGCCTGGCCAAGCTCGGCTGCGACGTGTGGGACAAAAACCGCGCCCTCGTCCACGTCTCGGGCCACGGCAGCCAGGAGGAGCTCAAGCTCCTGATGGCCATGGCCAAGCCCACGTACTTTATGCCGGTCCACGGTGAGGCCGTGCACTTGCGTGCCCATGCTCAGCTGGCTCGCAAGATGGGCATCAAGGACGATCATATCTTTATCCTGGATAACGGCGACACACTCGAGATGCGCGGCGGTATCGTCAAGCGCGGTACGCCCGTCGAGTCCGGCGTCGTCTATGTTGACGGCCTGCGCATCGGCGACACCGACCCCATCGTCCTGCGCGATCGCCAAAAGCTCGCCAACGACGGTATGGTTACCGCAGTTGCCATTGTTTCGCTCAAGCATAAGAAGATCGAGGCCATTGAGTTCTCGGGCCGCGGCGTTTCGTTTGCCATCGACGACCAGTTCTCCGAGGACGCTTCCGCGTCGATTATGAAGACGATCGAGAAGGGCAAGTTTAGCTTTACCAGCAGTGGTTCCGATGCCATCCGTAAGGCGGTCCGCGACTCGCTGTCCAACTTTATCTGGAGCCGTACCCGTACCCGTCCGATGATCATCCCGGTCGTCATGGAGGTTTAGTTTGGCGCGCGGATCTGCACAAAACGCCAAAGGCAATAAAGCCAACAACCAACCGGCATCTGCTAAGGGTGCCGGTTCCCATCTGCGTGCCAATAAGGGCCACGAGGCCGAGTTCGAAGACTTTGAGCCCTTGGTCGAGCCCTCGGCCAATCGCGATATCGCCGGCGTCGTTATCGCCGTGCTGGCCATTGCGTCCTTTATCGCGGTGATTTCGCCGGCGACCGCGCCCGTGACGGCTGCGGTTGCCGGGTTCTACCACCTGGGCTTTGGCTTGGGCGCCTACGTGCTGCCGATCGTCATCCTACTGTTTGCCGCCACGCTCTTTTTGGGTGAGAACTCGCCGCTCAACGTGCGCTCGGTTGCGGGCGGCGCCGTGGTCTTTGTTGCCGTGGTGTCGATCCTGTCGTTGATGGTTCCGGGCACGTCTGGCACCTGCGACCTCATGTTTACGCCCCAGAACCTTTCCGCCTCGGGCGGCTATATCGGCGCCTTTATCGCCAGTACGCTGCAAAATGCGCTGGGTAAGCCTATCGCCTGTCTCTTATACACATCTCCGAGCCCACGAGACGCTACGCTATCTC
>CABRHR010000144.1 GCA_902470835.1 uncultured Collinsella sp.
AGATAGCGTAGCGTCTCGTGGGCTCGGAGATGTGTATAAGAGACAGGGTTAGGGTGGTGCCGAGGGTGATGACCTCGACGTCGACGCCGGTGCCCTCGCACTCGCAGGCCACGGCCTCGGTCATCTTGAGGATGAAGGCCTTACCCGCGCCGTACTGGCCGTTCCAGGGGCTGGAGCTGATGCCGGTCATCGACGAGACGTTGATCACGGCGCCGCGGTCCTGGGCGGCAAAGATCCGCATGTAGTGGTGGAAGCACTTGAGGAAGGTCACGACGTTGACGTTGATCATGGCCTCGTGCTTCTCCCAGGGGGTGTCTTGGATCTTGCCGAAGCTGTGCAGGCAGGCCACATAGCTCATGAAGCCCATGTCCAGGCCCTCGGTCGCGGCGAAGACGGTCTCGGCAGCGCCGGGCTGGCTAAAGTCGGCGCGTACGACCTTGGTCTCCACGCCGTAGGTCTCACGGATCTCGCCGGCGAGCACGTTCAGCTTCTCCTCGCGACGGCCGACCATGACGACATTCATGCCGCCGGCGGCGATCTTCTCGCAGAACGCCTTGCCGACGCCCTCGGTCGCGCCCAGGATCAGGCCCCACTCACCGTACTTCTCCCTCAGGTTCATACTGCATCCTCTCTCTCGATGCCCATGCGGGCACCTCTCCTTTAGCGTGCGGCCGCTCAGCCGCATACGGTGCGCCATTATGCGCTGAACAAGAGGGGAGTGCGTTCACGACTCTGCGAACGAACCCGAAACAACGATGAACGGTGTCGGTCTATCACCGCGAAGAAACCCTTGCGACATCGAGAGAGGAGGTGCTGGCAGGTGGAACCAAAAGGTGAACGCCGCCATCTCTAGCTCCACCTTATCGGGTTTCCCGTCGCAAGCGATGCTTCAAAGAGCTTGCGCAGCGAAACGTTGGCGAAGGTCCAGGACCACGCTTTGCTGCTGCCCACTGTGACTCGGCCCTCGGCTCTGCGTAGAACCCGAAGCCGCTTTTGCAGTCGATGCGATTGACCCCGTCGAGGTCGGTGAGGGTGTAGCTTTCGCCCTCTCCATCCTGGCTCGAGCGTCCCTTGCGCTCGAAAGCAAAGTGACTTGACGCGAAGAGCACCTCACCAGCGCCGTTATTTTTTGGCATCTTTGGGGGCTGATGTACACAGATGCGACTCCACGTGCCGACCAGCAACGTCCTCCACATGTCTGGACTCTCTATGCTTGCGCTGGATAGACATCGCTAGAACGGGTATAGTATCGAAAGTTTTGTCGTTTACCAGCGGGGGAGTCCTGTGGGCATCAAGAAGAAGATCAAAAAGGAGCTTATCGGCACTTCCGATTACCCGTCGAATAAGATCTTTACGATCTCCAATTTCATCACCTTTACGCGCCTGGTCCTCACGCTCGTCTTTTTGTACCTGTTTGTGACGGACAACAACCGTGTCGTTGCCATTGTCATCTATGCCATCGCGGCTTCCACCGACTGGATGGACGGCCAGATTGCCCGCATGACAAAAACGGTCTCGTGGCTCGGCAAGGTCATGGATCCCATCTGCGACCGCGCGCTGCTGTTTACCGGCGTGCTGGGTCTCGTGGTCCGCGGCGAGCTTCCCATCTGGGTCTGCGTGCTCATTATCGGCCGCGATATTTACCTGGGCATCGGCACGCTCATCGTGCGTCACTACCACCGACGCCCCATCGACGTCGTCTTTCCCGGCAAGATTGCCACGGCGCTGCTTATGACCGGCTTCTCGCTCATGCTGCTTGGGTTCCCCGTCATCGACGGCTGGCATCTGCTGCCCGCCACGTTCACGGCATTCCCAGGCCTCAACGGCAGCTCGGTGCCCCTCGGCATCTTCTTTGTATACGGCGGCGTCATCTTCTCCATGCTCACCGCTGTCATCTATTCCATTAAGGGAGGGGTGGCCATTAAACAGGCCATCGCGCATCCCGAGGACGAGGACACCGACTTTCTCAACCCCGAAATCGAAGACTGATTCATTGGGGTATGATTACGTACGGTTCATTCTTTGCGGCGTGGCCGCGTTAGATAGGGGTTGTCATGGACAACAAGGTTAACAATATGCCTCAGAACGATAAGACTGCGGACGCTACCTGCGTTTTCCGTGTTCCTTCGAGCGATGTCACCGTTCCCGACCTTATGGCCAACGTGCGCATCACCGCTCCGGTTCTGTCCATCGTCAAGGGCCCGCAGACCGGAGCTGCCTTTGAGCTCGAGGACGACGTGACCACCATCGGCCGCGATCCCGCGAACGGCATCTTCCTCAACGACATGACTGTCTCGCGCAGCCACGCACGCATTATTCGTGAGGGCCTGGGCGCTCGTATTGAGGATCTGGGCTCGCTCAACGGCACCTGGGTCGACGGCGCCATCGTCAACGGCGCTCCGCTACACGACGGCTCTTCCGTTCAGATCGGTACGTTCACGCTCATCTACCACGAGAGCACGCCGGAGCGCATCGAAACCGGTGAGTAGGTAATGGCCGAACGCAACTATCTGAGTATCGGCCAAGTCGTCAACCTTCTTCGAGGCGCATACCCCGATCTATCGAACTCAAAAATTAGATTTCTAGAAGATGAGGGGCTCATCACCCCTCATCGTACGCCTAAGGGGTATCGCCAGTACTCCAAGGAAGACGTTGATCGTCTCGAGGTCATCCTGCACCTGCAGAAGACCCGCTACATGCCGCTCAACGTCATTAAGCAGCGCTTGGAAAACGCAACGGATCTGTCCACTTTGGCTTACGAGGTGGGTCTTCTGTCCGATGTTCCGCTTAAGACGGAGCCCAAAGAGACCAAGCAAAAGCTGCATCCCATCGAGACCATTCCCGACATGCTCGGTGTTGAGATTTCGTTTATCCGCTCCCTTGCCGAGAACGATCTTATCCGCATCATCAAGAGCCCGCAGAACCGTGAGCTCGTCGATGGCCGAGATTTCCCGATTATCCGTTACTGCTCGGAGCTGTCGCGCTTCCACATTGAGCCGCGCAACCTGCGTCAGTACGTATCGTCGGCAAATCGCGAGTCTTCGATGTTTGAGCAGGTTCTCGTGAGCATGCTCGGTATGGATACCTCCGATGACGAGCGCGACGCCAAGCTCGAGCGCGCTTTTAAGAAGCTGCACGACCTCACCGAGGGTGTTCACACCGCGCTCCTTAAGAACCGTGTCTTTGAGTCGCTCAACGCAGTGGTCGAGGACGCTGACATCGATGCCCTCGATGAGGAGATCGCGCGTTCCGAATCCAGCAAGGCTAAAAGCGATGCGACAAGCGTCCCCGCGGTTGCCGCGCACGACGAGTCGCTCGTGCAGCCGTCCAAGGTCGTCGTCCCCTCGCATAGCTCGTCTGCTAACACGGGCAAATAACCGCCGTTCACCCGGCAATCCATGAAAGGTCACGCCATGTACGACTTCGAATCTCAAATCGTCGATATCCCCGACTATCCCGAGCCCGGAGTCGTCTTTAAGGACATCACACCGCTCTTTGGCAACCCCGAGGCTCTGAAGGCCATGGTGGATGCCCTGGCCGAGCATTTTGCCGACATGGGCATTACCAAGGTCGTAGGACCCGAGGCCCGCGGCTTTATGGTCGGTGTGCCCGTGGCCGTCGCCCTGGGTGCCGGCTTTGTTCCCGCACGTAAGCCGGGCAAACTGCCGCGCAAGACGGTAAGCGAGAGCTACGAGCTCGAGTATGGAACGGATTCTATCGAGATCCACGCCGATGCCATCAGCTCTAAAGCTGTCTCTTATACACATCTGACGCTGCCGACGAAGAGGATAGTGTAG
>CABRHR010000145.1 GCA_902470835.1 uncultured Collinsella sp.
CTACACTATCCTCTTCGTCGGCAGCGTCAGATGTGTATAAGAGACAGGTACCTTGGCGCCCGCCTCCTCGGCAATTTTAACCAGCTCGGCATAATAGCCGGCATCGACGCCACGCGGCAGCGAGCCCGAAAGTGTCACGACGTCCGCCTTAGCAGCAAGCTCGGCGAACTTTGCCGTAAAGGCGTCGAGCTCGGCAGGCGCGATCTGCGGACCGCTCTCCAGCAGCTCGGTCTGATTGCCCTCGTGCAGGATGTTCAGGCAAATGCGCGTCTCACCGGCGATGGGCACAAATTCGTTTTTGACGCCGTCGGCATCCATAAGCTCTGCCATATAGGCGCCCATGTGGCCGCCGAGCAGACCGGTTGCGAGCACGTCATCTCCCAGCTGCAACAGCACGCGGCTCACGTTGAGGCCCTTACCGCCAGCGGTCTTTTCGGGCGTCACGCGATTCACGTCGTCGATAATCAGCTTGTCGAGCTGATAGCGCGTATCAATCGACGGGTTCATGGTAACGGTCAGAATCATGTTGAACTCCTGTTTAGAAAACCGGCCCGCGCCCCATCACAGAAACGCGAGCCGTCAATGGACTAGTTAATTACGCCGGATACCCGCTAATCATGGTATTCGCCGCGGTCCCACTTCTCGAGGAACTCGTCAAAGAAGTGCGGGTCAGCCTGAGCCTCGGCGTCGGCCTTATTGCAGGCGTCGATCTTGGCGATCAGGGCGTCGTGCTCGGGAGTCTTCTCGTAGGGCTCCTCCAGGAAGGCAAGCATAATATCGGCCATCAGGAATTCACCGGTGATCTTGCCGCCAAAGCCCACGATGTTGGCGTTGAGCTCGCGACGGGCATACAGGGCAGAGGTCATGTCGCGGACCAGCGCGCAGCGGGCGCCGGGAACCTTGTTGACGGCGTTGGTGATGCCGATGCCGGTGCCGCACAGGGCCACACCAAAGTCGGCCTTGCCGCTGGCAACAGCCTCGCCCACGGCCTTACCGTAGATGGGATAGTGCGTACGGGTGTGGCTGTAGGTGCCGCAGTCGAGCACCTTGTAGCCAGCCTGCTCCAGGCGGTCGGCCAGATAGATCTTCTCGTCCGTAACGATATGGTCGCAACCGATTGCGATGGTCTTCTTCATCAGAACGTCCTTTCGTCTGAATTCACAAGTTGAGGTAGAAGTTCGAGTTCTCGGTGGCTCTCGTTAGGCCATCTTGTTGAGCATGTCGACACGGATCTGGTGACGGCCGCCGGCGTACTGGGCGCGCAGGAACTCGCGGGCGATCTTCTTGGCGACCTCGGTGCCCACAACGCCCGGGCCCATGGTGACCATGCGCGAGCCGTTGTGCTCGCGGGTCATGTAGGCGGAACGCTCGTCGGAAATGTTGGCGACGACCATGCCCTTGATCTTGACGGCGGCCATATAGGAGCCGACGCCGTACTTATCGAATGCGAAGCCCTGGGAATCCTTGTGCTCCAGCAGGTCCTTGGCAACGGCGGTCGCGGAATCGACAAAGTCCGCGGCAGGGGTCTCGGAATAGTCGACGACCTCGTGACCGTCGGCGATGAGCATCTCCTTGATGGACTCCTTCATCGACATACCGTCGGCATCGGAAGCGATTACAACCCTCATGACATCCTCCTTGAGAGATACGCAGGTGCGTAGTTTCTGTTTGGAAGTGTTGAATCGCGTTCAGGTCCGGGCATCTGAATGTGCGGTTCTTCACTGTTCATGTTTATTTGAACATATTCGAACAGTAACTGCAACAACTATTTGTTTGTCTTTGTTCTTTTTTGAACAAATACCGTTCGCGGATGATAGTCAACCGTTTGGGCGTAGTTAGTTTCGGGTCGCCATGAACCAAGCACACAAAAGGCGGCCAAGATGCGCCTCGACCGCCTATTCAGCTGACTTATATATGCGCCACGAGAGCTCTGCGGCTACTCAGTCTGTCCACTCTTCTTGGCGTGCTTGGACGGAGCGCTCAGAAAACGACCCGTCAGATAGTTCGTCGGACCGGAGATATCGATCCCCAGCAGTACGTGCCCAAGCCACAAGAATGCAGCAAGCACCAGCAGCGGAATCACGCACGAGGTCACAATCATCACGATGACGCCTTCGATCAGATCGGTCACCTGCTGCACAACCTCGTCGGTCATCGACTTGGCGCTATCGGTCACCGAAGTCAGTAGACTCGAGGCGCCTTCGGTCAGTTGCTCAAGCACGTTTTTGTCTGTCTTGGCTTCAGATTTCTTTTCGTTCTTTGACGAGCTCGCCTCAGCCGCGCTTGTCGCCTTTTGCTCAGCCTGCTCGATGCTCACCTGGTACGTCTCGTCGACCTTTTGCGACACCCACACGCTCGCGGGCACCAACGCCATGCCGATCATAGCAACCACCAGCACGCGCGTTGCCACACGGCGCAGGACAGCGCTGGTGCTCCAGCGTCCGTGAATGCCAAGCGACACCGCAAAGAGTACGAGCGAAAACGGGATCAGGATGCCCAGCCCGACCGACCATAAGATAGTAAGCAGGTATTTCTCGAGGTAGAGCACGGCGAGCACGATGCCCAGGTTGCCCGAAAGCTGTGCGAGCTGCTCGGCCACCGGCGTTCCTGTGTCGCCCGGCAGTGCGGTGATACCCGCAGACAACGCTACGCACGACGTCGTGAGCGCCAGCACGTTGCCCTTCTTTTGGTCGATGACCTCGATGGTGGAATCCCAGGTCTTGGTGTCTGCAAAATGCGGGCGCGCGACAAAGCCCGACAGAAGTGCCAGCACCACGAGCGCGACGATGAACCCGATCTGCAACTTTTTGTTTGCGCACACGACATCGGACAGGCTGGGTTGCAGCTCCGTCACTGTCGTATGCTCGGTTATTTGGACAGGGCGCCCGTGAGCCATCTCATGCGCGCCTTTCTTTTGAATCGATCCATTGTCCGGCATTTGGATACCTCCTCAGTCCGGCCTGTATTGCGGATGGAAGTATACCCACGAAGCAAAATGTCCAACAGCGCCCAATAAGTTGCGGTGAAATAGGGACTGTTTTATGCCTGCCAACCCCTTTTCAGTCCCTATTTCACCGCAACTTAGGCTGAGGGACAGAAAAGCCCCGCCGCGGGGTTGCGACAGGGCTTCTGGAAGGGGACTTGGTTGTGAGCGCGCGTTAGGCGAGCTTGGCCTCGAGCTCGGCGATGCGCTTATAGGCATCGATGGTAAAGCGGGTCTGCTTCTCCAGGATCATAGTGGTCATGAGGGTATCCTGAGCGTGAGCCATGATGAAGGTCATCTCCATCTCGCCACCGCCGGCCTCCTGCGAAAGCAGCTTGGTCTGCGTGTCGTGGGCACCGATGAGCGCATCGCTGGCATCCTTGTGCAGCTGCTCGGCCTTCTCGAAATCACCCTCGCGAGCAGCATCGAGCGCTGCAAGCAGATCGGTCTGGGCGTCACCTGCGTATGCGACGATCTCGAATCCAACCATCGAGATTTCTTCTTTGGTTGCCATATTGCGTTCCTTTCACATATGAACCAATGGAGAGCATCGCGTCCGGGCATACGCGCTGCGTTCTGTATGGCAGAAACATTAACATTCAAACAAAAAAGAACAACGCAAAACATAATTTCAAACTATGAACGGTCAATTTTCACCCGTGAACGGTTTCCAAACCATTTCGAACAATATCAAACATGATTAACGGAAACCCAATCAGGACCGCACCCTAACGCAAATCGCGCACCGTATCGCCCCTGTCTCTTATACACATCTCCGAGCCCACGAGACGCTA
>CABRHR010000146.1 GCA_902470835.1 uncultured Collinsella sp.
CGTCAGATGTGTATAAGAGACAGCCTGTGATGGGTTGTTTCATGTCTGCAATTCATAAGAAGCCCGCGCGAGGGGATTGGGGTGGCCTCGCGCGGGAAAAGCAAGCGCGTCCGCACGGTGGGGAGGGGTCGGGCGCGGTAGCTCCTATTGAGGAAGCTCGATTTCGGCTTCCGATGGGATGCGGAAGTAGGTCTCGGTCCAGTCGGTGAGTTTGTGCTCGAGCTCGCGGGTGATGGCGCCGTCGAGCATGCGCCAGGTCCAGTTGCCGCCCAGCGTGGCAGGGATGTTGATGCGCGCCTCGTTGCCCAAGTTGAGCAAATCCTGCATGGTGTAGATGCACGTGTCGCTCACGCTGGCGGCGATGGTGCGATTGAGTGCATCTGCCATGGGTTCGCCGGCCTGCTGATGGGTGTACAGGGCTGCCTGCTCGCGCTGACGCGGGGTGGCCGTTCCCTCAAACCAACCGCGCGCCGTCTCGTTGTCGTGGGTGCCCACATAGGCGACGGTGTTGGCGATGTAGTTATGCGGCAGGTAGTACGAGTTGGTGCCCTCAAAGGCAAACTGCAGGATCTTCATGCCGGGGAAGCCCGAGTTGTCGCGCATGTCGATGACGCCGGGGGTGAGGAAGCCCAAGTCCTCGGCGATGATGGGCAGCGTGCCGAGCTTTTCCTCGAGCGTCTTGAAGAATTTGAGGCCGGGACCCTGCGTCCACGAACCGTAGGACGAATCGGGCGAGGAGAACGGCACCTCCCAATAGGCCTCGAAGCCGCGGAAGTGATCCAGGCGGATGACGTCGTACATGTCGAGGGCGGCGCGAATGCGGCTCTCCCACCAGGAGAAGCCGTCGGACTCCATGGCGTCCCAGTCGTAGATGGGGTTGCCCCAGTACTGGCCGGTGGCCGAGAACTGGTCGGGAGGCGTGCCGGCGACGCTTATGGGATTGCCGGCGGCGTTGATCTTAAAGAGCTCAGGTGTCGCCCACATCTCGACGGAGTCACGCGAGACATAGATGGGCAGGTCGCCGATGATGAGAATGTCGCGCTCGTTGGCATAGGCCTTGAGGCGGCTCCACTGGCGATCGAAGAAGTACTGCGTCATCTGGTGGTAGAGCATACGCGCCGGATGGTCGGCGCAGACCTTGGCGGAAGCCTCGCCGCGGGTGCGGAGCTCCGCGGGCCACTCCCAAAACGCCTTGAGACCGCACTCCTCTTTGACGGTCATGAACTCACAGTAGGGGATGAGCCAGTCCTCGTTGGCCTGGATAAAGTCATCGAAATCGGCCGGCTTGTCGGCAGCAAAGCGCTCGGCGGCGCGGTCGAGAATCTGACGGCGGCCGCCAAAGATAGCACCGTAGTCGACATTGCTGGGGTCGGATCCCAGATACACGCCATCGATATCGCGCTGCTCCAGATACCCTGCCTCGATAAGCTCGGCAAAGTCGATAAAGTTGGGGTTGCCTGCGCGGGCCGAGAACGACTGATAGGGCGAATCGCCATAGCTGGTCGTCGTAAGGGGCAGAATCTGCCAGTAATGTTGTTTGCACGAGGCGAGAAAATCGACGAAGTCGTAGGCATTCCAACCAAAGCCGCCGATTCCGTATGGTCCGGGCAGAGATGAGACGGGCATGAGGACGCCGCTTGCACGCTCCATGAATGCGCTCACCAACCTTCTTGTTGTGGGGTCGGCCTGCCGATGGGTGTGCAGTCCGCCTCCGATGTTCTGATTCGATACGCCTATTGTAAAACATGTTGTTTAAACATGTACAGGCAAGATAAAAAAGTTGGTCGATTTTCGGCGAATGGTTACATGCCATGAAAAAGCCCCGACCTCACAACGTGAGATCGGGGCAAGAGCGGTATGTAGGTTTTTGCTACTCGGCGTCGGCGAAGCCGTTGGGGTTGTGGCTCTGCCAGTTCCAGCTATCGCGGCACATGTCCGCGATGTCGTATTGGGCCTTCCAGCCCATCATGCGCTCGGCCTTGGAGGCATCGCACCAGTTGGCAGCGATGTCGCCGGCGCGGCGCTCGCGGATCACGTAGGGCAGCTCCTTGCCACAAGCCTTGGAGAAGGCAGCGACGACCTCGAGTACCGAGGTGCCGGTGCCGGTGCCCAAGTTAAAGATCTCGACGCCGGTCTTGCCGTTCATCCAGTTAAGGGCGGCAACGTGACCAGAGGCCAGATCGCACACGTGGATGTAGTCGCGCACGCCGGTGCCGTCGGGGGTGGGGTAGTCGTTGCCAAAGACCTGAACGGCCTCGAGCTTGCCCACGGCGACCTGGGCGACATAGGGCACCAGGTTGTTGGGGATGCCCTTGGGGTCCTCGCCGATCAGGCCCGACGGATGGGCGCCGATGGGGTTGAAGTAACGGAGCAGCACGACGTCCCACTCGGGGTCGGCGGTGTGGACGTCCATAAGGATCTGCTCGATCATCCACTTGGTCCAACCATAGGGGTTGGTCGCGGGCTTCTTAGGATCCTCCTCGGTGACGGGCGGGTTGTCCGGGTCGCCGTAGACGGTCGAGGAGCTCGAGAAGATGATGGACTTGCAGCCATGGTTGCGCATGACGTCAATCAGCACCAGGGTGTTCTCGATGTTGTTGTGGTAGTACTCGACGGGCTTGCTCACCGACTCGCCGACGGCCTTAAAGCCGGCAAAGTGGATGACGCGGTCGATCTGATGGGTATCGAAGATCTTGTTCATCGCATCGCGGTCGAGTACGTTGGCCTCGTAGAAGGTGAGGTTCTTGGCGGCCTCGTCGCCCACGATGGTCTTGACGCGGTCGACGGCGACGGCGCTGGAGTTGGAGAGATCATCGACGATGACGACCTGGTAGCCACCCTCGAGCAGCTGAACGACGGTGTGCGAGCCGATAAAGCCGGCGCCACCGGTAACGAGGACGCAGGTGTCTTTGGGGTCGAGTGCTTTGGACATGTAGTCTCCTATCGAATCAGGAACACTTCTTCAGGGGAGTATAGCGCAGGCAGTTGTTCCAAGAACGTACGCGGCAGGAAAAGCAGAGGATTATGCTAACGTACCTTGATTATCATTTTCATTGCAACAGCCTCAGGACTCAGCGCAACGCGTTGCGCTGAGTCCTGAGGCGCGAATCCGGGTAGGCAACCCCAGAGGGGCCGGAATCCCCCGGCCCTCGATGGAGGGAGGCCGGCATGTCCAGACCGAGACCGTCCGGAAGGTCGTACGGGAGGCTCACGAGGCACGAGAGGAACGCGATCGAGAGAATGCTCGACCGCAACCGAAGCGCCCGCGAGATCGCCGCGGAGCTCGGCAGGTCGCCCTCGACCGTGACCAGGGAGGTGGCGGCGCACCGCTACGTCACCGCGCCGCGCTCGCGCTACGGCGAGCCCGCGCCCGAGGACCTCTCGGGGGCCTGCCCCAGGCTCGCCGCATGGCCGAGGTGCTGCAACGGCTGCTCGCACAGGAAGGGCTACGGCTGCTCGAGGAGGCCCAGGGTGTTCTACAGCGCCAGGAGGGCGCAGGAGGCAGCCGACGCCGAGCTCTCGTCGAGCAGATCCGGGATAGACGAGACCGAGGAGGGCGCCGCCGCCAAGCTCGCGGCCATCAGGGGCGGCCTCGCGCGCGGGCTCTCCCCGCAGCAGATAGCGGCGACGACCCCCGGCCTCAGCGCCTCCACCGTATACAGGTGGGTGGACGCCGGCTACGACGG
>CABRHR010000147.1 GCA_902470835.1 uncultured Collinsella sp.
CTACACTATCCTCTTCGTCGGCAGCGTCAGATGTGTATAAGAGACAGTATAAAGAGTGCCGTCTTAAGGCCCTCACCACGCAAAATGGCAGCCGAGAACCGCGTCGTCGAGGTCTTTCCATTAGTTCCGGCGATCTGGACGCAATCATAAAACTCGTCAGGACGACCAAGCTCATCGAGCATCTCGACAACAGTCTCGAGCAACGGCGTAGAATAACGCGCAATCTTGCCTGTATCGGCCGCAAGCGCAACAGCCTCATCAAAAGAAAGCTCCGGGACCTCAAACGGCACCGAATATAACCCAGAACGCTTCGCCATAACCAAAGTCCCCTCAACATAAAAAGAGGCCCGTAATCAACAACGAGCCCCTCCCATACAAAATAACAGCCAAACACCGCTTTGCAGCGACCTCAAGGCCACAACCAAGTGGCCCCACCAGGCAGCGGATGCCCCCGTAACCGCTATGGGAGCGGTTTGGGGCTTTGCTCGATACAAGTTCCGCACGAGCCGAAGGCCACTTAATGTGGCCTTCGTGCGAGCAGGACTGTCCGCAGTAGCGAGCAAAGCGTCGGGACGCGTCCCCCAGTAACGCCTACGAGAAGTCAGCAACCTGAGCAGTCAGCGCCGCCAGAATCTCCTTGAGCTCAGCTGCACGGTCCCTCTTCTTCTGGACCACGGCAGGCGCGGCCTTGGCCACAAAGCCCTCGTTCGCGAGCGTCTTCTCGCAACCGGCGAGCTCCTTCTGGGCCGCGGCGATCTCCTTCTCCAGACGCGCCTTCTCGGCCGAAAGGTCGACCTTGCCCTCAAGCACCACAAAGACCTCGACGCCGCTATCGACCACGGCAATGCTCGCAGCCGGTTTCTCAACATCGGTACCCATGACCAGCGAGGCGGTGTTTGCCAGCGGCTCGATGGTCGAACGCAGGCTCTCGAGCTTCTCAATGTCTTCGGCACCGGCACGCACGACCACGTCGAGCTCGGCCTTGGGGCTCAAGCGATAGCGCGAACGCGTGGCGCGGGCGGCAGACACGACGGTACGGCACAGCTCGAACGCGCGCTCGGCGGGCTCGTCGACGTACTTGGCGTAGTCGGCGGGCTCGGGCCACTTGGCGATCATGAGCGCCTCGGCGCGATCCACGTTGCCCTCGGCGTCCAGGTCGAGCACGCTCGCCGGCATGTTGTCCCAGATCTCCTCGGTAACAAACGGCATGAGCGGGTGCATCAGGCGAATGGAGGTGTCGAGCACAAAGATCAGGTTGCGCTGCGCCTGCAGACGGCCCTCGCCCTTCAGGCGGGCCTTGGTGACCTCGACGTACCAGTCGCAGACCTCGTTCCAGAAGAACTGCTGCACGCCGCGGGCCATGTCGCCAAAGGTGTAGTTCTCAATACCCTCGGTGACCATCTTCACAGCCTTGGCCAGGCGGCTGAACATCCAAGCGTCGGCCGGCGTCTCAACGACGGGCTCGCCAGGCGTGTAGCCCTCCATGTTCATGAGCAGGAAGCGGCTGGCGTTCCAGATCTTGGTCACAAAGCTCTTGGCCTGGTCGGTACGTGGGCTGTCGATAAGCTTCTTGGTCTTCTTATCGATGTTCGCGTCGAACTTGACGTCCTGGTTGTTGGTGCACAGCGTGAGCAGGTTGTAACGCATGGCGTCGGCGCCGTACATTCCAATGAGGTCCATGGGGTCAACGCCGTTGCCCTTGGACTTGGACATGCGGCTGCCGTCCTTGGCCAAAATCGTCGGGTAGATGACGACGTCCTTAAACGGCACCTCGTCCAGGAAGTACAGCGAGCTCATGACCATGCGGGCGACCCACAGCGCGATGATGTCGCGTGCGGTGACGAGCGCCGTCGTAGGATGATGGCCCTCGAGCAGCTCCGGCTTTTGCGGCCAGCCCTGCGTGGCGAAAGTCCACAGCTGAGAGCTGAACCAGGTGTCCAGCACGTTCTCGTCCTGATGCACGTGATGGCCGCCGCACTTGGGGCACACGTCGGTGTCCTCGGTCAGAGCGTCCTCCCAGCCGCAGTCCTCGCAGTAGAACACGGGGATGCGGTGGCCCCACCACAGCTGACGGCTGATGCACCAATCCTTAAGGTTCTCCATCCAGGTGGTGTAGGTCTGCGTCCAGCGCGCGGGGTGGAAGGTGACCTTGCCGGAGTTGACGGCGTCGAGCGCCGGCCCCTTGAGCTTGTCGACGGCCACGAACCACTGCTCGGACAGCCACGGCTCCAGGGCAGCGTCGCAACGGTAGCAGTGCATGACGGAGTGGTCGTGGTCCTCGACGTGATCGAGCAGGTCATGCTCCTCGAACCATTTGATGACGGCCTCGCGGCACTCGTCGCGGTTCATGCCGGTGAACTCGCCGTAGCCCTCGACGACCACCGCGTGCTCATCGAAGATATTGATCTGCGGCAGGTCGTGGGCCTGACCCATGGCGTAGTCATTGGGGTCGTGAGCGGGCGTGACCTTAACGAAGCCCGAACCGAAGTTGGCGTCGACATGCCAATCCTCAAAGATGGGGATCTCGCGGTCGACGATGGGGAGCTTGACGGTCTTACCCACAAAGGCGGCCTTCTCGGGGTCCTTCGGGGAGACGGCGACACCCGTATCGCCGAGCATGGTCTCGGGGCGCGTGGTGGCGACGACAATGTAATCCTGGCCGTTGACCGGCTCGGTCAGCGGGTAGCGCAGGTGCCACAGGTGGCCCTTCTCGTCCTTGTACTCGGCCTCATCGTCCGAGATGGCGGTAGTGCAGTTGGGGCACCAGTTGACGATGCGCTTGCCGCGGTAGATCAGGCCGTCGTGGTACCAGTCGCAGAAGACCTTACGCACGGCCTGGGCGTAGTCCTCGTCCATGGTGAAGCGCTCGTTATCAAAGTCGACGGAGCAGCCCATGCGCTTGATCTGCTCGACGATGATGCCGCCGTACTCGTGGGTCCAATCCCAGCAGGCGTCGACAAACTTGTCGCGACCGATCTCCAGGCGGCTGATGCCCTCCTCTTTAAGCTTCTTGTCGACCTTGGTCTGCGTGGCGATACCGGCGTGGTCGGTGCCGAGTACCCAGCGCGTGGACTTGCCGCGCATGCGGGCCATGCGGATGATGGCGTCCTGGATGGAGTCGTCGGTGGCGTGACCCATATGGAGCTTGCCGGTCACGTTGGGAGGCGGAATGGTGACGGTGCAGTCGCCCACGCCCTCACGGCGCTTATAGTAACCGCCGTCGAGCCACTTCTGCAGGATCGCCGGCTCGTTGGTCGACGGATCGTAGTTCTTGGGCATTTCTTCCATATATCTCTCCCTGTCCCGCCGGGGAGGAATGTAGGCCCGATTTTCGCTCGGTCAGGTCCTGGGCTCGCTCGAAGACCGCATTAAGTGGTCTTCGGCTCGTGCGGAATCTACGAAAATCGGGCCTACATTCCTCCCCTTAGGTATCGATTACTTCAGTCTGAATTGACTTCGCTTTGGCTTAAACAAACACACAGAATAACACAGGTAGTTGGGGTTGTTGCGCATATATAAAATAGCCTCCGACCGCGAATGGTCAGAGGCTATTTGAAAACACGTTTTAGGCTGGTTTACCCGTAGATGCGCTGGGGCTGCTCTTCACCCTTTACGGCTGTCTCTTATACACATCTCCGAGCCCACGAGACGCTACGCTATCTC
>CABRHR010000148.1 GCA_902470835.1 uncultured Collinsella sp.
ATAAGAGACAGTGCACATCCCTCGGTTCATGGGCAGTCCGTCCCCGCGATCTGCTAGCCACTCGGAGCCTGCCGCGCGGCGCTCGTCTGCGATTTCGAGCAGGCGCCCGACGGCATCCGGCAACACCACGACTGTGCGTATGGACTTCCGCGTCTTGAGTACGCCGTCCGCCGTGGGCTCGATGCCCGCTTGCTCCATCTGGCGCACGAGGTCGACCGTTGCGAGCGTTGTTGATCCTGTCGTGAATGGCATGACCTCATCGGTGCGGATGCCCAGCGATTCGCCCGAGCGACACGATCCGAAGCACGCCATGATGAACGGCGCCTCGAGCGAGGTCCCGTGCAGGCGCCCCAGGATGTCCTTGGCTTCGGCAAGCGTATATAGGCGCTTGGAGCGCTCTCGCGTCTTGCGGGTTGGCATGGTGTACTTCACCGTGGCGGCAAACGGGTCGATGGGCAGCACGACGAAGCCCGACACGGTGCCGTAAATCTTGCGCAGGGTGAGTAGGGCAGTGTCCGCCGTTGCTGCAGGGAGAGTCAGGAGCCATTCCTGCAGATGCACGGGGCGCAACTGGTCTACCGGCATTGAGCCCCATGTGGGGCCGACGTAGTTTGCCCACGACCTTGTGACGAGGTTGCGGGTATTCGGCGCGAGCGTGCCGGCGGAAACCTGTGCTGCCATGGTTGGCTCGAGCCATGTGCCGTACGCCTGGGCGATGGTGGGCACGGGCTTGTCGTCGGTTCGCTCGACGTGGATGCGATCGAGCTCGGTGCATGCCTCGCGGTAGGTGCCGTATACCGTCTTGGTTTTACGTTTGCGTCCGCACGGCGTGTTCTCCTGCCATCGGAGGATGTATTTCTTGCCACGCTTGGCCTCGGTGATTGAGCCCCACGCGCGGCGCCTCTGCTTGCGTGTCATATAATGTCCCAAGGTTGCCCGGAGCTATCTCCGTGTTACTCCGGCATCCTTGCTATCACTCCAACGCGCCAAGGTTCCAGCCGTGCGCGGTGGGGTTTCTTTTCGTTTAAGGTCTCCAATCTCCATAACGTGTTCGGTTTACATTTTGTTGCAATGCGGCATAATATGGGTAGCCCTTTGCTTAAAGCTCAGGACGTGGCCAGCCTCGGAGCCGAAATCCGGGGCCTTTTTTATGGGCGGATTTTCTCCACCAGCTCTCCTCTTTCGCTAATCTTGCAGGAATATTTTTTGTCCCCTGGATAGGCTGTTCTGAGGACATAGCCCTTTTTCGTTACGCCGAGGATAACGACATAGTCTTGATCGATTCCGGATGCGACAACTTGAACTTTGTCTTCGCGGCCCCTTTGCCTTTGAAGGTAAACGTTGGCGGGTACCCTGCCCTCCACTGTTGCTTTTAGGACCGGAAGCCTCACAACCCTGTTGAGATCAAGATTGACCAATGGGTTGAATTGCTCTCTGCTCTTCCCGTGCTTTGAGACGAGATGTAGCCATGTCGACTCGTATTGCATGTTTGTCACGGGGGACCCATCCCATGCGACAAGGTCCAGCAGATTGTCGTCATAGTATTCTCTGGAGAGATGTGACGCGCGCAGCATATCGCACGTAAGGCCTTGGTAGCAGGGCCCAAGGTCGAGATGCCCGTCGCGGTCGAGTGAGTATCCTGTTCGCATCACATATTCCTTCGCCCACGAAAGTGGAACACGTTGAACTTCTGCTCGGAAGGCCATGTCTCATAGCTCGCAAGAGTACTTGTATTTAAATTTCGACAGATGTCTCGGCATATTTGCAATTTTGCGGCACTTGACCCTTCGAGCTGCAGGTGTCCATTCCTTGAGGCGGCAAGGGCTCCGATGAATAAGTCTGCGAGCTGTATGAGGTCGTTCTCATGCGACTCGACTTCTTCGACAAATTTTACCGAGTTGCCAAATTGGAATGTGTCGATCAGGCACCTCCTCAATGTGTCCACTCGGTCACGTTCGTCAATGCGGCGATCGATAAATAGGCGGTATGAGTCTCTCCTGTCAAGCCAGTTGTTAAATACCTGGTAGTAGACCTTCTGAAACATTTCCTCAGTATCATCGAAGTTTGTCTCGCGCCTACTGACAACGACTGCGCGGAATCTCAGCTCGGGGTTTGAGAAGAACAGGTCAACCAAAGCCTGAAAGAAGGAGAGTCTGGACGGGCACACCGTTTTCCACCCAAATTCTCCCTGCACGTTGTAATAGGCCCTGAGTCGGTCAACCGTCCTTACAATCTCTCTCTTTTGGTCCAGGGGGCACATGATGCCTCCTATGGCCATAAAATCGTCTGCAAGAGAAGATGTGACGCAGCTTTCGTCACAATAAACGTTGTAGGTCGTGCGCTCCTCGTTTTTATGCGCGGCATCACTTCCTGCTTCGCAGTTCGCCCAGACATCATTCATGTTTAGCGGTCTCATGTGATCGCGCCCTTCTTCGGATTGCCAAATTTGTATCAGATATCGCGGTGCTAACGATTTGATTCGCGGCACCGCACCTAGGCGCCGAAGAGCTTCGCGAGCACACCGAGGGCCACCAACGCCTTGGGTACGAGATCCACGCTCTTCGTTGCAAGGTCGATGACCCTTGCAGCGTGTTCGGCGAACCCTGCCCTGTTCTTCGCCTCGGCTGCCATGCGTGCCCGCGACAGCGCCAGCTCGAGTGCCTCTTTCGTCTCGTTGTCGAGAACGGGGTCGTTGCCGATTTCGGTCACCGCCTGGCTTACCTCTACCGAAACGTCCGCCGTCGCCGTGGCCTGTGAGACGCTGCTGGAGCTAACCGTCGTGCCGTTTCCGCTGTTCGTGAGCGTGGCCATGTTTGCCACGAGCCATCCCTTTGCGCGCTTTACGCCATCCAGAGTCTTGTCTCTGGGAATTGTTAGCGATCCGGTGCACCTGAGCGGGAAGGAAAACCCTTCCATCTGCAGCATGAGGTCGTCGATGTGTTCCTGAGTGCTCTCACCATAATCTCCCGCAGTGATGCAGTCGCACTCGTAGATGAGATCCTCCACGTGCGTCTCCGCTAATGATTGAGACATGGTTATTACTCCTTCCCATAAATGAATTGAATAACGCGGTCTACGCGGACCTTACTTGATCCGCCTCCAGCCCTTCGCCTTCAGGCGCTGCAGCCTGAGCTTGGGACAGCTCGGCCTGGTCGCGTGCCGTCTCCAGGATCTTCGAGCGCCTCTTCTCGGTGCTCTGCCGGTAGCAGGTGATCAGCTCGCCCTCCGCGCCCGCCGGCGCCGTCGGCTTGTCCTCGGGATGCTCCTCGTACCAGCCGAGCAGGTCGTTGGGATCGGTGTTGAATACTTCGCAGAGCGCACCTACGAGCTCTGCATTCGGATAGCTCTCCTCGCGCTCCCAAGACTGAATAGTTCGGAATGACTTGCCGACATTTTGTGCAAGCTCCTTTTGGTTTAGCCCCAGGGCCTCTCGGCTGTCTCTTATACACATCTCCGAGCCCACGAGACGCTACGCTATCTCG
>CABRHR010000149.1 GCA_902470835.1 uncultured Collinsella sp.
TCGTCGGCAGCGTCAGATGTGTATAAGAGACAGGGCCTGCGCTCCATCATCGACAAGATGGGCAGCCGCGACTTTAGTCGCATTCGCACCGGCATCGGCAACCCTCCCGGCAAGATGGCCGTGGCAGACTATGTGCTCAAGCAGCTACGCGCCCGCGAGGCCGAGGATTTCCAGGACACCTGCGCCCGCGCGGCCGACGCCGCCGGCCTGGCGATCGTGCACGGCGTGGTCTATGCCCGCGACCATGTCAACGGCGCCGCCTCCGCCAACGGCAAGCACTAAAACCTATCATTTAGGAACAGGTTTATTTTGGCAGGTTTTACCTGCGGAAACGCCCCAGTTGCGGCATCGCAATCAACCGCGCGACGACATACATGCATAGCACCCCAAAGGGGGCCGGCCTCATCACAACCCGAGGCCGGCCCCATTTGCCGTTTTACCTGATAAAACCGACCAAAATAAACCTCTCCCCCTTTGGTAGGCCAAAGTGGATAAACCCTGCTCCCAACCGCCGAAGATACACGTAAGTAACATGCCCATGAGAGTATAATTTGCACCGTATGCCTGCACATCGCCTGTGCACGTACGGTTTTATTCGGGCGGCCGTCCATTTCCGTGGAGGCACGGTTCGGCAGCCCTTACAAGAGAGGGGTTCTATGTATAAGATCCTGGAGAAGACGCAGTTCTCGGAGAAGGTGTTCAAGTTCCGCATCGAGGCGCCTGCAATCGCCAAACATGCGCACGCTGGACAGTTCCTCATGGTTCGCGCCAACGAGACGGGCGAGCGCGTCCCGTTTACCCTGGCCGGCTGGAACGGTGACGAGGGCTGGGTCGAGTTCATCTTCATGGTGATCGGCAAGACCACCGAGATGCTGTCCACCTACGAGGCCGGCGAGTCGCTGCGCGACGTCGTGGGCCCGCTGGGCGTTCCCACCGAGATGGCCGAGGGCCCCTGCGCCGTCATTGGCGGCGGCGTCGGCCTGGCAATTGCCTTCCCGGTCGCCAAGCACCTGGTCGAGACCGGCCACGAGGTGCACGCCATCATGGGCGCCCGCACCAAGGACCTCCTGCTCATGGAGGACCAGTTCCGCGAGCTGCTCGACGAGGACCACATCCACATCACCACCGACGACGGCTCCTACGGTGAGCAGGGCGTTGTCACCGCTCCGCTGGAGCGCCTGCTGCAGGACAAGGCCGTGAGCCAGGTCTTCTGCGTCGGCCCCGTTCCGATGATGAAGTTCTCGACCCTCACCGCCCAGAAGTACGACACCCCCATCACCGCGTCGCTCAACCCCATCATGGTTGACGGCACCGGTATGTGCGGCTGCTGCCGCGTCGAGGTGGGCGGCGTGACCAAGTTCGCTTGCGTCGACGGCCCCGACTTCGATGCCACCCTGGTCGACTGGGATGACCTTCGTGCCCGCCAGGCCGCTTACCGTTCCGAAGAGGGCGCGTCCCTCAAGGCCTATGAGGAAAAGAGCTGCGCATGCCACTAGTTAACGGTCGTTTCGTTGCCGATATGAAGTCGCCCCGCACCCCCGATAACGAGGAGCCGGCTGCCGAGCGCGCCTGCGACTTCCGCCCCGTCGACAAGGGCTTCACCGAGGAGATGGCGCTGGCCGAGGCCGAGCGCTGCCTCAACTGCAAGAAGCCGTTCTGTGTTGAGGGCTGCCCTGTCAACATCAACATCCCCCGCTTTATCGAGCAGATCCGCGAGAAGGACTTCGGCGGCGCTCTCGATACCATTCGCGAGGACTCCATGCTTCCCGCCATCTGCGGCCGTGTCTGCCCGCAGGAGAACCAGTGCGAGGGCAAGTGCATCCGTGGTAAGAAGTCCGAGCCCGTGGCCATCGGCCAGCTCGAGCGCTTCCTGGGTGACCGCCCCGAGCTCGCCTCCACGCCCAAGATGGCTCCCAAGAACGGCAAGAAGGTCGCCGTCGTCGGCTCCGGCCCGTCCGGCATCACCTGCGCCGGCGAGCTCGCCCGCAACGGCTTTGACGTCACCGTCTTTGAGGCCTTCTTCACCGGCGGCGGCGTGCTGGTCTACGGCATCCCCGAGTTCCGTCTGCCCAAGGCAGTCGTCAAGCGCGAGATTGACGGCCTGGAGGACATGGGCGTCAAGTTTGAGTACAACTCCGTCGTGGGCAACATGGCCACGGCCGAAGAGCTGTTCGAGCAGGGCTTCGATGCCATCTACGTGGCGACCGGCGCTGGCCTGCCCAAGTTCCTCAACGTCCCCGGCGAGAACCTGCCCAACGTCTTCTTCGCGAACGAGTACCTCACCCGCGTGAACCTGATGAAGGCCAACAAGTTCCCCGAGTACGACACCCCCACCAAGCACGGCAAGAACGTCGTCGTCTTTGGCGGCGGCAACGTGGCTATGGACGCCGTCCGTACCGCCAAGCGCCTGGGCGCCGAGCATGCCATCATCGCCTACCGTCGTACCGAGGACGAGATGCCCTGCCGTCGCGCCGAGCTGCACCATGCTAAGGCCGAAGGCGTCGAGGTTCTGCCGCTCGTCTCCCCGCTCGAGTTTGTCGCTGGCGAGGACGGCTCCGTGTGCGCCGTCAAGGTCCAGAAGATGGAGCTCGGCGAGCCCGACGAGTCCGGCCGTCGTCGCCCGGTGCCCATCGAGGGCGCCATCGAGGAGATCCCCTGCGACGTCGCGATCTCGGCTATCGGCACCAACGCCAACCCCTTCGCTGCCAAGATCGGCGGCAAGATGGAGCTCAACAAGTGGGGCTACATCGTTGCCGACGAGGAGACCGGCCAGACGACCGATCCTCGCATCTGGGCCGGCGGCGACATCGTCACCGGTGCCGCTACGGTCATTCTGGCGATGGGCGCCGGCAAGAAGGCCGCCGCTTCCATCACCAAGAGCCTGCTGGGCGAGTAATCACCTACAGCACTAGCCACCAAACGGCAAAGTCCCCGTCGAGCATACGCCCGGCGGGGACTTTTTCTATACCGGCCGCCCGACCACCACGATGGGGACAGGCACCTTTGTGGTGGTTTGGGACCTGGTCGGCGAACCGATTCCGACGTTTGTCTCAATCTGTAACAGTTAGAGACCAAATTCCTCGCCACGTGTTACAGATCGAGACGTTAGGTTAGCGGCTGAACAGTTCGTCTCAATCTGTAACACCTAGAGCCCAACTATCAGGTTTGGTGTTACAGATTGAGATTTTGTAAAAGCCGAGAATGGGCGCTGCCACCAAAAGCCTAGCGCTTGCGGCACTTGGTTGCGGCGATGCCGGCAGCGGCAACGGTTGCGCCGGCGATGCCAAGGGCGGCGGCCGCCGTCGCGGCGTTGTCACCCGTGGCGGCCAGAGTGCCCACGGACTTCTGGGCAGCGGTGGCCTTCGCGGCCGGCTTGGAGGCGGCAGCCGTGAAACTCGCCTGAGTCGGCGTCACGGACGGCACGGCGGTCCCGCTG
>CABRHR010000150.1 GCA_902470835.1 uncultured Collinsella sp.
GATAGCGTAGCGTCTCGTGGGCTCGGAGATGTGTATAAGAGACAGGTCATGTGCTCAGCGCCATGGGTATCGGCCGCGAGCAGGCTTTGGGCGCGCTGCGCATCTCGTTTGATGACCGCGTGAACCCCGCCGACCTAGATGAGTTTGCCCAGACGTTGCTCTCGATCGTGGGTGCCGCATGATCGTCGCCGAGCTTGAACGTGCACTGCTGGCGCGCTATCCCAAGGCGGATGCCGAGAGCTGGGACCATGTGGGGCTATCCGTCGGAGATCCCACTGCCGAGATCACCGGCGTTGCCTGCGCACTCGATGCGACCGAAGCCAACGTGCACCGCGCTGTTGAGGCCGAGGCTAACGTGCTGCTGACGCATCATCCCATCTATATCAAGGCTCCCGAGGCCTTTTGTCCGGCCGATGCAGCGCGTCCCCAGTGCAGCGCGGCGCTGTACGAGGCAGCCCGTTGCGGCGTGAGCATTATCTCGCTTCACACCAATCTTGACCGCTCGCACGAGGCGCGCGCTCGCCTGAGTGAGCTGCTGGGTGCTGAGCCCATGAGCTCGCTGGAGCATGTGGACGAGCCCGAAGCCTGCGGCTTGGGCGCACTCGCAACGCCTGCCGACCCCTGCAGCCTGCGCGACCTCGCCACCCGTGCCGCCGCGGCCTTTGGCAGTGACCCACGTGTGTGGGGCGAAGCAGACCACGCTTGCCGTAGCGTCGCAATCCTCGGCGGCTCCCTCGGCGACTTTGGCGAACTTGCCATCGCCGCCGGTGCGGACGTTGTCGTGACGGGCGAGGCGGGCTACCATGTGGCGCAAGACCTTGCCTTGCGCGGGCTACCGGTGATCTTGCTCGGCCACGACCGCTCCGAGGAGCCGTTCGTTGATATATTGATGAACTCTGCAGTTGATGCCGGGGTCGACCCCCGTCATGCGATTAAAATACTGAACCCTTGCCAATGGTGGACTGTGACAAAAGGAGAGAACTTATGAGCGCCGGCGCTACGCTACTCAAGCTGCAACAGATCGATTTGGAGCTCGCCCGCAACAAGAGCGAACTTGCCAATATGCCGGAGCTCAAGGAGCTCGCTTCCAAGCGTAAGACCTACGTTAAGCTCAAGGCCGAGATGACCAAGCTCTACGCCCAGCGCAAGGATCTGGACATTGAGCTCGACGACCTCAACACTACCGAGATCCAGACCAATAACGCCATCGAGGCTGCCAAGAAGCGCCACGTTGACGGATCTGACTACCGCGAGGTTCAGGACCTAGAGAACGAGCTCGCCACCCTGGCCAAGCGTCTGGACAAGATCGAGCATACCCGCAAGGACGTCGTCATCGCCCATAAGGAGGCGCTCGACCGCGAGGCTCGCGCGCAGGCCATCATCGCCAAGTTCGAGGAAAGCGTGAAGGCCGACACCAAGGCCGCCCGCGCCAAGGCCGCCGACCTCCAGGCACAGATTGACGCCGCCACCAAGGAGCGCACTGCGCTGGCTGCCACGCTGCCGACCGACGTGCTCACCGACTACGAGCGCCTGCTCAAGCAGTTCCGCGGCCTGGCCGTCGAGACCATCCAGGGCAACATCCCCACGGTCTGCCACACCGCGCTGCAGGCATCGTCCATGAGCGACCTCAACCACGACGGTAGCGAGATCGCGCACTGCCCGTATTGCCACCGCCTGCTGGTGCTTCCCAGCAAGGAAGCCTAACGATGACGGCGGCACCCAACAATTCAATGCAACTTGAGGGAAAAACGATCCTGCTGGGTATTACCGGCGGGATCGCCGCCTATAAGTCGTGCAATATCGTGCGCCTGCTACAAAAGCGCGGCGCACGCGTCAAGGTCGTTATGAGCGAGCATGCCACGGAGTTTGTGGGGCCGCTCACCTTCCGTGCGCTCACCAACGAGCCCGTCGCCGTAGGTCTGTTCGACGACCCCTCCGACCCCATCCACCACATTTCACTTGCGCAGGAGCCCGACTTGGTGGTCGTGGCGCCCGCGACGGCCAATATCATCGCCAAGATGGCCAACGGCATCGCCGATGACCTCATCTCCACCACGCTGCTTGCCACGCCGCGACCCATCGTGATTGCACCCGCCATGAACAACGGCATGTGGAAGGCGCCGGCGACGCAGGCCAACATGGCCACGCTGCGCGACCGTGGCGTCCATGTGGTGGGACCCGGCAGCGGCTACCTTGCCTGCGGCGACGTGGACACGGGACGCATGAGCGAGCCCGAGGACATTGTCGAAGCCATCTGCGAGGTGCTCAATCCCGTGCCGCAGGACCTGGCGGACAAGCGCATCGTGATCACCGCCGGCCCCACGCATGAGCCAATCGATCCGGTGCGTTTTATCGGCAATCGGTCGTCGGGCAAGATGGGCATCGCCCTGGCGGGGGAGGCTGCTCGCCGCGGTGCTGAGGTCACGCTTGTGCTGGGACCGACATCGCTCGATGTTCCCCGAGGTGTAGAGTGCGTGCGGGTGCAGACCGCCGCAGAGATGCTGCAGGCGGCGTTAAACGCCTTCCAGACGGCCGATGCGGCCATTTGCGCGGCCGCTGTCGCCGACTACACCCCCGCGGCCCCTGCCGACCATAAACTCAAAAAGGCCAACGAACGCTTGGATCGTATCGAGCTCGTCGAGACCGTTGATATTTTGGCCGAGCTCTCGCGCCAGAAGGGCGAGCGCCGTGTGATCGGATTTGCAGCCGAGACCGATAACGTCGTGGAGTACGCGCAGCACAAACTTGCCCGCAAGGGTTGCGATGCCATTATCGCCAACGATGTCTCGCGCGCCGATTCGGGCTTTGGAACCGATACCAATAAGGCCTGGATTGTAAGCACAGCAGGGACGCAAGAACTTCCCGTGCTAACAAAACCCCAGCTCGCAGATACAATTTTGGACTTGCTCAAAAATAATTAAAAAAGTTCTTGCGCAAGGGTAAAGTTTCGGGTTAATATACTCCCTGTTGCGAGCGAGAGCAGAGCAACAGACAAAAGCTTCGGGACGTGGCGCAGCTTGGTAGCGCACTTGACTGGGGGTCAAGGGGTCGCTGGTTCGAATCCAGTCGTCCCGACCAGAAGTTTGCAGGTCAGGCACCTAGTGCCTGACCTTTTTTGTTTTAAGCAACGGCGTGATCTTGCTTAGGACAACAACTTGCTCAATCGATACGATTCACGCATCAAAACCTGTACATCACCCTCCAAAACCGACATTTTTTGGCATCTTTGGGGGCTGATGCACACAAATGCGAGTCCCCGTGCCGCCCGTGCCGCCCAACAACGCCCTCCACATGTCTGGGCTCTCTATGCTTGCGCCGCTGTCTCTTATACACATCTGACGCTGCCGACGAAGAGGATAGTGTAGA
>CABRHR010000151.1 GCA_902470835.1 uncultured Collinsella sp.
GGCCGCGGCGGCCCGCGCTGCATGAGCATGCCCTTCTGGCGCGAGGACCTCTAAGTTTTTCCGTTTCCGGTGCGGTCCCCCTACAACCGCACCGGTTTCGCCCGTCAAACGGGCAACACTAATACTTACGTAATTCATTTCTTCGAAAGGAAACGAACCATGGGTGTTAACCTCTCCGGCCGTAGCTTCCTCAAGCTTCTCGACCTCACCACCGAGGAGATCGAGTACCTGCTCAAGCTCTCCAAGAACTTCAAGGACATGAAGCGCGCTGGCGTTCCGCACCGCTATCTCGAGGGCAAGAACATCGTTCTGCTCTTCCAGAAGACCTCCACTCGTACCCGCTGCGCCTTCGAGGTCGGCGGCATGGATCTGGGCATGGGCGTCACCTACCTCGATCCCGGTTCGTCGCAGATGGGCAAGAAGGAGTCCATCGAGGACACCGCCCGCGTTCTTGGCCGCATGTATGACGGCATCGAGTTCCGTGGCTTTGCCCAGGACGACGTCGAGGAGCTCGCTGCTAAGTCCGGCGTGCCCGTGTGGAACGGCCTGACCACTGAGTGGCATCCCACCCAGATGCTCGCCGACATCCTGACCGTCCAGGAGAACTTCAACTACGACATCAAGGGCAAGACCCTCGTCTTCATGGGCGACTGCAAGAACAATGTCGCTCGTTCCCTCATGGTTGTCTGCTCCAAGCTCGGCATGAACTTCGTGGCCTGCGGCCCCGAGGAGTGCATGCCCGCCGACGACGTCATCGAGGCCTGCAAGCCCATCGCCGAGGCCAACGGCTGCACCATCAAGCTGACCACCGACGTCAAGGACGGCGTCACCGGTGCCGACGTTATCTACACCGACGTGTGGGTCTCCATGGGCGAGCCCGACGAGGTCTGGGCCGAGCGCATCGCTCAGCTCACCCCGTATCGCGTCACCTCCGAGGTCATGGCTATGGCCAACCCGGGTGCCATCTTCCTGCACTGCCTGCCCAGCTTCCACGACACCAACACCACGATTGGCGCCGAGAAGTGCGAGCAGTTCGGCATCACCGAGCAGGAGGTCACCGACGAGGTCTTCGAGAGCCCCGCTTCCAAGGTCTTCGACGAGGCCGAGAACCGCATGCACACCATCAAGGCTGTCATGTACGCCACGCTCAAGTAAGAGCATCTAGCATCTCGCTCGGGGTGTATTGCTGCACACCCCGAGCGGCTTTGTCTGGTAAATATCTCGCGTCGGGCGGTGGGCACGGCACGGAAGATCCGCTTCGCGCGAGAAAGTTAAATGATTTATGAAGGGGGGATGAGAACCATGACTGAGACCGCTAAGAAAAAGCGCGGTATGCCTTCATCGTTCACCATTCTTCTAGCTCTGCTGGCAATTGTTGCAGTGATTACCGTTATCGTCTCCGGCACGTCCGGCGGCGCGGTTACTGCAGCCCGCCTGAGCGATTTCTGCACCGCCCCGATCCTGGGCTTCGCTGACGCTCTGCCCGTCTGCCTCTTCGTTATGATCCTGGGCGGCTTCCTCGGTATGATGACCGAGACCGGCGCTCTGGACAACGGCATCGCCGTTCTGGTGCAGAAGCTTAAGGGCAACGAGATCATGCTCGTTCCTGTCCTTATGCTCATCTTCTCCCTCGGTGGTACCACCTATGGTATGTGCGAGGAGACCGTTCCCTTCTACGCCCTGCTCGCCGCTACCATGATGGCCGCTGGCTTCGACCCCATGGTCGGCGCCGCTACCGTCCTGCTCGGCGCTGGCTGCGGCTGCCTGGGCTCCACGGTTAACCCGTTCGCCGTCGGCGCTGCCGTCGACGCTCTGACCGGCGTTGGCATTGAGGTCAACCAGTCCATCATCATCGGCCTCGGTGCCGTCCTGTGGATTGTCACCACCGCTATGTCCATCGTCTTCGTGATGAACTATGCCAAGAAGGTCAAGGCTGACAAGGGTTCCACCATCCTGTCGATGCAGGAGCTCAAGGACGCCGAAGAGGCTCACGGCAAGGCTGCTTCCGAGGTCCACAAGGAGGTCAAGCTCACCGGTCGTCAGAAGGGTGTTCTGATCGCCTTCGCCTTCACCTTCGTCGTCATGATCGTCGGCTTCATCCCGCTGGCCGACCTCAACGAGGGCGTCGCCAACTTCTTCGACGCTGGCGCTGTCTACGACGCCGACGGTAACGCCGTCGTCCAGGGCTGGTCTGCCCTGATCACCGGCCTGCCCATTGGCCAGTGGTACTTCGACGAGGCTTCCACCTGGTTCTTCCTCATGGCCGTCCTGATCGGTATCATCGGTGGCCTGTCCGAGAAGCAGATCGTTAACACCTTCATCACCGGTGCTGCCGACATGATGTCCGTTGTTCTCGTCATCGCCCTCGCCCGTGGTATCTCCGTCCTCATGGCTAACACCGGCCTCGACGTCTTCGTCCTCGACGCTGCCGCCAATGCCCTGGCTGGCCTGTCCGGCGTGATCTTCGCTCCCATGAGCTTCCTGGTCTACTTCGGCCTGTCCTTCCTGATCCCCTCGACCTCCGGTATGGCCACCGTCTCCATGCCCATCATGGGACCGCTGGCTGTTAAGCTCGGCTTCTCGCCCGAGGTCATGGTCATGATCTTCTCCGCTGCTATCGGTGTCGTGAACCTGTTCACCCCGACCTCCGGTGCCATCATGGGCGGTCTCGCCCTGGCCAAGATCGAGTGGACGACCTGGCTCAAGTTTGCCCTTAAGCTCATCGTCGCTCTCTCCGTCGTCTGCGCCGTCATCCTGACCGTCGCCTGCGTGCTGCTCTAAGTACCCAACGGGTACCCCACGGAAACCTTGACGATCCTGTAGAGGATCACCTGGTCATCGTCTGTCCGGTGGGGTAAACCCACCGGTAGACTCCTACCTTTAGCCCCCTCCCGTTCCGTGCGCGGGAGGGGGCGCTCTTATGTTGCGCGGTTCTACGAACCGCGCAACCAGTCGACGCTGTGCGCCGTCCAGAACGACAATTTGTCATTCAAAAGACAAGGCATGACCAAAAGGTCTATGCCTTGCCTTTTTCATGCCAACTTGTACGTTCTGGACGGCGCTCGCTGTCCGTCCTCTGCCTGCGGCGCTTTCCATTGTTGGTGCAGAGGGCGCTTTGCCTACTCTGGCGGGCTTTCGCTGGCTTATGCTCAACCTGCGACGTTCCCCTTGTTGGTGCAGGGGGTAGCTTGCTCGCTCTGGTGCCCGTTCGCTGGCTTTGGCTCTGCCAGCGACGTTTTCATTGTTGGTGCTGAGCGCCTTGTTTCCCGTCCCAAATGAGCTACCTCGGGTCCCCGGTGGTTGCGGTGGGCGTGTTTGGTTGGTGCCTGTTGATGGTCTGGGTATCGGGGAGGGCGGGCTC
>CABRHR010000152.1 GCA_902470835.1 uncultured Collinsella sp.
ATCTACACTATCCTCTTCGTCGGCAGCGTCAGATGTGTATAAGAGACAGCGAGGGTACCTGGTCGCAGTTTGCATCCTCGGACTGCGTGTTGATCTGGACGTAGCGCAAAAAGCGTTCGAGGACATCGGGGCTCGTGGTGGTGTTTTCCATAAAGACCGCTCCAATCTTGGTCGTCGTGTGCAACAAGAACTCTAGCACGGTATGCCACGGCATACCACGACGCTTGGATGGGGTAGAATCAGCCATTGAATGCAGAAGGGACGGAAGATCATGGATACGACAAATAGCTCGCGCGAACTACATCTGACGGTGGCGAACGAAGACTACTTGGAGTGCATGGTTCGCATTGAAAGCGAAGAGGGAGAAACCAACGGCGTTCGATCGGTCGACATCGCGCAGCGCCTTGGCGTCTCCAAGGCATCGGTCAATAAAGCGGTTTCGGCGCTCAAGGCATCCGAGCTTGTCGAGCAATCGCACTACGGCAAGGTAGTCCTGACCGATCGCGGCCGCGAGGTTGGCACGGCTATCTGGTACCGTCATCGCCTCATCCGCACGTTTTTGGTTCAGGAGCTCGGTGTCGAATTTGAGCGAGCCGATTCCGAGGCCTGCATGATGGAGCATGCGCTATCCGAGGACACGATGAGCCGCTGGCTCGCCTATCTCGAAAAGCAGGGAATCAGCGTCGAGGAATAGCGGGATATATATGGATACGAGTTATTACAACCGCTTTGGTGCCGAGGAACTTACGAGCCGCTTGTCGAGCGAGACCTTGTTGGCGCAGGGCCCCATGGGCAGTGTTTTGTTGAGTGAGTACGATGCCGCTGACATTCCACCGGCGTTTTGGAATCTGGCAGAGCCGCAGACCGTTTCTCGTATCCATCGCTTGTATGTCGCCGCCGGCGCGCAGGTGCTCATTACCAACACCTTTCAGGCATCAAGCTATGCCCTCAAACACGACCAGATTGCGCCGTCCGTGGCGGAGGTCAATCGCGGGGCCGTCGACGATGCCCGCCAGGCGCACCCTCAGCTGCTGCTGGGCTCGATGGGCCCGATCGGTATTGAGTGGTTTGCCGAGGACTCTGCCGAGTATCGTGAAATCCGCGGCATTGCGCGCGAACAGGCGCACGCCTTGCTCAATGCTGGTGTTGACGGTCTGCTGATCGAGACGGTGACGTCTATCCGTAATCTGCAGCCCATGCTTGCCGGCGCCCGAGATGCCGCCGACGGCATGCCTGTTCTGGTGAGTTTTGTCGTTGACGATAAAGGCGACCTGTTGGGCGATGGCCTCAACATCGAGGCAGCCGTTTTGTACGCTGAAAAACACGGCGCAAACTCGGTTGGTGTTAATTGCTGTTCGCTTGCGGCCGCGAACGCGGCGGTGCCCAGGATGGTTGCATCGGCGACTACTCCCGTCACGGTGCGTCCCAACGTGGGCGATCCGGTCCAGACTCAGGATGGCCCCGTATGGCACGAGAACCCCGAAGCTTTCGCGCGCGCATGCATCGAATGGAGACATGCCGGCGCCGCAATGGTGGGCAGTTGTTGTGGAACCACAGCAATCACTACGGCAGCGATGGCCGAGGCGCTCGATATATAAAGGGTAAAACCGCTCCATCCGGGGCGGTTTTTTTATTGCTTGCATGTCCTCGCCAGCATTTGCCCAAATGGTGAATGCTGGTGCCGGCAGGTTGCCGAGTGCGTGTTGCGGGTATACCTCACGCGTACCATGATCCAAACACTGTGAGGTGTCTGCGCGTGTGCGCGATAATTCATTTTGGAACTGACGGTTGGCGCGCTCGCGTCGATGAGGACTTCACTGCCGATAATGTTGCCCGTATCGCCGATGCCGTCGGCGAGTTGTGGCAAAAGACCAATCCGGGCAAAACGGTATATATAGGGTTCGACACCCGGCCCCTGGCGAGCGAGTTCGCTGAGCTTGCGGCGGGCGTGCTAGCAGCGCACGGGCTGGACGCCGTGCTCGCTTCGCGACCTGTTCCGACCCCTGCCCTTACGTGGGCGGCGGCTTATGACGGTGAGGCGTGCGGCGCGCTCATGGTGACGGGGTCCCATCATCCGCAGGGTTATCTGTGCCTCAAGATTCGCATGGGTGACGGCTCGACCGCCAACCAGGATGTCATCGAAGAGCTCGAAGAGACCGTGGCTCCCGAGCCAATGGGGATCGAGGGGCAATATCGCACCGCGGATATTATTCCTGACTATATGCAGGCGGTGGCATCGTTTGTCGATGCCGAAGCCATCCGCGCCGCGCACCTGCGCGTGGTTGTTGATCCCATGGGCGGCGCAGCCCAGGGCTATCTAGCCGATTTGCTGCGCGAGCTTGGCGTTGAGGTGCACGAGATTCACGCCGGGCAGGCGTCTGACCAAGAAGATATCTGCCCCGACCCCGTTGAGCCTTGGGTGGACGCTTGCGAGCGCACGGTTATCGAGGACGGAGCTTGCGCTGGCCTGGTGACCGACGGCGACGCCGACCGTATCGGCGCGGTTGACGAGCGCGGCAGATATATACATCCGCATCAGATCATGGCGCTCGTTTTGGGCGACTTGGTTCAATTTCGTAATTTGGAGGGGCGCGTCGTCGTCAATCTTTCATGCTCGACGCTCGTGCGTCGCATTGCCGAGGCGCTTGGCTGCCGCGTGACCGTCAAACCAGTCGGTTTCAAATATATAGCGGCGGAGATGAAGAAGGGCGGCGTCCTCATAGGCGGTGAAGAAGCCGGTGGTATCGGCATCGCCGCGCATATGCCCGAGCGCGATGGAATCCTCGCCTGTCTGATTCTGTGTGAGCTTATGGCAAAGACGGACGCGCCTTTGGGCGTTCTGGTCGACCAACTCGAGGACAGTTTTGGTAAGACGAGTTACGGTCGACGCGATTTACGCCTTGAGGCCGAAGATGCCGAAACGTTACGAACCCTGCTGCCGGGAGTAAACCCCAAGTCGATTTGTGGCAAGGTGCCGCAAAACGTTAGTCATATGGATGGCTTGCGTTTGGCATTCGAGGATGACACGTGGCTGCTGGTCCGTCCTAGCGGGACCGAACCAGTGGTGCGCGTCTACGCCGAGGGGTTCTCGGTGGAAGAACGTGATGAGTTGCTCGATGCTGGCTGTGCTTTAGCTAGGGGGACGTATCCGCTTTAACCATGAGACTGCCTTATATAAAGAGATGCTCGGCGAGCGGTAGGTAACGGCTGGCAAACGTTAGTCGGGTTCAAAAATGTGTAGGAAATGTGTACGCCCAGATTCCCGCCCACGGGGCCCCTCCGGTCTGGCAATATATCTCCTTGCCGCGCGGC
>CABRHR010000153.1 GCA_902470835.1 uncultured Collinsella sp.
CTACACTATCCTCTTCGTCGGCAGCGTCAGATGTGTATAAGAGACAGGGTCGTCTGTGACCGCCGCTGAGTACAATCGGTCGAGCAAATGTTGACCAATCAACAAATGAGGGGGCCTCCTTTATGCATCTAGCCCGCCGCGCCTGGTGCCGAACATATCAGACGTTTTTTCGTATCGCATTGCCGGTGCTGCCCTATACCGAGCCACGCATCCTGGAGCATGCTGAGGATGTGCCCACAGTGCTTCAAAAGCGTTCGATACAGCGGGTTCTTATCGTGACGGATCCCGGCATTGCCCGTCTGGGGCTCACGGTACCGCTCGAGACAGCGCTCGCGTCCAAGGGAATCGACGTTGCGGTCTATGCCAAAACGTGTGCGAACCCCACGGTTTCAAACGTGGAGGAAGCGGCGTCCCTGTATCGAGAGAGCGCCTGCCAGGCCATTATCGGCTTTGGCGGTGGCTCGGCCATGGACTGTGCCAAGGGCGTGGGAGCACGCATCGCGCAGCCAAACAAGCCCATCAACAAGATGCGCGGTCTGCTGCGGATTCATCGTCGCCTGCCGCTGCTTATCGCCGTTCCCACCACGGCAGGTACGGGAAGCGAGGTCACGCTTGCGGCGGTAATTACCGATGACGAGACACACTACAAGTATCCCATTAACGACTTTGTGCTTATCCCGCGCTTTGCGGTGCACGACCCCGAGTTTACGCGCGGCCTGCCCGCCTCCATTACGGGGCAAACGGGCATGGACGCCCTGACGCATGCCGTCGAGGCCTTTATCGGGCGAAGCACCACGTCCTATACGCGCAAGATGGCGCGACAGGCGGTTCAGCTCATCCACGACAATTTGCTCGAGGCCTATGAGCATGGCGACAACATGCGTGCGCGCCGCAATATGCTTTCGGCGGCGTATAAGGCGGGTGTTGCCTTTACGCGCTCCTATGTTGGATACGTTCATGCCATCGCACACAGCTTGGGCGGGCGTTACGGGATTCCACACGGCTTGGCTAACGCCATCATCCTGCCGCATATGCTTCGCGCCTATGGCGAAGCTGCTGCCCCTAAACTCGCCGATCTCGCCCGCATGGCCGGTATTGCGCCGGCTAACGCACAGGACAGCCTGGCGGCCGAGGCCTTTATCGATTGGGTCGATCGAATGAACGCCGCCTTGGACATTCCCAAATATGTGACGGGCATTCGCCGCTCCGACATTCCCGAAATGGCGGCAAATGCCGATTCCGAGGCCAATCCGTTGTACCCCGTTCCGTTTTTGATGGACCGTTTGGAGCTCGAGCGTATGTACGAAGTCGTCGCGGGTGGTATGTTTGAGGACGAGAACTAGGAGGGTGCCATGAACACCGAGGAAATTGCGCGCATCGTCGGCGATCAGCGCACCTACTTTAAGACACACGCCACGTTTGATGTCGATGCTCGACGTCGCGCGCTCGTGCGCCTGCGCGATGCGGTACGGGCGCACGAGGCCGATATTGCCCATGCGCTCAAGACCGATTTGGGAAAGTCGCATGACGAGGCATATATGTGCGAGATCGGCACGTCGCTTTCCGAGATTCGTCATCAGATTGCGCATGTGGCCCGATGGAGTCGTCCGCGCCTGCGTCCGTGCGACCTCGCTAACGCCGTGAGCGTGTGCAAAACGCAAACCGTGCCCTATGGCGTCACGCTCATCATGGCGCCCTGGAACTATCCGTTTTTGCTGACGCTCGAGCCGCTCGCTGGCGCCCTTGCCGCGGGCAATACCGTGGTCATCAAGCCGAGCGCCTATGCTCCGGCATCGAGCGCGGTGCTCAGGCAAATCTGTGAAGAGGCATTTGATCCGCGCCTGGTGACGGTTGTCGAGGGCGGGCGCGCCGAGAACGAAGCGCTGCTCGATGAGCACTGGGACAAGATCTTCTTTACCGGTAGCGTTCCGGTTGGCAAGCTCGTCATGGAGCGCGCAAGTAAAAACCTTACGCCCGTGACGCTTGAGCTGGGCGGAAAGAGTCCCTGCATCGTGGATGCGACGGCAAACTTGAAGGTCGCGGCACGGCGCATCGCCTTTGGTAAATGGCTCAACGTGGGGCAGACCTGCGTGGCGCCCGACTACCTGCTGGTCGATACGCGCGTGCACGACGAGCTGCTGGGCCTCATCAAGGAGGAGGTCCGTCGCATGTTTGGCGAACATCCACTCGACAATGAGGATTACGGACATATCGTCAACGCCAAGCATTTTGCGCGTGCGCGCGGGCTGATCGATCCCGATAAGGTCGTGCTTGGAGGTGCCGCGCGCGAGGCTTCGCTCAAGATTGAGCCGACAATTTTGGACGGCGTGGCCCCCGATGACGCCGTGATGCAGGAGGAGATCTTCGGTCCCATCTTGCCGGTGCTGACGTTTGAGAGCCTAGACGAGGCCGAAGCGTTTATTACGGATCGTCCGACGCCGCTGGCCCTGTATATCTTTAGCCAGGATCGTGCGGTTCAGCAACGCTTTGTGCGCTACGTGCCCTTTGGCGGCGGCTGCGTCAACGACACCATCATGCACTTGGCTACGAGCCATATGGGCTTTGGCGGCATGGGCGCGAGCGGTATGGGGCAGTACCATGGCCGCGAGAGCTTCGATACGTTTAGCCACAAGAAGAGCATCGTGAACAAGGCAACGTGGCTGGACGTGCCATTCCGCTATGCTCCTTACGCAAGCTGGAAGCACAAGTTTGTGCGCATGTTTGTGCATTAGAATCTAAAACATAGGGACAAATAGAGTGGCCGCCCCGCGCAAGCGAAGGCGGTCATTTCTCGCGCCCAAGCGTTGGAGTGCGGAGCGTTCTGATGGCAATGCGCAGGGCGGGACGGCAGGTCGCTGCTATAATACGGGACGACCGCAACGAAGGGGAAACTATGCGTATGTTCGAGAACATCATGGACTGATGACGCCCAGGCTGTCTCGTTTGATTCTCATATGCATGAGGGGTTTGTCATGTCCCGTTTCCTTTCTCCATCGCGCCGTTTGGTCGCGGTAGATTTCTTTATTCAACTTGCATTTCAGTCGACGTATTTTGTCGGCATCATTGGCTGCGGCACCTACGTTCTTGGAGCTGGCGCATTTGAGACGTCCGCGCTCGTGTTTGGACTCAACTCGGTGCTTATCTTCGCAACGCTTTGCGCTGGCGCACTTGTGGACTCCTTGGGCCCGCGTTGCGTACTCCTGGCCGCTTGCGTCCTACTTTGCGCATCGGGCGTTTTTGGCCTTGTTGCTCCTGTGTCCTATCCCGCGCTTGCGCTACTCGCCGTCTCTATCGGGCTGTTGTTTGGTG
>CABRHR010000154.1 GCA_902470835.1 uncultured Collinsella sp.
CTCTTCGTCGGCAGCGTCAGATGTGTATAAGAGACAGATGATAAACAGCAGCGCCGTGCTGCAGACGGTCTCGGTGAGCGCGTAGTCGCTAAAGTCGATGTGCGCCGGGCCGTTGACGCCCAGCAGCATGCCGAGCGCGATAAAGATGAGCAGGGTGGGGAAGGGGAGCTTTTTGCCGACGGGTTTGATGGTCAGGCACAAAATGATGACGAGGCCGATAAAGAGAAGTATCTGGTTCATGGATGGTGTCCGCTCCTGGGTGGTTGGCGTGGCACGGTCAGTTATTTGCGGTTATTTGTACCCAAAGACGGTGGGTTTATGGGGCTGGATTGCGGGCGTGCGCGATATCGTCACAGGAGACCGTTGGAATGACTGTCGTTTGTAAACCCTTCCCAGCTTTATTACGACGGAGTACAATGGGTAACGTTTAAGTTCAACTTGAAGTTTTAGTTGCGGCGTTGGGCTTCGGTCGCAATGCAAGGAGAGGCGTTCCATGGCGATCTATGTGACATCTGATGCTCACGGGCACGTGCGTGCGCTTGACGAGGCCCTGTCCAAGATCTCGCTGACGTCCGACGATACGCTGTACGTACTGGGCGACATGATCGATCGCGGGCCCGATCCGCTTGGCGTTATTAATCTGGTGCGTTCGCTGCCCAACGCCCATGTGCTCAAGGGCAACCACGAGCAGATCATGCTCGATGCCATCATTGGTCAGGATCCGCTTGATGCCGAGACCTGGGACATCAACGGTGGCTGGACCACGCGCGAGCAGCTCAACGATATGGAATTTGAGGCGTACGAGGAGCTCGTGCGATGGATGGCTGCGTTGCCGCTCTACGCGGTGGCCGAGACCGACGAGCGCCCGTATCTGCTGGTGCACGCCGGCATCGAGATGGATGCCGCGCGCGCGTTTTTGTTGGAGCATGACGTGGATTGTTCTGATGGCAGGGGTGCTGTGGATGCCGATCGCGATCTGCTTCAGCAGATGCTTGCGGTGCAGTCGTCCGATGACTTGCTGTGGATTCGCCACGGTTATTGGGATAAGCCGACTGGATTGCTTTCTGCCGATGGCAAGGGCCCGGTCGTGGTGAGCGGCCACACGCCCACGGTGTCGCTCGGGCGCTATTGTGAGGTGGGCGGCCTGGCGGGGCTCGACGAGGAATCGGGCCGCGGGCAGATCGTGCGCCTGGGCGGTGAGGATACCGCCAGTGTTGCCGACCGCATCGACATCGACTGCGCCGCTGCCACGGGTTCCGAGTTCGGCCGTGTCGGGATCCTGCGCCTGGATGATGGAGCGGAGTTCTACTCGAACATCAACCCAGGGGAGTAATTGGTGTAAAGGGTAGCTCATTCGGGACGGGCTTTTTGATTACTTTTGCCCTTCTTCCCATCAAATGATTTTTCTGGGACGGGGATTAAATAATCATTTGGCTGCCCGCTGGCTAAGTGAGTAGACTTTTTTGGAAATGCCGAGCGCCCAGCATCTTTGCCTCAATAAAACCGCAGGTCACAGACTTGCGCTTTGTCGGTGTGGTCGGTGATTCGGTAAAAGTCTACTCACTTAGTTTTGCGTGATGCATATTGTCCGCAACGAGACCCCAGCCGGGGTGATTCCACCGCGAATTCCGGTGGCCGGGGGCAGCTAGTTACGCTCCGTAGGGGTTGCGGTCGCGTTCGATGCGTTGGCGGATGTGGGCGTACTCGATAATCAGCAGCACCAGCAGTAGCGACATGATGGCCAGGTAGCTCACCACGGCACCCGTCAGGCCCAGCAGGTTGATAAGGATTACCGGCAGCACCACGCTCACGGCGAAGCAGGCCAGATAGATCTTGGTGACGTCGCCGGCGTGACGCAGCACCGTGATGATGGCGTAGATAAAGTCGATGGCCGCGGTGACGCCGCCGGCGACAACCATCAGCAGTGCCAGCGTGCGGTAACGCTCAAAGTTAAGGCCGTACATAAAGTTCATGATGGGGATGCCGGGCCCCGCCATAAATGCGGCGCACGCGCCGGTAATAACCACGATCAGTGCCATAACAGCAACAATAATCAAGTCAAAGCGACGACGCTTGCGCGGATTCGCCCAAATGCTCGACAGGCGCAGAAGCTGCGGTTTATAGATAAATCCAATACTCAGCAAAATGGCCTGCGCCGGAAAGAACAGGGCATTAAAGTACAGCTGATATTTGTAGGCCAGCGTGCCTTCCATCACAAACTTGGGCATGCTCTCGATAAGGTTGAACAGGAACAGTGCGCCAAAGAGCGGGGCGCACTGGACAAAGAGGTGGCCGACCTCGCGCACGCTCATGCGGCGCGATTTTTCGGTCTCGAGCAGGGCGAGCGGCGCGGTGACGAGCACGAGCGAGGCGATGGCCGTGATGCCCATGGCCATGGCGGCGATGGGCATGCTGCGCGTGAGGAGCAACGCCACGCTAAAGACCGCGAGGACGCCGACGGAGCGCAGCGTTTGGCTCATGCCGGCCAGGTAGAGTTTGTCGGCCTGCTGCAGGCGGCCCTCGTATACGTCGGCGACGCCGTCGATCACCTTGTAGAGGTAGACACCCAGGCCGATTGTGGCCATCTGCGCATCGTAGCCGCGGGCGCTGCTGTACATGAGCCCGCACGCCAGTGCGAGTGCTCCGCAGAGCCAGCGGTTGAGTTGGTAGGAGGCGAAGGACGTCTTTTCGTCGATGTCCGAGACCTGAAAGTTTCGCACTCCGTAGTTGCACGCGATCATGATGAGGGTGCCGGTGACAAAGGCGATGGAGAACTTGCCGGCCTCCTCGGCGCCCACGAGCTGCGTCGACACAATGGTGAGCAGCGGAAACGCCATGCCCCATACGGCGGTGCCCAGGGTATTCCAAAGGTAGTCGCGACGGGTGGCGTGATCTTCGTACTCGGCTTCTTGCGTGGAGAAGCCGCCGCCGTAGACAGCTCCGAGCAGGCGGTTCCACCAGGCGTTGACCATGCGACGGATGGGGCCCGGCTCGCGGTCGTGCTCGCGGCGACGGCGCGTGGCCTGGCTGCTGTCGGGGCCGCCGGCGTTGCGCTGGCTCAGCTCCTGGATGCGTGCAAGCTCCTCGGCGGTGTGCGAGGCGGGAAACAGGCCGTTCTCGATGCGTCCGCCCTGCCCGTGCGCCCCGCTGCCCGATACGGTGGGGTCGGCGACGCCGTTGCGGCGGGCTATGGCGCGACGGATGCTATCGAGGGGCGTGATGCTCAAGGCGGTTCCTTTCTATCTGTCTCTTATACACATCTGACGCTGCCGACGAAGAGGATAGTGTAG
>CABRHR010000155.1 GCA_902470835.1 uncultured Collinsella sp.
TACACTATCCTCTTCGTCGGCAGCGTCAGATGTGTATAAGAGACAGTGTAAAAAGCTCCGATGCCGGCGCCGGCGGTCAAGTAGTTTCCCAGTCGGTGTGCCTCGTCGACAAGTAAGATGTCATACCGATCGTTTTTGGTGACATCGCTGGGGCTCAGGATGTCGCCGGGCTTTAACCCGGGAAGGAAGTGCGTGAGCTTTTTGAGTGTCTTGCTCAGAGACTCCATGGGCGTTACGAAGCCAACTCGCAGATCGGCGAGATTGGGCTCGTTTTTGATTTTGAACATCAGACTGATGGCCAGAATCGTTTTGCCTGTTCCCGGCGCGCCGTTAACGACGGTTACTCGCTTTCTTTTAGGGCCGCCATGTTTAATGTCTTCATGTTCCTGTTCGAGACGCTTGTAAATCGTCTCGATCGTTTCGTATTGATCGGGCGTGAGCGTCTTGAAAGGCGAGAACTTAAAGAGGTCCGAGTTCTCGAGCTCTTCGATGGGATGGATTGCGTAGTTCTCTTTTCGGAGCTTCGTCCAGAGGTCTCGGAACTTCTGTCGATACTGAGGCCGCTCAAAATAATCGAACTGGGCGTAACCATTGTTGGCGTTGGTTACCTGGTATTTTTCGTCAGCGCAGAACAGTTCAATGAGCCTGTTTTCAAACTCAAATGTCGCGGACTGATTGAAAGTGGGATTGTCGATCAAAAGGGTGCGGTCGAAGTCTTTGTCAACGTTTGCGGCGTGCTGCTTCATGCGGCGCCGATAATTGGTCGTTTGCCCGATGTACGCCGTTTTGTTTTTGCTGTTAGTCAGGATGTAGAGAACGGGCCAGCTTTCGTCATGGTGAGCTCTGGGCTTTGGCGTGCCAAAATCCTGCAACGATTCACTTGTCTCAAAGGGCTGGGGTAGGGGAAGCGTATATTGCCGAAGGGCGAACTCGTTACTCATGGTGGCCCGCTTTTCTGTATTCGTTGGAGCCGGTGTCGATGGGGTAGCGCTCGCCGTTGCGTTTGAGTTTGGACGAGAGCGCCGCTGGCAGGTCGATGTCGTTGAGGTCGGTAAATCGCAGGAGGAAAAGGAGCGTGTCGGCGACTTCGTCTTCGATAGCTTGGCGTTGCTCGGCGTCTTCGAACATCTCCGCAATGCGCTCATCGCTCATAAAACGAAAGAGCTGAAGGAGTTCTGAGGACTCAGTTGCCATGCCGATGGCGAGCTCTTTCGGCGTGTGATATTTGCGCCAGTCGCGTGCGTCGCAAAAATCTCTGACTTGCGCCGTCATGGCATCGAGCTTGTCCATTGTCCACAACCCCCCTTGATGGTCAATGACTTATTATGGCGTTGTCTGAGATTTATTGCATCTCATTTGTGGTGCTCGGGTTATGTGGTTGCGGTTGCCCAGCAGGAGGTTTCACCTTGAAGATCAATGTCGATGTGGATCAGCTGCGCGAGGGCTTGCTCGACCGCGCGGGGAGCGCGGCTGGAGTGGGTATTCCGGCGGCCATGCTCGACGTGATGGATATCGTGGACGAGTCGCCCCAAGAGCTCCTAGCTCGAGCCGAACGCGAAGGCCTCGACCTCCGAAACTTTGCCGTTGACGTCGCGGACGACGGCTACGGCACGGACGAGGGCTGGTAACCACAGCCGCCCCTCAATCCCATCCCCTCAATAAGTTGCGGTGAAATGGGGACTTAATTGCGCTTTTGAGCGCATAAACAGTCCCTATATCACCGCAACTTATAAAAGGGTTATCGCCAAAGCGCCTTGCAACTGGATTTGGCATAAAAAATGCCGAAGGGAAGCCTCCGGCTCTTGGAGGTCCCTCTATTCGAGGGCACCGACTTCTTTATAGCATGAGATCGGGCGGCTTTCAAATGGCGTCCCTTTATCCGCATAGTTCGATGCTTCCGGACGGGATGCGCCCGTCCGGCTCCTCCTAAGTTGCGGTGAAATAGGGACTGTTTAGGCTGCTAGAACGCCTTTTCAGTCCCTATTTCACCGCAACTTAGGAGGAGCGGGGTAGCTACGACGCGAGCGTGGCGATGACGGCTTCGTCGCCGGCGTATATGAGGGTGTTTCCGTCGGGGATAATCGTTTGGCCGTCGCGCTTGAGCATCACCACAATAAACGGGTGCTTGCCTTGCGGCACGTCGCGCAGGCGCTGGCCGGCCAGACGACCGTGGGGTGTCACGGTGACTTCGCGCAGCGTAACCTCGGCACGCTCTTCAAACGTCGGCGCGGCCATAACCAACAGGTCGCCTTCTTCAATTACGGTATCGCCGTTGGGTAACACCGGATGGGCGCCGTCGCGCAGCACCAAGACCACCAGCATGTTCGTCGCGCTGCCAATGTCCGCGAGCGAGCGTCCGGCAAACGGATGCCCCGCGCCCACCTTGAGCTTAACGAACGACATGCCGTCTTCGTCGCGGTAGTCGTTAAAGGTGCGGCGGACATCGCCTTCCGTATCGATCATGTCGAGCTTTTTCGCCACCGCCGGCAGCAGCGAGCCTTGCACCACAATGCTCGACACGGCAATCACAAATACCAGGTCAAACAGATCGTGCCCACCGGGAACACCGGCCACCACGGCAAAGAGACTAAACACGACCGAAGCCGCACCGCGCAGGCCCGCCCAGCTTACGAGCGCTACCTGGCGGGGGTTCGTCTTAAAGGGCGCTAGCAACAGGCCGACGGCGATGGGGCGGCTCACGAGGAGCATAAACGCCATGAGCGCCAGGCCCGGCAGCAGCATTTGCGGCAGGCGGGCGGGCGTCACGAGCAGGCCGAGCAAAAAGAAGATGGTCATCTCGGCCATTTCGGTAAGGGTGTCGAAGAAATGCGCCAACTCGACCTTGTCGGTGATGTCGCTCGCGCCCAGCACGATGCCGGCCAGGTACACGGACAAAAAACCGTTGCCGCCCAGGTAGCTCGGCAGGGCGTAGGCGACGATTGCCACGGCGAACAAAAAGATGGTGTGTGCGCCCTCGGCTGTTGCATGTGCACGCTCGATCAGCCGTGCGCTTGCCCAGCCGATGACAAGGCCCAAGCCCACGCCCAGGATGATCTGCTTGGCGAGCAGCATGGGGATATTAATGTCGCCGCCGGCGGCGAGGGTCGCGAGCACCGCGGTGAGCATGTACGCGACGGGGTCGTTGGAGCCCGATTCGACCTCGAGCAGCGAGTCGGTGCCACCCCTCAGCGATAGGCTGTGCTCGCGCAGCACGCTAAAGACCTGTCTCTTATACACATCTGAC
>CABRHR010000156.1 GCA_902470835.1 uncultured Collinsella sp.
CAAACGAGCCGTGAACGGCCACCGTAACGAAAGGGAAACGCCAAAGACCCTATTTATCCGTGCTGGCAGGAGCCACACGATTCACATGCATGATCAGATAGACGAGCTCTTCTTGGGCCAATGGCTCGCCAAAAGCCTCTTGGATCAGATTGTCAACACGAAGAGCGCAACGCGATGCCGCCGGATACTGCTCCACGAGCACGTCGTAGAGACCGGAGTTCTCGGTATCGATCGGCTCCTTCTTTGCCACGCGGTCGAGCAGATAGCGCACGTGAGTGGCAAAGCGAGTAAAGGCAAACGACGAGCAATCGACTGTTACGCCCAGCTCTTCTTCAATAATCGCGACCGTCATATCGAGCAGTCGCTCCTCGTGCTGCTCGGCAAGTACGCGCCGCTCGCTCGGCTTAACCGACGCGTTAATAATCGACATGGCAATGCCCGCAGCCTCGCTTCGGGGCATACGCACGCGGAAGCTTTTCTGAATGCCACGAACAGCCAGCTCGCCCAAACGATATTCGATGGGATGCAACTGCTCCAGATCGCGCTTAAGCGGCAACGACACCACCATATGTTCGCGGGCACGCTTAATGGCGAACTGAATATGGTCCGCCAATGTAATGGGGAGGTTAGGGCTTAATTCATACGAAAGCTGTCCCGTTGCAATATCGGCCAGCTGAGCAGAAAACTCCAGTACCTCGGGATCGACCTCGTCGATAAACGCCAGGTACTTTGAGTCGATGCCGTAAAAGGTGCGCGTAACAACATCCAGATCGACCTCGTGCGGCATCTCACCAAAACCAATGCCGCGACCCAGCGCGATAAGCTGACGCCCTGCGCCGTCTTCACAGATGGCAGCATTGTGATTAATGCGCTGAATAGCCCTCATGGGATCATTGCTCCTACTAATACGCGCCGCGCAGACCATCCACGCGGAGCGTTCATTCTACCTGCACTTGCAGCTATAGTCCAAAGAAGCCAAGGATCTGGTCGCGGCTTATGGGCTTGTAGTTGTTGGCATCAAGGCCAACGTCATAGCGCAGGATCGGGCGCTCGCGGTCGCGGTTACGTGTATTGGTGCGGTCTCCCCTGCTGTGAATATGTCCGTGGAGCATAATCGCGCCACGGGCCTTGCCGTTCCAGCTGAGCATGGGGTAATGACTCATCACCAGGCGATGGCCCTTGGCATAGCCGGGGGCGATCTCCAGGTAATCGCGTACGTCCTCCCAAATCTGCGGCGCATTCGGATCTCCCCAGTCGCCATCATGGTTGCCGCGAACGAGCGTCACGTTCTTGCACTCGATGCGCTCGCGCAGGCGCACGGCTTCCGCCATAGGCAGGCGATACGTAAAGTCGCCCAGGATATATAGCCGGTCATCGGTGGCCACGCATTCGTTGATGGCATCGATGACCTTGCGGTTCATCTCCTCGACCGACGCAAACGGCCGATCCATATCATGTAGGATATTCGTATCGCCCAGGTGCAGGTCGGCGGTAAACCACATCATCGTCTGTATCCTCATTTCGCAAGCGTTTTACTGGAACCAAGTATACAGAGGCTTTGATGGGAACGCTTATCCAAAGAGCCCGCCGAATAGACCCCGACGACGCTTACCCTTGTTTTTTGAGTCATTGCCCTTGGCGTTCTTATCTTTCCGCTTTTTGCGATCTTGCTTCAGCTCATCGTCATCAAGCAACAAATACCACTCAAACGGGTCATCCGCCAAATCGAACAGGTCATCGTCATCAAACATGGCGGCCTCCATTACCGGCTAGCGAGCATCGGTCACGTAAAGCCCCACGCGCACCTGATGCCACGGGTTACGCTCGGGTGCAACCTGCTGCACGCGCACTTCAAATACATCACCATGTCCGTAATACATCATTACAGACAGCGGACCGACCTCGTTTCCCGGGACATAACCAAGCTTAGTATTGCCGTAATAGATCGCAACCGCCTCGGGATCATGAGGATTATCGCGCTCGGCGCACAGCGTCAGCTTATCGCCAACCTTAAGATCGCCCAACACTAAAGCACCATCGGCATACTGAAATCCCGCAATGTGAAATGACAAAAGAACACGTGAAGGCTCGTACATGGCAGCTCCTCTAACGGCCGGAACACTCGGCGTTTATCCTTATTGAGAAGTCTACGAACTCGTGCGGACATAAATATGCCCTCGCATCAATCGGCATGGAGCATGCGTCCTCCCGACTCTCGCGTCAGAAGAAGCGGGGCGTATTTCGCTTTCCCCATGCCGCGTATTCAAAAAGGCGAGCGGGATGCCGAGAGTCTAGCCCCGATGCCGGGCAATTGCCCAAAACGCGCAGGCGATACCGGCCGTTGCCAGGCTTGCGCCTACAAGCACCCCCTGTACGCCAAAGGCTTCGGCCAAAAACGGAGCCACAACCAGCGGCAGCACGCCGGCACCGTTGAGGCCCACGCGCATCACGCCCAGCACGCGCCCCACCTTGGCAGGGTCGCTCAGGCGCTGGGTGAGCGTGACGCGCACCGGCCCCATGGCGCCAAAGCCGACGCCACAGACAAGCTGCCCCACCGCCGCGAAGGCAACATGGGCGGTACCCACGTATACAACGGAGCCCACGCCCGTCACCAGCAGCATCGCCGCCAGAAGCTCCAGCCCGATGCGCCCCGACGGCACGCGCATGATCAGATATGACCCCAGTGTTCCGCCGATACCGGCAATGGCCGACAGCCATCCCATCCACTGCGTACCCACGCAGAGAACATCGCGGTAGAACAGAGACTCGAGCGAATCGAACGCCCCGTAGGCAAAGAAGCCCATAAAGCCCATGAGAAAAATCAGGCGTAGGTCGGCATCGGCCGCCGTGACAACAACGCCTTCCCAAAGCGATCGTAAGCCCGTCGCCTCAGCGCGAGACTCCGGCTTATCGACACCCTGAACAGCAGCGCCCTCACGCAACGAGGCCACAAGCAACAGAGCGGGAACGGGTGCCACCGCAAGTAGGAAAAACACCCCTTGGTTGGAAAAGACCGAGGCGATGACACCCCCAAGCGCAGGCCCGACGATCACCGCGACACTTGTCGCGATGTTGTTGAGGCCGTTAATGCGCAGAAGTTCCTCGGGCGCCTCCGTCAAAAAGCGCGGATAGGCGTCCATGGCCGTGGTCCCCGCACCAAACAACAGCCCGATAGAGACGGCGAGTAGCGCAAGCGCGGGATAGGACAC
>CABRHR010000157.1 GCA_902470835.1 uncultured Collinsella sp.
CTCTCTATCTCTCTATCTCTCTATCTCTCGGCTTAGCGATAAGAGATAGATAGAGATGGAATGTCTACCATTTGCTTCATTTATACATATTATTGCTGGTAGAACAATTGGTATTGAGACAATACCATGATTGCCTGTCTCTTTGCTGCTCAGTTATCTCTCGTATTTATCTCTCGTCTTTCAGTTATCTCTCGTATTAGTGACGAATGAGAGACGAGAGATACGTGAGTGATGGACGAGCGTGGATTTTTGGACGGTCGGAAAATCCCTCAAACAAAAAAACGGGGCCGGCCTTACGCCGAGCCCCGTTTTCAAACGGTCAGTTAGTTATCCAACGCGCGAGCATAGCAGTCAACATTACGCCGCCGCGAACACTCCCAAGCCCGTTCCGATGATGCAGATTGCAAAGATGCCCAAGATGATCCAAATGGTCTTGACGCCCTTTTTGTACAGGGCGACGCAGGCAAAGGTTGCCAGCAAGGGCAGCAGGCCGGGGAAGATCGAATCGAACAGATCCTGCAGGACAATCTCCGAACCACCCACGTCAAAGGTCAAAGCAGTGGACAGGGAGACCTGTGCCGCAATCATGGCGCCGATAACGGTCATTCCGAGGACACCGGCAGCATGCGTCATGCGAGACATAAGGTTGTTCTCTTCGGACTGCTGCAGGAACTTGGTACCCAGGTCGTAACCCAGATGGGCTGCGACGATACGCGTTGCAAAGTTAATCACGGAGTAGATGAGCGCGTACACGATGGGGCCGAGCGGGTTGCCCGTCGAAGCGATGCCAATACCAATGCCGGCGGCGACCACGCGGAACGTACCCCAGTAGAACGAATCGCCAATGCCGGAAAGCGGTCCCATGAGGCCGACCTTCATGGCGTTAATCGAGGACGTGTCGAAGTTCTTATCGGCAGCCGCCTGCTCTTCCATCGAAACCGTTAGGCCGGCTACAAACGGAAGCACATGAGGCGTGATGTTAAAGAACTCGGTATGGCGATCGAGCGCCGCATAGTAATCGTCGTCGTTGGGATAGATCTTTCGCAGGGGCTTCTGAATGGTGTACATGAAGCCCATTGCCATCATCTTGTCGTACGACTGCGAGCACTGGCTCGTAAACTGGCGAAGGAACATGCTCCGATACATATCGGGGCTCATAATCGCGTCCTTCTTGGCCTCTTTGAGGTCGGTGTTCTGGGTAGCCATTAGAAGTCCTCCTCTTCATCTGCAGCAACCGTCTGCGGACCGGACGAGCCCTCGCGGAAGGCCAGGAGCAGTGCGACGCAAATGGCAGCTGCGGCGACGCCGATAACGTCCATCTTGAGGTAGATGACCATAATGAATCCCAAGAACAGCCAAGGAAGCAGCTTGTTATCGCCCATGGTCCTAATAAGAAGTGCGAAGCCGATGCAGACCATGACGCCGGATGCAACGTTGAGGCCGTCCATCACAAACTGCGGAATCGCGTTGAGCGCATTGTTGATGAGGTCGGCACCAAAGAACAGCGAGCAAAACACCAGCAGTGCAGACGGAATGCCAATCGACAGCGGCACGACGGTCAGATGGTACAGGTTCGCCTTTGCAAGATCGCGATTTGCCAGAGCGGTCTCAATCTTCTTGCAGGCAAAGGCACCCGGAACGGCGTAGCAGAAGTTGCGCCACACCTGAAGGAAGACGGAGACGGGAAGGGCGAGCGCGACGGCAGTTGCCGTGCCCGTACCCGTAATGACGGCAAACGCGCAGCCAAGCACGCCGGAGGCATAGACCTCGGGAGGAACCGCCGCGCCGACCATGATGGCGCCCATGAACATGGACTCCAAAGCAGCGCCGACGATAACGCCCTGCTGGACATCGCCAAGGATCAAGCCGACAAACAGGCTCGTAAACAGCGGACGACCAAGCATCGTAATGCCAAATAATTGCTCGTCCATGGACGCAATAAATGCGACCAGTGCAACTAGAAGATACTGGATAACCATTTCGATCAACCCCAGAAACAGGTCTGCAGGCGAGGCGTTCTGCGCAGCTCGCCTGCAGACAACCGCAGCAATTTGAGAGGATTAGTAGTTCATCTGGTGATAGTAACGACGCGTGGTGAGCGGGTGGTTACGGACGTGCTCGAGATGGCAGCTCAGACGCTCGGTGATGGTGTAGGTGACCATCGGGGAGACGATCTTGCGGAACTCGGGGTCGCTGAACGGCAGCTCGACCTCGGCGGTGTCGAACTTGTTCACGCGGACATGGACGCCCTTCTCGTCGGCGAGCATGTGAGTGAAGTTGTCCACGCGGTCCATGAGCTTACGGGTGTCGTCCTCGCCGTAGAGCATGATGAGGCTCGTGCCCTCCTCGCAGAGTTCGATGGTGCCGTGGAAGAACTCGGCGGCGTGGATAGACTTGGTCTTGATCCACTGCATCTCCTCGAGAATGCACATAGCGTAGTCGTAGGCCTCACCCCAGAGCATGCCGGAGCCAATCACCATGTGGTAATCGGTGTCCTTGAAGTCCTCGGCCATGGCGGCGCAGCGCTCGTCCTGAGCGTCCTTGGCCTTGATGAGGTACGGAGCGATGTTGCCGAACTCCTCCATGAAGGTGTCGTACTTGGGGAAGGCGCCGGCGTTCTTGAGGAAGCAGGCGACCAGCGTGATCTGGTAGGTGTAGATGGCCTCGCACAGAACGTCGTCCTCGGCGAAGCTGAAGAACTTGTAATCGGCGTACTCAGTGGCCGGGGTGTTGTCGTTGGAGACATACATCAGCGTGCGGGCACCCTGCTCCTGGCAGAACTTGGCGGCCTCGATGATCTCGGGGGTGGTGCCGGTACGGGTGGAGAAGACGCAGACCGAGTCCTTGTTGAAGGTCTTGGGCGGGCATGCGAGGAACTCAGCGGCAATCTCGCAGTGGACGTCGACGTCGGCCGTGGTGGTCTCGATCCAATACTTCATCGGGAGCGTGTGGGCCCAGGTGCCGCCGCAGCCGATGAAGAAGATGTTGGAATAACCCTGCTCGCAGACCTTGTCCACGGCAGCCTCAATCTGAGGACGGAGAGCGAGGGCATCGCTCACAACCTTCTCGTAACGAGGCTCATCGAAATTGAACATCCCTTACTCCTAACTCACTTGGATGAACCCTTCATTCATCCCATGACGTTATAATACCTGTCTCTTATACACATCTCCGAGCCCACGAGACGCTACGCTATC
>CABRHR010000158.1 GCA_902470835.1 uncultured Collinsella sp.
GTGGGCTCGGAGATGTGTATAAGAGACAGGCACAGCGGGGCCGGCGGTCGAAGCAGCGAGGGTGATGCCGGAGGCGAGGCCCTTCTTGTCAATGAACCACTTTTGGCCGGTGGTGAGCGCCGGGTTGTAGCCCAGACCGTTGCCGATGGCGGCGACGAGCGAGAACCACAGGTAGAACTGCCACGGCTCGGTGACGGTGCCGGACATGAACCAGCCTAGGCCGTAGCACACGGCGGCGGCGATCACGACGTTGCGCGGACCAATCTTGTCGGAGATGCGGCCGGCGAAGATGCCCGTCACGGCCATGATGGTCTGGAAGACCGGGAACGCCCAGGTAAGGGCGCTCGACCACTCGGGGTAGACGGCGAGCAGGTTCTTGCTCACGACGGAATACAGCGCGATGGAGCTGATGAAGAACATGGTGACGCACGCGGCGGAAAGCACGACGGCGCGACCCTTGTTGGAGTTGGTGGAAGCCATTGGACTCTTTCTAATCGATACGGGGGAGGAGCGGGCGTGTCTGCGGGACCTCCCTGTCATGTTGGTTTACTGGTCGGTCGGCTTGGCGACGCCGGACTCATCGGACCAGAGCTCGACACCCTTGTTCTTAAGGTAGTTGTCGGCATAGGCGCGACGGCCGCCGGGCTTGGCGGTGAGGTCGCCCATCATGTTGGAGAAACCGCCGTCGACCTTGATGGCGTCGCCGGTGGTAAAGTCCGAGCGCGTGGACGCCAGGAACATGACGGCGTTGGCGATATCGCTGACCTCGCCGATGCGGCGCGTGGCGATCAGACGGCTGCGGCTCTTTTCGACCTCGGGGTCGGCGTAGAAGTTGGCCGACATCGGGGTCTTGACAAAGCAGGGCTCGACGCAGTTGGAGCGCACGCCGTAGGGGCCCCACTCGGCAGCTAGCATCTTGGACATCATGTTGACACCAGCCTTGGTGGAGCTGTACACGCCCGAGAACGTCTCGGGGGAGTGGCTGGCAACGGTCGAGATGTGCACCAAGCGGCCCTGGCCGGCCTTGATCATCTCGCGACCAAAGCGCTGCGAGGTGATGAAGTAGCCGGTAAGGTTGACGTTGATGACCTCGTTCCAGTCGGAGAGGGGCAGGTCTTCCATGGCTGCGAAGCGCAGGATGCCGGCGGTGTTGACGAGAACGTCGATGCGGCCGAAGTCGGCGATGGTGGCGTCGACGGCGGCCTGAACCTCGGCCTCGTCGGTGGCGTTCATCTTGTAACCCTCGGCGTGGATGTCAAACTCGGCGGCGAGGTCGGCAGCTGCGGCCTTGACCTTCTCCTCGTCCAGGTCGAGCATGACGACGTTGGCGCCATTGCGGGCGAACTCGCGGCAGATCTCGGCGCCCATACCGCCGAGCGCGCCGGTCACGGCGCAGACATCGCCCTCGAGCTTAAGCCAATTGCTCATAGGAACTTCCCTTCTTGTGCCTCCCCGTGGGTCGCTCCCATTAACCGACCCACGTGGTTTTCGCTGGTTATCGTATGCTTTGCGTTTGCGCAGGTGAATTGCATATTTGTTAGAATGGCGTTAACTGCAGGTTTACACTGTTCGATGCAGTTTATTCTCAATTGAACGTGTGACCTGCGAAAACAACCCCCTGTGGCACCATGTGGCCACGGGCGCGAAAACGGGAGATTGACGTGTACGATCGAAGACTTGAGGCCATATCGGCCGCCGCGGAGCTGGGAAGCTTCTCGCGTGCGGCGGCAAAATTGCGCGTGTCGACCCCAGCACTCGTCAAGCAGGTGTCGGGCTTCGAGGCCGAGTTCGGCATCACGCTGTTCGAACGTTCGCACTCGGGCGTCAAGGTGACGCCGGCCGGCGCACTGCTGGTGGACGACGCGCGCTCGATCATGCGGCAGTCCGAGGACGCGCTGCGCCGTGCCCGACGCGCGGCGGGCGATGGCGGTGCCGTGCGCTTGGGCGTGTCGATGATGTGCCCGGGGCGCCAAACGCTGTCGATGTGGTCGGGCATCCACGATCTGGAACCGTCGCTGCGATTTGAGATCGTGCCGGTGAGCGACCTCTATGACGAGCGCGAATCCGTCATGCGCAGCTTGGGTCGCGAGGTCGATGTGGTGCAGTCGAGTTTTTCGACCCCGCGCTGGGGTGATGCCTGCCAAAAGCTCCGCATCGTCAACGTACCGTTTTATATCGACCTGCCGCGCACGAGCCCGCTGGCGCGCAAGGCACGCATTACGGTTGCCGACCTGGAGGGCATGCGCCTGCGCGTGCTCCGCCACGGCAACGACGCCATGGACAGTCTGCGTATCGACCTTCTGGCCGACGGCGGTGTGGACGTGATCGATGTGGATAGCTTTGACTTTGCGCTCTTTAACGAGGCAGAGGAAAAGGGCGACGCGGTGCTCACCTGCGGCGCATGGTCGGGGGTGCACCCGGCCTTTGTGGGCGTGCCGTTCCTCTGCGGTCGCGAGGTGCCAGTCTTTCTGCACTACCCGCTCGAGCCCACCCTCCAAGTCCAAAAATTCGTCAGCGCCATGGCACAACTCCTCAACTAGCTCATTTGAGACGGGCTTTTTTGACTCCTTACAAAATGAGGCCCTGGCCAAACGGCCAGGGCCTCACAAACTTTTATTCCGTTCTAAATGACGGGCTGATCGCGCGCAGGAGGGCGCCCTGTCTCTTATACACATCTCCGAGCCCACGAGACGCTACGCTATCTC
>CABRHR010000159.1 GCA_902470835.1 uncultured Collinsella sp.
ACGAGATAGCGTAGCGTCTCGTGGGCTCGGAGATGTGTATAAGAGACAGTCTAAGGGGTCCTTGTCTGATTCATGAGACAAGGACCCCTTATTTTGGCCGTAAAAAATGGGACAGGTAGCAGCTGATTCAAAATTAAGGTCAATAAATGAAACGACCCCGGTTGCATATTCTGCAACCGGGGTCGTTCGATGTTTCACATGAAACGTTTTGGGGTGCGACTCCCCTATGCGTTCTTCTGAACTTTGAAGCGCTGCTTCAGTTGTCCGCAAGCGGCGTCAATATCGTTACCACGGGAGTTACGAATCGTGGTCTCGATGCCACGGGACTCAAGACGACGCTGAAGATCCTCAACCTTATGAATCGGCGACGGCTTGAGCGGGCTGCCCTCGATGTCGTTAAGCTGAATGAGGTTAACGTGGCACAGCGTTCCCTCGCAGAAGTCGCAGAGCGCCTGCATCTCGGGATTCGTATCGTTGACGCCTTCGATCATGGCATACTCATAGGTCGGGCGGCGGCCAGTCTTCTCGGTGTAGAGCTGAAGCGCTTCGTGAAGGCGAAGCAGCGTGTACTTCTTAACACCGGGCATGAGCTTATTGCGCGTCGACTGGATGGCGGAATGCAGGGAAACGGCAAGCGTGAATTGCTCGGGGATGTCGGCAAATTTGCGAATACCGGGAATAACGCCGCTGGTAGAGACGGTGAGGTGACGAGCGCCGATACCGATGCCGTCGGGGTCATTGAGGATTCGCAGCGCCTTGAGAACCTCGTCGTAGTTGGCAAACGGCTCGCCCTGGCCCATAAAGACAACGCTCGTGGCGCGCTCACCAAAGTCGTTGGATACATGAAGTACCTGGTCGACGATCTCTTGAGCGGTCAGAGAACGCTTGAGGCCGTTGAGGCCGGTAGCGCAAAAGGCGCAGCCCATGCCACAGCCTGCCTGGGTGGACACGCAGACGGAAAGCTTGTTGCGACGGGGCATACCGACGGTCTCGACGGAAACGCCGTCGTGGTACTCGAGCAGATACTTGCGAGAGCCATCTTTGGAAACCTGCTTGGTGAGTTCAGTCGGCGTGTCAAAGGCAAAAGCCTCTTTAAGCTGCTCGCGGAAAGCCTTGGGAAGGTTGGTCATGTCGTCGAACGAACAAACGTTCTTCTCAAAGACCCATTCGATGAGCTGCTTTGCGCGGAAGGCGGGCTGGCCAAGTTCGGCCACGAGCTCGCGAATATCGTTTTGGCTCAAGTCGCGAATGTCCTGAGATTTAGTCCTGGGATTCATGGAAGCCTTTCGATTTTGGGGAAACGTAGAGGGTATCGCTACAATATGGTATCAGCTGCAGAAATTATAGAGGAGGAGTCTGCCCATGCCGGGTAAAAGCCTAAAGAACATGCACGTAGCGGTCTTGGCGGGCGGTCATTCCGCTGAGCGCGAGATCTCGCTCAATTCGGGAAAGAACGTCGTGGTGGCACTGAAGGAAGCCGGCTACACCTCGGTGGAGCTGCTCGACACGGCCGCTGATGACTTTATGGTAACCATGGCGACCGGCGGCTTTGACGTGGCGTTTATCGCCATGCACGGTGCCGGCGGCGAGGATGGTGCCATGCAGGGCGCCATGGAGACCCTGGGTATCCCCTACACGGCCTCGGGCGTGCTTGCCAGCGCCTGCGGTGCCGACAAGGAGGTCTCTAAGCTCCTGTACGCCAAGGCGGGCATTCCCATTGCCCCCGGCCTTGCGCTCGAGGTGGGCGATGAAGTCGATATCGATCATATCGTCGAGGTTTGTGGCGAGCGCTGCTTTGTGAAGCCGGCCGTCAACGGTTCCAGCTATGGCATTTCCCTGGTCCATGAGCCCTCCGAGCTGCCCGCGGCAATCGCCAAGGCGTTTGAGTACGGCGACAAAGTGCTGGTCGAGAAGTGCATCGAGGGTACCGAGATCACCGTTGGCGTATACGGTGAAGATGACGTGCGCGCCCTGCCGATTGTCGAGATCCGTAAGCCCGAGGACTGCGAGTTCTACGATCTGGACGTGAAATATGTCGACCCTACGGACATCCATCGCATTCCGGCGCAGATTTCACCCGAGAACTATGCTCGTGCCCAGGAGCTTGCCTGTGCCGCTCACAAGGCCCTCGGTTGCCTGGGCATCTCGCGCAGCGATTTTATCGTGAGCGAGGACGGCCCCGTTATCCTCGAGACCAATACCATTCCCGGCATGACCGATACGTCGCTGTATCCGGATGAGATCCGCCACACCGACGACATGACGTTCCCGCAGGTCTGTGACAGCCTGATCCGTATGGGTCTTCGTCGAGCGGGCATTGCATGCTAATCGAGGACGCGGTTTCGTCAGGAACGCCGCAGTTTGTCATCGACTCCTATGCCACGCTTGCCGAGCGCGCCAAAACGCAGTCCTTCGGCCTTATCGAGGAAGATGTGATCGTCCTCGATACCGAGACCACGGGTCTTTCGGTGCAGGACAATGAGCTGATCGAGATCTCGGCGGCCCGCCTTTCGGGCCGCGAGGTCGTCGACCGCTTCGATACCTTCGTGCATCCCAAGCAACTGATTCCCGCCGAGATTACCGAGCTCACGAGCATTACAAATGCCGATGTGGCAGATGCCCCGTCGGCCGTTGAGGCCGTCGCCGCTCCTGTCTCTTATACACAT
>CABRHR010000160.1 GCA_902470835.1 uncultured Collinsella sp.
CATCACGACGATACGGTCACAACAATTTGCCAGGGCATCCATGCTGTGCGAAACCATAACAACGGTCAGGCCTTCGTCATGTAGACGGCCAATGAGCTCCAGGAAATCCCTGCGCGCAGCCGGATCGAGGCCTGCCATGGGCTCGTCGAGCACCAGGACCTCGGGCTCCATGGCGAGCACGCCGGCAAACGCCACGCGGCGCTGCTGGCCGCCCGAAAGCTCAAAGGGATTCTTGTCGCCTATCGCGGCAAGGTCGAAGCCCACGCGCGTAAGCGATGATGCGACACGACGCGCGACCTCGTCTTGTGGCAGGCCAAGGTTACGCGGACCAAATGCCACGTCCTGCACCACGGTCTCGGCAAATAGCTGGCGCTCGGGATACTGAAACACCACGCCGACCTTAGCCTTAACCGCGGCGGCGTCTTTCTTGTTTGATAGGTCGAGCCCCAGCGCGCAAACGCTCCCCTCCTGCGGACGAATCAACCCGTTGAGATGCTGAACCAGCGTCGATTTACCCGAGCCGGTATGACCCGCCAGTCCCAGAAACTCGCCACGATGCACCGTCAGCGAAACATCGCGCAGTGCCCAGGGACTGTTTGGATCGTTGCCCCAAAGAGCCTGTTTGCTCGATGCGTCCGCATCGGCCGAGCGCTTATGCCAGCGACGGCGCTCGCGCGGACTGAGCGAATAACTGTACGAAACATGGGATAGCTCGATGACGGGCTCCGACGCGTTGTCCTCATCGTCTGCCGAAACAGTACCGCCAGCGATTTCCAACTGGGATGCGGAAGGCTGCCCCGCGGTGCCCACCTCACTTCGCTCGGTATAGGCCTGCGCAACCTCGGCAACCATATCCGCCTCGCGCACCTGCGCGTGAACGGGCGCGCCCTTCGCACGAAGTGCCCTACCCAGACAGCACGACTCCGGCATGTCCAAGTTCAGCTGCGCAAGCTCATCTGCCCGTGTCAGAATCTCCTCGGGCGTACCGAGCATGGCAACGCGCCCCGCCCGAAACACCGCGACGCGATCGGCCTCGGCGGCCTCTTCCATAAAGTGCGTAATCATCACGATAGTCATGCCGCGATCGTGTAACGCGCGGCAAGCCTTCATGAGGCCCTTGCGTCCACGTGGATCGAGCATCGAGGAAGCCTCATCCAAAATGAGAACGCGCGGCTCCATGGCGAGTACGCCGGCAAGCGCCACGCGTTGCTTTTGGCCACCCGAAAGCGCATGGGTCTCGTGGCGCTCAAAGCCCACCAGGCCCACGCCCTTCAGTGCCTCGCGTACGCGCTGCGCAATTTGCACCGATGGCACGCCAAGGTTTTCGGGACCAAACGCAACGTCATCTTCGACAAGCGTTGCTACCAGCTGATCGTCGGGATTCTGGAACACCATGCCTGCGGTCGAACGAATGTCGTAGACCAGCTTGGGATCGGACGCATCCATGCCGTTGATATATACCGTGCCCACATCGGGTTGCAATAGCGCATTCAGATGCTTGGCAAACGTCGACTTGCCCGACCCATTGCCACCTAGGATGCAGAAAAACTCGCCGTCCTCGATGTTTAGATCGACGCCGTCGAGTGCCGGTGCGGCACCGTCATAGCTAAAGGAAACGCCCCGACACTCAATCATGCGCGGCCTTTGACCTGGTCCTTTTTAGGCGTGATGAGGTTGGAGACTGCCTTATACACCGCCAGCGTCAACACCGAGTTGAGCACGGTCTTGATGAGGTTAAACGGCAAGACGGCGGGAAGCATGAGCGGCAGAATCACATCGGCCGAGCCATACCAGAACCAAACGCCGATGGTCAGGTTCGCGACCATGGACAGCACCGTAGCGGCAATGACGCCGAGCACCAGACCAATCACGGCACCCTTATAGGTATGCATCTTCTGGTAGACGATAGCCGCGGGCAGAATGTAGCCCAGCGTGGCAACCAGGTTCATAAGCGCGCCGACCCAGTCACCTGTGGTGAGCGCATGGATAACGATCGCCATAGCGGCAACGGCGGTACCGGCACCAGGACCATACGCAAACCCGCACACCATCGCCGGCACTAGCGACGGATCGTAGGTCAAAAACGGCGCCGAAGGAAGGATGGGCAGCTGTACATACATAAAGAGCGCGCCCAGGGCACACATGAGCGCCATGGTTACGAGCTGTTTGGTGCTCCACCTATTCGTGTTCTCAAAATGGATATGCTGCGACTGTTCAGACATAAGATCACCTGCCTCTTTCATCCGGACTCTAACCGTTGGTACTGGAATCTCACCAGTTCAGCCGGCATGCGAACCAACACACGCACGGGTCGCGGACTCATCGGCTCGGCCGCAGGCACCTCGCCTGCGCCGCGGCACCCCTTTAGCACCGCCCGATTTACCGCCAGTGGGGAATTCCACCCCGCCCTGAAACAGCAAGGAAAAGTGTAGCACCAGCAGGCTTTTGCGCAAGTATGCCAAGGGTAATTTATGGTGGGAGAAACGAAAGCGGAATGAAGATGCAGTATCCCATTTTCCGCAATCATCAATCCACCGACGCACCCAATACTCCGCACCGAGAAGTAACTGTCTCTTATACACATCTGACGCTGC
>CABRHR010000161.1 GCA_902470835.1 uncultured Collinsella sp.
AGATAGCGTAGCGTCTCGTGGGCTCGGAGATGTGTATAAGAGACAGCGCATGTTCCACGCGCGCGTACACGAGCACGCCGTCGGTCACATCGGCATCGTCGCCTGCGTCCTTTCGCACGGCGCACTGGGCGGACCCCTCGCCGATGCATGCGTCGACCACGTTCGCCTCGACGGGCAGCCCGCCGGGGGTGACGATCGACACGCAGCCGACGGGCTTTCGTGACAAGAGCATCTCGCAGGCCGCCTTCGCCGCGAGCGTGGCGCAGCTCCCCGTGGTATAGCCGCAGCGCAGGCGGGTCGTCCCGGTATATATGTAGTGCTCGAAGGCCACGTTAGCTGCTCGCCTTCCGATATCCCGTGGCAAACGAAGGGTCGTAAAGCTTGCTGCGCTCGTACGACTCCGCTTGCGCGCCGTCGTGCGCAAGCCCGCCGCGAGCTCCGAGCACGCGGCCCACCACCACGAGCGCCGTGCGGTCGATGCCCTCTCGCGCGCCCGCATCGGCGAGCGTGCCCACTGTGCAGCGCACCACGCGCTCCTCAGGCCAGGTCGCCTTGTACACGAGCGCCGCCGGCTCGTCGGAGCTGCGGCCCGCGGCCAAAAGCTCGGCGGAAAGCTCGGCGAGCATACCCGAGCTCAGGAAGATGACCATAGTCGAGCCGCTTTCCGCCATGGTGCGTATGCCCTCGCCCGCGGGCATGGGGGTACGTCCGGAAAGCCGCGTGATCACGACCGACTGGCTGATTCCCGGCAGCGTGTATTCCTGGCGAAGCGCCGCCGCGGCACCGCAAAAGCTCGACACGCCGGGCACCACCTCGTAGTCCACGCCGCGCGCGTCGAGCGCGTCCATCTGCTCCTGGATGGCGCCGTACAGGCACGGGTCGCCCGTGTGCAGGCGCACCACTTCCTCGCCCCGCGCATCTGCCGCGCACATCACGTCGAGCACTTCCTCCAAGGTCATGTGCGCGCTGTCGTAGACGATGCAGGATTCCTTGCACTCGGCGAGCAGCTCGGGATTCACAAGGCTTCCCGCCCAAACGACCACGTCGGCCGCGCGCAGAAGGCGCGCCCCGCGCAGCGTGATAAGGTCGGCGGCGCCCGAGCCTGCGCCAACGATATGAATCATCCGAGCCTTCCCTTCCCGTTTCTCAACGCAACCGTTTACGCCGTCATTCGCGCAGCGGGCAAAACACGGCGCCTGCGGCGGCAATCGACGCAAATACGCAGGCAGGAGGCGCAATGCCGCCCGCCCTGGCTTTGACACGTTCACAAGTGCCCACTATCATAGTAAAAGTTTCGGCAACGAGCATATGACAATCGGATAAAAGGAAATGACCGGCGCGGCGCCCGCACAGCCCGCGCTGGCTTGCGGAGGGAACCAGGTGGGAATCCTGGGCAAGGGACATTACTGTATAGGACGCGCGGGCGAACCGCCTCGCGCCCCAAGCCAGACTGCTTCGCCTTTTCCTCACGGCATCGCCGTGGCGTTAGCTCCTTGTGAACCCCGAGGGGTGCGCTTTTCTTTCGCTTGTGCCGACAAGCAACTGTCGCCGGGGGACCGGCAAACCGAGGAAAGGAAAAACCATGTCCGACCAGATGTCACGCCGCGGCTTCATGGGCGCCGCAGCAACCGGAGCCGTCGCGCTCGCCGGAGTCGCGCTCGCGGGCTGCTCCAACACCTCCGCAAGTTCCGAAAAATCGAGTGAAAAGGAGAAGGCCGTGAAGCCGGTCATCCTCGTCACGAGCTTCGGCACGAGCTACAACGACTCGCGCCACATCACCATCGGCGCCATCGAAGACGCTATCCGCGAGAAGTACTGGCAGGACTACGACATCCGCCGCGCCTTCACCGCGCAGATCATCATCGACAAGCTGAAGAAGCGCGACGGCATCACGATCGACAACATGACCGAGGCGCTCGACCGCTGCGTGGAAGACGGCGTGAAGGAAATCGTCGTGCAGCCGACGCATCTCATGGGTGGCCTGGAATACACCGACGTGAAAGACGAGCTCGACAAGTACGCCGACAAGTTCGACAAAATCTCGCTCGGCGACCCGCTGCTCACCTCCGACGACGACTACAAGAAGGTGGCCGCAGCCATTAAGGAGAACATGGCGTCCTTCGACGACGGCAAGACGGCGCTGTGCCTCATGGGCCACGGCACCGAAGCCGATTCCAACGCCGACTATGCCAAGATGCAGGAAGTGTTTAAGAACGAGGGCTTGACGCAGTTCTTCGTCGGCACCGTCGAGGCTGAGCCGACCTGCGAGGATGTTATCGCCGCCGCGAGCGCCGCAGGCTACAAGAAGGCCGTGCTCGCGCCGTTCATGGTGGTCGCGGGCGACCACGCGAACAACGACATGGCAGACGAGACCGACCCCGACAGCTGGGCAGCGAAGTTCGTGGCCGCCGGCTTCGAAGTGACGTGCCTGCTCCAGGGTCTGGGACAGAACGTCGCGGTCGACGACATCTATGTCTCGCACGTGGACGACGCCATCGCCAAGCTGTAAACTCGCCGCGCACGGGGGCGCCGGTCGCGTCCCCTGTCTCTTATACACATCTGACGCTGCCGACG
>CABRHR010000162.1 GCA_902470835.1 uncultured Collinsella sp.
CTACACTATCCTCTTCGTCGGCAGCGTCAGATGTGTATAAGAGACAGGTCAAGCCGATGCATCGTCGGTTTGACCGGGCGTTTTCTCTTTGAGGGCATGAGTCTCGTCAGGCTGCGAGCTAGCCGGCTATCGCTTGGAGTTGACGCGGTAGTGGAAGATCTCAGGATGCGTGCGGGCATGCGTGACCTCGAACAAGATGCCGTCCGAGGTGTACGACTGGCTCTCCATGACGGCGACACAGTTGTATTTGCCAAGGTCCAAGTAGCTGCAGTCCTCATCGTTGGCAAGCTCGACGCTCACTGTACGGCGACTCGCCATCACCTTGACGCCGCGTTTGTGCTCCAGATAGTCGTAAATTGACTTTGCGGCGATCTCGGGCGTCAGACCCTTGGCGATCGACTCCAAAAAGTAACCATGGTCTACTTGGCGCGCATTGCCGTTAAGGCTTCGGACACGCACCACGCGAATCAACTCCTCGCCCACCTTAAAGCCCAGGCGACGAGAGAGTTGCTCAGTGCAAATCAAATGCTCAAAAGACTTGACCTCGGTCGATGCGACGGCATTGTTGCGCTTTGCAAACTCGCCAAACGACTCAACCTCTTCGAGTGCGCCCAACATGTCGGTTTCGCCCTTAAGCCAAATAACGCGCACGCCCTTGCCGTGTATGGGCTGCACAAACATCCCGTCGGACAGCATACCCAAGGCGCGACGGACGGTATTGCGAGTGCATCCGAACTCCGCGGTCAGCTCGGCTTCGGTTGGCAGCATCTCCTGAAACGCATAGGTCCCATTAATGATGCGCGAGCGTATTTCTCGGTAGATTCCTTCGTATATCGCTTTTGGCATTGTTTCACCTCTACATTGTTCATTTCCGGCTAGGCACGATAGCATTTCTTAAAGTTGTTTAAACCGAATATCGGTAAAGCGACAGGATTTAACCGTTGACGGTTTCTGTCATGCCCAAATCGGTTTCGCTCAAAACTGCCGGTACGACAATCGTCTGGTCCTCTACAATGAATCCATTGTTTAAACGTTTCCCCACGCGCAACGCGCCTCGATATTCGGAAGGCAGAACATGCTGCAAAAAATCCAACGCTTTGGCGGGGCAATGTTCGCGCCCGCCATGCTGTTTTCTATATCAGGCCTCATGGTCGGCGTCTCCGCTCTCGCAACGACTGCGGACATCGTCGGCGATCTCGCCGTATACGGAACCCCTTGGTACGTTTTTTGGACCATCATCCAGCGCGGCTCGTGGACGGTCTTTAAACGCCTCCCGCTCCTTTTTGCCGTAGCGCTGCCCATCGGTCTTGCCCAAAAACAACCGGCTCGTTGCTGCCTCGAGGCTCTCGTCGCCTATTTTGCCTACTGCTTCTTTTTGAGCGAGATCATTAAGCTGAGCGGAGACAACCTTGGACTTGAGTACCCGTCATCTTTGACCCCCGTCAGCGGTATCACCGTCATCGACGGCATCAAGACGCTCGACACCGGCATTATCGGCCCGCTGGCGGTATCGGCAACCGTCGTCGCCATCCATGACCGCTTCTACGATGCCAAGATTCCCGATTGGCTCGGCACCTTCTCGGGCTCCTCGCTGGTCTACCTCATTAGCTTTTTTGCCGTGTTTGCCCTTGCCGCTATCTCGGCCGCCATCGTGCCCTACGTATACGATGTAACCGATACGCTGCGTCACGCGCTTGCAGGCGTCGGTCCCTTTGGCGTGGGCATCTTTGTCTTTTTAGAACGAGCACTCGAGCCCTTTGGCCTGCACCACCTGCTCTACATGCCGATCTACTACGACAACCTGGTCATTAACGACGGCATCTACGCCACGTGGAGCAGTTTGCTCCCCATCCTCTCCCATAGCACGCGCCCCCTTAATGAGCTTGCGCCGTGGGCCGGTTTTACCGCCACCGGCTGGGTCAAAGTCTTTGGCCTTCCTGCCATCGCAGCTGCGTTCTACTCCACCGCAAAACCCGAGCGCCGCGCCGGCCTCAGGGTCATCCTTGCTCCCGCCATCATCGCCTCGGTGGTTTGCGGCGTTACCGAGCCACTCGAGTTTCTCTTTATGTTCACCCACCCCGGGCTCTTTTTGCTCTACGCCGTCTTATCGTCTTGCCTTGCCACAGCCATGAATCTCTTTGGCATCGTCGGCATCTTCTCGGGCGGCCTCATGGAGATGGCAGCCTTCAACTTTATTCCGCTCATGCGCACGCATGCCGGTGCCTATCTTTTGGCGCTCGGTATCGGCCTTGCCTTTAGCCTCATCTTTTTTGTTAGTTTTCGAGCACTCATCTTGGTCTATGACCTTAAGACGCCGGGCCGCGAGAATCATGTCGCCAATCGCGCGGCAATCGATTGTTTAACGGGAAGCGACTTTGCCAAAGAGCAATCTCCCAATGACGAGGTCAATAGTCGATCCGATCAAGATCACGTCCTCGCTGAGCGGGTAATTCAGCTTTTAGGTGGCGTTGGCAATATCGCTGTCTCTTATACACATCTGACGCTGCCGACGAAGAGGATAGTG
>CABRHR010000163.1 GCA_902470835.1 uncultured Collinsella sp.
GATAGCGTAGCGTCTCGTGGGCTCGGAGATGTGTATAAGAGACAGCATCTACTACGTTTAACTGCCTATCCCCGACCATGACGAAAAGCGCGGAAACAAAACCGCAGGTAGAACGCTTGTGGTTTTGTTCAAAACGAGGATATGGTTGGAAGTGTCGAGTCAAACGTAGTAGATGGGCCGATTTCGTGGCGAGCGGTTCCGGCTGATCCCTTGGGGACGGAGGAAAACGGATCATTTTGGTCCCGCGAGGCTGGCGGAGGCACTCGTCCAGGGCCGCCCGAACAAAACTATGCCGGTTTACGGGGCTGAGTTACGAGTCCCCAACCATGCCGATATTCGTGAAAATAAAACCGCAGGTAGACGAGCCGTCATTTTGCAGAAAACGCGGGTATGGATGGGGGTCCTGAGTTTGGCCCCGTAAACCGGCATAGTTTTGAAATGGCCTTAAATCGGTAGCAGCCATTTTGCTATGCCGGAACGGTCGGTCTTCGGGCAACTACCCTCGCAGGTAGGCGATAGCGATCTGCGTGCGGTTGCGCAGGCCCATCTTTGCCAGGATTGAGCTGATGTGGTTGCGCACGGTGCCTTCGCCCATGTAGGCGGTGGCGGCGATCTCTTTGTTGTCGAGGCCGCGGGCGATGAGCTCGGCGACTTCGAACTCGCGGTCGGTCAGGCTGGCGAAGGCTGCGGGCCGGCGGGGCGTGCCCGCCTCGACGTCCGTTCCGTCAAAATCGATGTCCTCGATCGCCTTACCCTCGAGTACGCGTTTGCCGTCCATGACCTGCGCCAACGCCGGCGGAATGGCGGCGACATCGGTCTTGATCAGGTAGCCGCGGGCGCCCAGCTTGAGCGCCGACACAATGTACTCGTCATCCGAGAATGTCGTTAGAAACACCACGCGCGCCGCAGGGTCGTGCTCAAGGATCTCGCGTGCCGCCGAAAGTCCGTCGCGCCCCGGCATCTGAATGTCGAGCAGCGCGATATCGGGTGCGTGTTCGGCATAGAGCGAAACCGCGTCGTTGCCGTTGGCGCCGGTACCCACCACCTCGATCTGCGGCTGGGCGCCCAGGATAATCTTGAGCGAATCGACCACCAAGCGGTCGTCGTCGACAACAATGAGCCTCATCGGGCCTCATCTCCTTGCTGTTTTGGGACGGTGGCAAACACGCGCCAGCCGGGGGCACCGGCGCGTGGGCCGGCGGTGAAGGTTCCGCCAAGCGCCTCGACGCGCTCGCGCATGGAGCCGAGTCCCATGCCTTCTGCGGCGTTGCGGCTGTTCACCGGGGTCGCGCCGGCGCCGTCGTCGGTAACGATGAGCTGGTAAAACGACGGATGCTCCATGCATCGCACGGTAACGTTCTGAGCACGGGCGTGGCGCATGGTGTTGGAGAGCGCCTCGCGTAGAATCGCCGCAAAGCAGTTGGCTACGTTGGCGGGTGCATGCTCGGCCAAAACTTCAAGCTCAATCTGCGGGCCGCCGTCCGAGCGCGCGCCTTCAACAATGCGTTCGAGCTGCACGGAAAGGTCGACGGCGTTGTCGTTGAGCGCGTGGACGCTGGTGCGCACAAGCTGGAGCGCCTCGTCAACCGTGCGTTTGACGTCGGCGAAATCGGCGGCAACCCTGGGCTCGTCGGCGTGGACCACGCGTAGGGCTTCGGCCTGCAGTGAAGCGCGCGTGAGCTGGTGCCCGACGTTATCGTGGATCTCGCGCGCGATGCGGGCGCGTTCGGCGAGCGTCGCGAGCTCGACTTCGTAGTCCTGGCGGTCGGCGAGGTCGCGGTTGCGCGCTTCGAGCGCGAGGGCTCGTTCTTGCAGCTCGTCGCGGGTACGGCGCATGCGCTGTTGCTCGCGCTCCAGTTGGGCGGTACGTAGCGATAGCAAGGTGGCGGCAACCGAAAGGATGGCGGTCAGCAGGAGCGTTCGGGTGGTGAGCGCGCCGCCGCGAAGGTCCGCGACAAGCGCGCAGACAAACACGGTGCCAATCGCCAGCGCGGGCCAGATGCGTTCACGGCGCACGCGTCGCGCGATGTCATAGAGGGCGAGAGGCGCAAACGGCACAAACGGCGGCACGACGACGGCCGCGATGATGTAAGCGCAGCTCGCGGCCTCGCTCGCGCGCCGGGTGCGTTTCCCCTGTGTGACCTCGGCCAGCGAGGTGGCAATAATGCCAAGGCAAAACGCCGCGACTAGGCGAGCGTCCACGGCAAGACCCATGGCGGCCGCAATACAGCACGCCAGCACGATCGATTTGTCGAAAAGCCTGTTCATACGGGTATTGTACGCGAAGCCGCGCGTGGTGGAGGGGCCACCCGGAGCAACCGTGACATTCCTCCCACGCGGCAAAGCGGGGGCACCGGCGGGCCGCGCGACCAAGCCCTACACTCGTGACAAAGCTCACTGGTGCGCGCCGGCGGCTCCTGCGATGATGCAATCGTACCGGGCCGCAATCAACAGAAGGGCCGCCTCATGACAGATATCGTCCGCGTCGAAAACCTCGTCAAGCGCTACGACGACCTTA
>CABRHR010000164.1 GCA_902470835.1 uncultured Collinsella sp.
GGCCCGTGGGTTATACCCTAAGAGCAAACCACCCTTTTTAAGGGTGGTTCTGATTGTCTGCTGGTTTGTCTAAATCTGTAACAACTAGACTGTCAGAAGCGGATTAGGTGTTACAGATTGAGATGCTTCTGAGCCGCGCCGCCCCTTTGTCTCAATCTGTAACAGCTGTGACCGATTTTGCCGAGTTACTGTTACAGATCGAGATTTTCTCTTGAGGGGAGATTCGAATGTCTCGATCTGTAACAGATAGACCGGGAAATGGGTTCTAACTGTTACAGATTGAGATCTTTTGCGACACGGTAGAACCATCGCGGCCTAAACCACCACAAAGGTGCCTGTCCCCGTTGTGGTGGTTTAGGGCTCCCAGGGGCAGGGGGCTTCGATGTGGATGTGCTCGCCGGTTATGGGATGCGTAAAGGACACACTGTGGGCGTGGAGCATCAGGCCACAAGGGCGCGGCGTGCCGTATAGGTCGTCGCCAACCAGGGGGTGATGCTCGCTGGCCAGGTGCACACGGATTTGGTGTTTGCGGCCGGTGAGTAGCTCAACATCGATATACGAACGCGTGGGCAGGCCTCGACGGCTCTTAAGACGCTTGAGCACCTTGACGCGCGTTTGAGACGGCTTGCCGCTGGCACCGACGCGCATCTTACGGCTATCGTGGCGGTCGCGGGCGATGGGCTTGTCGATGAGCTTTTCGTTCCAGTCGATCTTGCCCTCGGCGAGCGCCAGATAGTGCTTTTCGAAGGCGTGGTCGATGACCATCTGGTCAAAAGCGGGCTGCGTCTGCTTGTCGAGCGAGAACAGCACCACGCCGGTGGTGTTGCGGTCCAGGCGGTTGAGCGGCTGCATGTCGGTCGCGGCAAAGCCGTCGCCCATCGCCAGCAAAAGGTCGCTGGCGTAGTCGGTAAGTGTGCGCTCACCGGTGCCGTCGCCGTGGACGATCATGCCGGCGGGCTTATCGATGGCCATGAGCCAGGCGTCGCAGTAGAGGACTTGAGGTTCTTCGTTCACGTGTAAGCCTTTCGGTTAGCTAATTCCCACAAACATGCAGCCCGAGGTGGCGCCGCGCAGGCGGGCAGCGGGCTTGCGACCTGCCTGAGCTGCCTCAATGGCGCGGCGGACACGAGCAACGGCACGGCCAATCTCATCGGCTTCGAGCAGGGTTCCGTCAACCATAAGACGGCGCACGCCGGCATCGAGCAGCTGTGGAACCTGCGGCGTAAGGTCGATGGGATAGGCGTCGTACAAGCGAGAGCGGCCATGGATGTCGGTGCGCACGGGCATGACCTTGCCGTCGATATTCTTGAGCGACAGCTTGCGGGCGCGCAGGCGGCAGTTGGCGCAATCGTGGATGCAGCCATTGGCCACCTGCAGGATGCAGTGCTCGCTCGTCATAACGCGCGGGCGGCCAAAGACGGTGATGCCCAGAGCCGCGGGCGCGGCGGCGCCGAGCGAGACAATCTCGTCGAGCGTGATCTCGGGCGAGAGCCAAAACGCACCGGCTCCGCGCTCGGCAAGCGCCTCCATGCAGGGCGTGTTGTGCACCGGCAGACAAGAGCGAATCTCGGCCGTGGCGCCAACCTGGGCGGCCAGGGCAAGCTCAGAGATGTTGCCAATAGCGACCGTGGCGCCGGCAACAACCCACGGGTCGACGCGTACGTGGTCAACGGCGCGGCAGACCTCGTCGAGCACGGGTACGATGCCCTGCTCAAATGCATCGGCGGGGGAGAGCTCGGCCGCATCGAGCGCGTCGGTGGTCATGTAGATGCGCGTTGCACCCTCGGCGCGAGCGGCCTCGGCGGCCTCGAGCGAGGTGACGGTGGCGCAGATCTGCGGCTCATCGCGGTAGCGCTCGGGCGCGGGGTGGGAATCATTGGTTACAATCGCCGGCAGCTCGAGCGTTTTCGCGCGCTCCTCGTACGGTGCCAGAATGGCCTCTTCCAGCGCCTTACAAGCGGCGGCGCGCACCTTGTGTACGGCAGAAAAGCCCATACCGCAGCCGGCGTCGAGCGAAACGTCAAAGCTTGCGGCCTCAAAGGGAGAGGAGCCCATGCGCCCGACGTGCTCAACCAGATCGGATGCCTCGACGGCGCGGGTCTTGGCAGCCTCGACGGTAAAGCCCGTGGCCGTGGCCGTAAGCGAAGGATCGTCACAGCAGGTGAGCGTAACGGTAAACGGCTCGCCTAGACGCGCCACAACGGACACGTCTACAGAGCGGCGGCGCAGCACATCGCGTTTGAGCGCAGCGCCGGCAGCGTCAATGGCGCGCTGGCTTCGAATCACGCGCACGCGGCAGCCCTCGGGCATGCTGCGGGGCACGCGGCATTCGATGATATCGCCGGCGGCGGCATCATCGGCGGCGATGGTGGTCAGGAATTGGTCGAACTCATCGTCGTGACGAAGTTCCAGCAGGTCGCCCTTGCCCCTGTCTCTTATACACATCTGACGCTGCCGACGAAGAGGATAGTGT
>CABRHR010000165.1 GCA_902470835.1 uncultured Collinsella sp.
GGATTTGAACCGGTGTTGGCGCCGTGAGAGGGCGTAGTCCTAGACCGCTAGACGATGGGGGCATATTCAGTTTTTCAACCGGCTGCTCGGTGAACCGCGCAACGAGTGATAAATATACGCAAGTATTCACCCTTACGCAACTTACGGCGTGTCGCGCGGAATTTCAACGATTTCAAGTGCTACGCTGCCACTACTGATGAATTTGCATGAACTCTACTGACGGATTATCAGTAAGCACTACTGATGAATTACCATCTAATGCACTGATGAAATTGCAGATGAGGCAATGATCTTTGCCTTGCACATTCATAGCCGGCAAATCAGCCTTCAAGAACCAAATGAGGCGCTTATGTTCCCTTGCGACAGCGAGCGCGTCGCGATGCTTGTAATGCAATGTCACGTCAAAGACCGCCGCCCGGTTACCTATCAACCGTTTCATGGACGCATGAAGGCGAAACCACCTACAAGGCACGTTTCGTGACCTCACTGCACAAACCAGCCATGTTCAACCTCGTACATATTCTCACTGGCATGCGGCGCAGCGGTAAGACTTTCCAGCTGTTCCAGCTCATCACTGAATACAAGAAAAGGTGGGCATCTGCACATGCAGACGCCCACCTTGAGTGTCCTTACAGCTCAGCCGAGCACGGAAGGAACCTTAGCTCACAGGTGCTCGCGCAGGCCCTTCAGGCGAGCGAGGGAAACCGGCTTGCCGACGATCTCCATGGACTCGAACAGCGGCGGGCTCACGCGACGACCAGACATGGCCACACGCACCGGACCGAAAGCGAGGCGCGGCTTGTAGCCGCCCTCCTCAACCAGAGCCTTGTTCAGGGTCTCATGCAGGTTGTCGGTCTTCCAGTCAGCCTCATCCACAGCCTCGAGTGCGGCGATGGCCTTGTCCAGCACCTCGCCGGCAGAATCCTTCAGCTGCTTCTTGGCGTCGTCAGCCGGCTCCAAGTAGCCCTCGGTGGAGAGCAGGGAGCCGACCATGCCGGCAACCTCACCCAGCAGGCGCACGCGCGGCTGAACCAGCGGAGCGGCGGCGGTCAGCACCTCACGCTCACGGTCGGTCAGGGCATCCCAGTTGTCGGCGGAAACCACACCGTCGCGGTGCAGGTACGGCACCGAGCGGCGCAGGAAGTCCTCGGGCTCAAGCATACGGATGTGCTCGGCGTTGATGGAGATGGCCTTGTCGATGTCGAAGCGGGCCGGGTTGGCCTTGACGTCGCGCACGTCGAACTTCTCGGTCATCTCGTCCATGGAGAACACGTCGCGGTCCGGTGCAATGGACCAGCCGAGCAGGGCCAGGTAGTTGAGCAGGCCCTCGCGGATGAAGCCATTGTCGCGGTGGTTGAACAGGTTGGACTCTGGGTCGCGCTTGGAGAGCTTCTTGTTGCCCTGGCCCATCACGTACGGCATGTGGCCGAACAGCGGCATCTCCTTGGCGATGCCGAGTTCCATAAGGTAACGGTAAAGCACGATCTGGCGCGGGGTGGAGCTCAGGAGGTCCTCGCCGCGCAGCACGACGTTGACTTCCATCATCGCGTCGTCGACCGGGTTGGTCAGCGTGTACAGTGGGTCGCCGTTCGGGCGCACGATCACGTAGTCCGGCACGGAGCCGGCCTTGAACTCGATGGTGCCACGAATCAGATCGTCAAAGGCGATGTCTTCATCAGGCATCTTGATACGTAGCGCAGGCTTGCGGCCCTCGGCGCGGAAGGCGGCCTTCTGTTCATCGGTCAGGTTGCGGTCGTAGCCATCGTAGCCGAACTCGGCCGGACGGCCGGCGGCAAGGTTGCGCTCCTTGATTTCCTCAGGAGTGGAGAAGGACTCGTAGGCGTAGCCGGCTTCGAGCAGCTTGGCGGCAACATCCTTGTAGATGGCGGTACGCTCGGACTGGCGGTACGGGCCGTGAGGGCCACCCACATCGATGCCCTCGTCCCAGTCGATACCCAGCCAACGCAGGGATTCGAGGATCTGGTTGTAGCTTTCTTCGGAGTCGCGCACGGCGTCGGTGTCTTCGATACGGAAGATCAGCGTGCCGCCGGTGGCGCGAGCTTCCGCCCAGTTGAACAGGGCGGTACGAATCATGCCGACATGCGGGGTTCCGGTCGGCGACGGGCAGAAGCGAACACGAACGTTCTTGGGCAGTTCGGGTTTGGTGTTTTCAGCATCAGTCATAGTCCCCTATTGTGCCGCGCGCGCCGGACGCGGAGAGCAGCGCTCCTCGCTCTTTTGCTTCGTTATTGACGTTTCGGGCCAACACCTGTCTCTTATACACATCTCCGAGCCCACGAGACGCTACGCTATC
>CABRHR010000166.1 GCA_902470835.1 uncultured Collinsella sp.
TCTACACTATCCTCTTCGTGGCAGCGTCAGATGTGTATAAGAGACAGATCATGCGGTACTGGGTGACGGAGATGCCCACAGACTCGGCAGCGATCTTGTTGTCGCGCACGGCAATAATGGCACGACCGGTACGGCTGCGAACCAGGTTGAGTACAATCACGAGCGCGACCATAACCAGGATGGCGCCGGCAAGGAAGGTCGAATAGGTCGACACGCCCGATGCGCCCTGCGCGCCCTTGATGATGGCGGTGCCGTCCTCGAGCAGGTGCAGGTCGTCGATCGTGGAGTTACCCGTGATGTTAAAGATCACATGCAGGCCGCGGGAATCGACGCCCACAATGAGGCAGGTGACGACCTCTTTGATAATCTCGCCAAAAGCCAGGGTCACGATGGCCAGATAGTCGCCGCTCAGGCGCAGGACCGGGATACCGATCAAGAAGCCCAAGATGGCAGCGGCGATAGCGCCGACCACAATGCTGATGATCAGACGCATCGGATCGGACGGAACGGTGCTCTCCAGCGCGACGGCAGTGACGATGCCTGTATAGGCACCGACGCTCATAAAGCCCGCGTGGCCCAGCGACAAGTCGCCCGCGATGCCGACGACGAGGTTAAGGGAGATGGCCATGACGATATAGGCCGTGATGGGAACCAGCTGACCGGCGATCATGCGCGGGATCATGTGGTTGGACTGCATAAAGAACACGATGGCGAACGCCACAACGCACATGGCGTACGTGACAAAGTCGTGACGCGTCTGCTTGTCTTTAAGAAACTTCATAACGCTCACCTACACCTTCTCGGGGACGTACTTGCCCAAGAGGCCGGCAGGCTTGACGAGCAGGACGATGATCAAAACACCAAAGACGATGGAGTTGGCAAGGCTCGTGGAAATATAAGCCTGCGCCATCGCCTCGATGATGCCGATGAGAATGCCGCCGACAAAGGCGCCGGGGATGGAGCCGATGCCGCCGAAAACGGCAGCGTCGAAGGCCTTGATGCCAGGCATGGCGCCCGTGGTGGGCTGCAGGACCGGCGAGTAGGAGCACAGGAGCACGCCGGCGATGGCAGCGAGGGCGGAGCCGATGGCGAACGTCATCGAGATGGTGCGGTTGACGTTGATGCCCATGAGCTGAGCGGCGGCCTTGTCCTCGGACACGGCACGCATGGCTTTGCCCATCTTGGTCTTGCCCGTAAAGAACATCAGGCCGGCCATGATAACCAGGCAGGCAACGATGGTGACGAGCGAGACGGCGCTTACGTTAAACTTGGCCAAGAACTCCGGCACCGGGAAGGTGACGAGCGAAGTAAAGTTCTTGGGCGTGGCGCCCCACAGAAGCTGCGCGGCGTTCTGCAGGAAGTAAGACACGCCGATGGCCGTGATCAGAACGGCCAGCGGGCCTGCTTGGCGCAGCGGCTTATAGGCCAGACCCTCAATGAGAACACCGAGAACCGTGCAGACCACACAAGAGAGAACTACAGATGCCCAGCCCGGGAGGCCGAGATACGACGTGGCGCAGAACGAGACATAGGCACCGACCATGATGACATCGCCGTGAGCGAAGTTGAGCATCTTGGCGATACCGTAGACCATGGTGTAGCCCAACGCGATGATGGCGTAGACGCTGCCCATGGACAGGCCGTTGACCAGGTATTGGATAAAGACCGTCATGTTCCACATCCCCCTTTCGAATAGGTTTCCAGTTAATGTATGAAACAGGGACGTTACACTGTCCCTAGATACCAAGCAAGCAGGGAAGGCCAAAACCTCCCCTGCTTGGGATCAAAACCGCTCTATGTAAGGCGGCCAATTAGGCCTGTACGTACTTGCCGTCGGTGATGACGTACGCTGTGGGCTCCTTCTGGACCTGGCCCTTATCGTTCCAGGTGAGCTTGCCGGTCAGACCGTCAACGGTAATCTTGAGCATAGCCTTGGACAGCTTCTCGGCGACCTCGGTCGGATCGGCGTCGACACCAAGACCGGCCTCCTTGACGGCCTCGGCCACCGCGTGCACGCCGTCGTAGGCGTCGGCGGCAAACTGGTCGGGGGTATCGCCGTACTTATCCTTGTAAGCGTTAACGAAGTCGGCGTTCTTCTCGTCGTCGGCGGAGAACGGGGTCATGAGCAGCAGACCCCTGTCTCTTATACACATCTCCGAGCCCACGAGACGCTACGCTAGCTCGTAT
>CABRHR010000167.1 GCA_902470835.1 uncultured Collinsella sp.
AAAAAATGTTGCTTATTCGATTAATAGGGACATAAAACTGTTCGTCATTTAATTCAACAGACAGAAAAACATCTCTAAGGAGAAACGAACGGATTTCAGTAAGGAGCTGGCGGGGAATATCCGCGCCGTACGCGCCCGAGCTGACCTTTCTCAGGCTGAGGTCGCTTCCAAGCTCGGAGTGAGCGTCAGCATTTTCGCGAAGTACGAGAGCGGCGATTACATTCCTGGAGCCGACAAACTCTTGGCCATCTCGCAGGTTCTTGGTTATCCGCCCAACGACCTGATGGGCTGGAACACGAATGAGACCGCATAGGAATGGAGGAAGAGGGATGACCGGGAGGAACTACGAGCTGTCCGATGACATCACGACCCTGGGCGTCATGGTGATCTTTGAGTTAATAAATTGGGATAATCGGGGTGCACGCCCGCGTGGCTTTCATATCCCCAAATTATCCCAAGTGCGTGTGCTAACCCGTTTTTACGCGCTTGTGCCGTTGTTGCCGTACTTAAAACCGCAGGTAAGCAATGTGTTCGTTTTTGTCGTTCTTTCGAGCCAGTAACGTAACATCTGGAACCCAAATCCTCTTCTAACTGTTACAGATCAAGATGAACGGTTGCCGTAGTTGTCGGCAGACGAGGTTATCGACGTTGCCGGGTCTCCTCTCGCCTGCCGTTGGCGGGAGTTGCGGGGCTGTTCGCCGCATTGCCGCCGAGCTGGGGGCGTGTAGACCGTAGGATAGTCTTATTGACAGCCTGTCAACTCGTCTGGGAGGCACTGTGGCAGAAACGTTTGATATCGCGATTGTGGGCGCGGGCATTACCGGGTGTGCCATCGCGCGGCAACTCGCGCGATTTGACCTGTCCATTTGCGTGGTCGAGGCAGCAAACGATATTGCGCTGGGTGCGTCGAAGGCCAACGGAGGCCTGGTGCACGCCGGCTACGATCCGGCGCCGGGCACGGTCAAGGCGCAGGTCAACGCCCGTGGCTGCGAGTTGTACGGTACGTGGGCGCAGGAGCTGGGCTTTTTGTTTTGCCGTACCGGGTCGATGGTGTTGGGCTTTAACGACGAGGACCGCGCGCATCTGGAGCAGCTGCGAAGCAATGGCCTTGCCAACGGTGTGCCCGAGCTGTCAATCGTCGGACCCGACCGCATCCACGAATTAGAGCCGCGTACCAGTGTCGATGCAACGTGCGCGTTGTGGTGCCCCTCGACTGGGTTTGTCGATCCGTTTGAGGTTGCCATCGCCGCGCTGGAGAACGCCGTGGCCAACGGGGTGACGTTCATGCGGTCTGCGCCGGTGGAGGCGATTGGAGTCGCGGGCTCGGGCGACAACGCGCGCTTTACGCTGGCGACCCCTGCTGGCAACGTGCGCTGCCGCTACCTGATCAACGCCGCGGGCAACGGCGCCGCCGACATCTCGCATATGGCGGGCGCCGAAGAGTTCCAGATGGTCTGGCGTCAGGGCAACATCGTGGTGCTGGACAAGGAGCCGCGCACGCTCATGCCGCTCTACCCCGTGCCGACGCCGGTGTCGAAGGGCGTTATCGTGACGGGCACCGTGCACGGCAACACCGTGATCACCGCGACGGCCGCCGTGCGCGAGCCGGGCGACACGCAGGCCTATGCGAGCGATGTAAACGCGCTGCTGACCGGCGCGCGCAAGCTGGTGCCCGATCTGGATACGCGCCGCGTGGTGCGCGCATTTGCCGGCGGGCGTCCGGTCATTCAGGGAACGAACGACTTCTGTATTGGACAGTCGGCCGTGGTGCCGGGGCTTTTCCAGGCGGCGGGAATTCAGTCGCCGGGCGTGGCAAGCGCGCCGGCCATTGCCGAGCGCATGGAGCTTGTGATGCGTGAGGCGGGCGTGGAACTGCACGAGCGGGCGGACTGGAACCCAATTCGCCGCGCGCCGGACGACTTTGACCGCGCACCGCTGGCGCGCAAAGAGGAGCTGATCGAGTCCGACCCCGCGTGGGGACAGATTGCCTGCCGCTGCGAGACGGTGCCCGAGGCCGAGATTGTTGCCGCGATTCATCGCCAGCCGGGTGCCGTTTCGGTCGAAGGCGTCAAGCGCCGTTGTCGTGCTGGCA
>CABRHR010000168.1 GCA_902470835.1 uncultured Collinsella sp.
GAGATAGCGTAGCGTCTCGTGGGCTCGGAGATGTGTATAAGAGACAGGGTGAAGGGCTTGGCCGCAACTTAATTCCCGGATGCGGCTACCACGCTAACTACTTGAGAATGGTCGACCGCCCAGTATGTTCCATCCAAGAGTCGCAACACGAAATAGCGGTTATCTTTGCCTATTTCGGCGGCGTTTACGCATTTCTGAAAATCGGCGTGGTGCGCGAAGCAGCCGACGAGCACATCTCCATTCACAAGCCCGACTTTAAGGTTGAGACCCATCTTCTCATACATAACGATACGATCCGAATTGTCCACGCCCTTGCTTGAGTCGAAGTCGGGCCTTAGCCCAGCGAGGCGAATCCCTCGTTCAGTCAATGCCCTGTCGATCCCGCCCTTGGCGTAGTCGCTCAGCTGGGAATAGATTCTGCCAGCGAGATCATCGGCCAAGACGCGCTCTGGGTCCCCGCCTGACCGTCCCGTCCGAAACTCGCCCAATGCCGACAGCATCAGGTACACCTCATGCAATCGCAGGGGCAGAAAGATCGGGTGAGCCGTCGACTTCAGGCCGCCGCGGCTTGTCGGCGCGGCCTTGATGTAGGAGTCGCCAAAACGCACGCCGTTCGCCAGGGCGCTCAGGCGCTTTTGCACCGCCGTGCGCGAGCAGCCCAGGTACGCGGCGATCGCTTGCTGGGTCATTCCCTCATGCGCCGCTTTGAGCAGCATGAGATTTGCCTCGTCGGTGCCTATGAACGACTTGTCCAGGTTGTATTGGCGCTTTTTCGGGGCGCCGCCAATCTCGTTGCCCTTTTCGAACAGCTCGTGCACGTTCAGGAACAAATCATGGCGGCCATTGCTTTGGGGACCATCCTTTGAGTTGGCATAAGCTGCCAGCGCCTTGCAAAACGCGCGATAGTTTTCGTCTTTGACGAAATCGGGCCACGGCATGTTGTGAAAGCGCGCGCCTTCACGTGTGCGGGCGAATTTCGCATATTCAGACTCGGGATCGCAACCGACCCTTTCCGCAATTTTCGCAACTCTCATGCCAATCCCTTCCGCAACCCAATCACACGCACGAAAAGCCTATCAAGCCAGAAGATTGATGTTGCAAAATAGAAGGAGAGGCATTACACCCCTCCTTCTGGACAGCCTGTATCCCGGTTCCCTGCCTGCCAGTTCGCCCTCCCCGAAACCCTCGGGGCGCTATGGGGTCGAACCCCTCCGCATGGAAAATTCTATCGCGGCCATGCCCGCTATGCGCGTCACGCACACCACGCCAAACGTCAGGTTTACCAGCCGGGGCTGAGTCCTCCTTCGAGAGCAGGGTTATATTAGCATCTACAAACTCGAAAAACCCTGCCGCATTTGAGGAGTACCAAGAAAAAGGTCTACACCTTGAATATCAACTTCACCCGAACACCTCCCGCATTCATACGAACATGTACGGATGAATGCGGGAATCCGATACCCTGAGGGCCGGATCGGCCGGCCCACTGAGCACGAGCGAAACACGGTCCAGAGGATGCCGGAGCGCAGAACCCCGTGCAGGGAGATCGCGAGGGAGCCGAGCAGGTCGTCCTCGACGATGAGCGCAGAGATACCGTCGCGCCCACCCATGAAAAGAGGGTTCCCTCGCAGGCGCCGCATCCGCACGCCCCCGCAAAGAAACCCTCGCACTCGCATCTCTACCTGCGAACCCGTATGCACCCTCGCGCGTGTGTTCCGCAGTTGCTAGTCCCGGTAGAACGAGCCCATGTAACGGATGTACTCGTCCTCGGTGTGGTTGGCCTTCCAGTCGTGGACGGAGTCCTTGTTGCGCTGGCCGGCGATGACGGAGAGCTCCTTACCCAGCTTCTCAAAGGCCTCGTCGACGCACTCCTCGGGGGTGAGGGCGATCTTCATGACGGCCTCGCCCTGCGGGCCGCCGGGGAGGTTGGACAGCAGGCTGGGGGCTGTCTCTTATACACATCTCCGAGCCCACGAGACGCTACGCTATCT
>CABRHR010000169.1 GCA_902470835.1 uncultured Collinsella sp.
TAGCGTAGCGTCTCGTGGGCTCGGAGATGTGTATAAGAGACAGCGGTTAGATTGGGACCCCTTGTCCTACTCCTTTGGAGCCGCGGACAAGGGGTCCTTTCTGTGCCGATGTCTTTATTTAATGAGGCGCTTTCCGCTTTGTCTGAATAGTGATGTAAGAGGAAGGGCGCCGAGGAATCAGAGCAGCCCTTTTGCTCGCTCGTCGTAGATTTTATTGAGCTCCGATTGCACATACTCTTTTTTGAGCTTAGCAATGAAACGCGCGTCCGAGAACAGTCGGTAGACGAGTATCGCAGCGCCTCCGAGGTCGAGGCGCTCGGGATTATCTTTGATTAACGCCCATATGACGCTGCTTGAAGTTGCGATGGTATCGGACAGGAGGATGATTTTCTTGGTACGTGCTTGGTACATCTCGGTGCAGTAATCTGATCCATCGTCCTTGAATATCAGCGAGCACCCGTGAAGCGCCGCTATCAACCAGTTGATAAGCACCGCCATGCCTGCCTGCACGCCGACCTTCAGCACATCGCCGGTGCTGATGTATTTGGTAAGCGCCTCGGTATGTGCTTTGTCGAGGATGAGATTGGCGAATGGGATCTGTATCCCGCACGGCGTGTAGAGGTCTGTGCCGATGTGGATCAGCTGCTTGATCAGAGCAGCCGCGGCGGCATCCGGCTCGCTCACGACGCGCCTTCCCGCCGCAACCAGCATCTCTACAGTCCCAGCGGGCGCCCCGATCTGCGGATTTTTTCCAAAGGCGTCATAGGAGACCGAGTAGGTTACGGGAATTCGTGCACCAATACCAAAAACGTTGGTGTCTTTAACGCAGGTGATGCTGTTGGTCATGATGTTAGATGTTCCGAACACGAGACCGAGCACTGGGTCGTGGCCGAGGGTCGCGAACCGGTGGTTTGCGCCCTTGAAGAGCCCGATGTTTTCTGCCTCGTAGCGTGTCGCGTCGTAAGGCACTCCACGTGAATTGAGAATATGATGTTTTGAGGCGAACAGATGGTTCGATTCCCGCGGCATCCTGTCATCGAAACCAGAGAAGACACGACCTTGGAAGTCGTGCAAAGCGTGTTCTTTTACGTTGCCCGCCCCGGCGCACTCGACCTCCGTCAGTGAGTTGATGATAAGAATGCGGGCGACTTGGAGCATGGTTGCGGCGACGACGAAGGCCGCGTCGGCATCCTGCAGTCGCGTCCGCTCCTTGAACTCCCGGTCGATGCGCTGAAGGTTCTCGCCGTACTCGCGGACGGACTTTTCGACTGCCTGCTCGGCCCGGCTCTCGTCAACGGCCATGCATGCCGCCCTCGCCGCCATATAGTCGGCAAAGAGCCTGCAGGCATGCTCCTCTTCTTCTGTCACCTGACCGTCCGCCGTCGCGGCGACATGCAACTGCTCGGCTATGGAGTCCAGCGACACGATGCTAACGTTGTCCAAGCAGTCCTTGACTTGGTTGAAGGACAAACCCTCGTCATCCGCGATGGCCTGCACCTTTGTCTTGACGTTATTTGGGAGGCCGCCGTCCAGCTTGAGGTAATTGAGACCCTCCTCGAGCCACTTCTGCTCCTCTTGGGAGAAGTCACCGTCGCAGCGCATCAGGAAGCAAAGCGTTGCCACGTACGCGTAGATGAAATTGTGTCGCTTCTCTCCCGCAAGGTAGGCGCCCTGCTTGATTCCGTCACGGAAACCCTTGATGCGTGCCCTGCGGAGTCGCGCGGAGAATGAGTTCTCCTTGATGGCATTGATTCCACCCTCCACGGTCGACGCCGCGTCGGACGCAAGGGACGATGCTCCTTGGGCCAGATCTACGGCGGCACCGATGACAATTCCGCCTACCGCGTTCGCGGCCCCTGCAATCGTTTTGCCTGCATCAGACGACGCAATTTGCTCGCCGGCACTCGACATACCTTCCGCAACCGAGCACATGGCGCTGCCGATGGCCTCGGATGTCGAGGTGGCCGTACC
>CABRHR010000170.1 GCA_902470835.1 uncultured Collinsella sp.
TACACTATCCTCTTCGTCGGCAGCGTCAGATGTGTATAAGAGACAGGTGCCTGCATGGCAGACGTGCTGGAGTCTGTGCGCGTCTACAAGCCCGCCCGCATGCTCGACGACGGCACCCGCGGCAGCGGCAACATCATCGAGTTCGATGTCGATGAGCTCAACCTGGGCTATCGCAAGAGTCGCATCGCCGACGACGGCTTTATCGTTCTTTCTGCCACCTTCAACCTCGCACCGGGCAACGCCGCGATGATCAAGGCCGACATGGACGACTACCGCCAGCGCCGCGAGGACAAGCAGCCGCTCGACATGCCGAGTGCCGGCTCCACCTTCAAGCGCCCCGAGGGTTACTTTGCCGGCAAGCTCATCATGGATGCCGGCCTGCGAGGACACGCCGTTGGCGGCGCGCAGGTAAGCGAAAAGCACTGCGGTTTTATCGTCAACGCCAACCACGCCACCGCCGCCGACGTCAACGAACTCATCCGCTACATCCAAACAACCGTCAAAGACCAATTCGGCGTAGACCTAGAACCCGAAGTCCACCGAGTAGGCGAATTCCTTTAACAAAGAAGGCCCCGAAAGGGGCCTTCACCATATTTATTCAGATAACCCAGTCCGGTGTGTCGCGCTCAGGACCCGAGAGGGCCGGGACAGCCCGAGAGGCATAAGGTTGATCGCGAGTTCCGCACGAGCCGGAGAGCACTTAATGTGCTCTCCGTGCGAGCAGGACTGCCCGAGCAGGCAACCTTATGCCTCTCGGGCTGTCCCGGACCAAGCCGCAGCTACGACAGCGCAATACCGCCAAGCCAGCCCCAACGCACGCCAGAGCCAGTGCCATAGAAGCTAATAAACGAATCAAGCGACTTAGACGTAATGGCACCCTCGTTGCTCATAACGATACCGCCGCCAACATAGATACCCACATGACCGTAGATAAGGCCCGGAGCACCCGTGCCGCTGTGCGAGGAATCGGCCACGATCATGCCCACCTGTAGCGCCGAGCGGTCGGAGCTATAGCACCAGGCGTTGAACATGTCACACGCGTTGCCGCCAAAATAGCCCACGCCGGCGTTACGGAAGACATTGGTAACCCACGCCGCGCACCAGTTCTGACCCGGCGAAGGCGTGGAGTAGCACGCGTTGACGACGGCCTGCTGTTTGCCCGAGCCGGCATTCTGTTGCGGGGTTCCGGGCGCATACGATCCGCCACCCGAGCTTGAACCACCCGAGTAGGAATTGTTCTTGTTCGCGGCAGCCGCGGCAGCGGCAGCCTTCCTAGCGGCCTCCTCAGCCTGGGCGGCAGCGAGGATCTCGGAATCGCGCTGAGCCATGAGCTCCTTGACGTCGTCGGAAAGACCGTTCAGCACGGTCTGGACTTCTTGCTGCTTGGCCTGCATATCCTGCATCTGAGCCGTCTGCTGGTCCTTGAGTTTCTCCAGGTCGGCCTTTTGTGCTTCGAGCTCGGTCTTCTGTGCGTCGAGCTCAGCCTGAATCGTCTGGATATCCTCGATGGCATCGCGGTCGCTCTTGTTGATCTTCTCAACGTAATGCGCGTTGGCGACGAGTTCCTCAAACGAGCCAGAGGCCAGCAGCAGCGACAGGATGTTCGTGCCGCCGGACTTGTAGCTGGCGGCCACGCGATCGGAAAGGTCGTTGCGCTTCTTCTTGAGCTCGGCCTTCTTTTCATCGATCTGGGCCTGTGTGTCGTCAATCTTGCCCTGGACATTCTCGATGTCGTTGAGGGTCTGGGCATTCTTGTTGGCCAGCGCCGCATACTCATTTGCGATGCTGTCGAGCTGGGCCTGAACCTCGTCGAGCTGGGCCTGGGCAGCATTCAGTTTATCGGTGGTTTCTTTGGAAGCCTCCGCCGCATG
>CABRHR010000171.1 GCA_902470835.1 uncultured Collinsella sp.
CTACACTATCCTCTTCGTCGGCAGCGTCAGATGTGTATAAGAGACAGCCATACCGCATCGACGGTGGGAGAGCGGCGGATCGGTGCTTCGTCCACCGCCGACATGCCGGTGAGGTAGGCAATTTTGGAGCGAATATCGGCAAGCGGCGCGGCAAAGGTGGAAGAGCCGGCCGCTAGCGTCTGGTCGATGGCGTTGAGTAGGATGTCGGCGTCGTCTGCGGTGATGAGGCCACCTGCTGCAAACGTGTGCTCGCGGTCGATTGTCCACGAGCTTTCCTCGGTCTCCTGCGCACCGGCGGGGCGAACCTCCTTGATTAAGATGCCACGCTCGAGCAGTTTGTCACGATCGCGCCGAAACTTGCGCTTATCCGAGTCGATGTTGCCCGAGCCATATCCCAGGTCAGAATCCAAGACGATCTGCTCGGTCGTCAGCGGTTCGGGGGAGCTGTTGAGCACAAAGAAAAGATTGAGGATGCGCTGAGCCGTTTTATCGAAACCGGGCTCCGAACTTCCCTTTTTAATTGTCGCGGTCGCGTCGCTTGCCGTCATAGAGTCCTCGCATGAGAAGGTGGTTTGCTGCCATGATTTTAGTCCGATATGGAGATTAGGCTATATCCTTGTCCGCTCGGGGCGTTAAGATGGCCCGAATTCGGTCGTTTGCGCTCGCTCGGGGTATACTTTCGACTATATACGGTTCTAATGTGCATGCATTGGGCCTATTTGTCGGATTATGGATGTGGAGCGCACATGGCGAACACCCAGAACTATATTAACCACCTGCTGCAGAACACCGGCATTACGCCGGCATGCAGCGAAGAAGAGCGCTTGGCTGCCGAGGATATCGCTCAGATCTTCCGCAACCACGGCTTTGACCCCGAGGTTCAGGAGTTCAATGCCCCGGCGCCCAGTAGGTTGGCATTTGCCGTTACCGGTATTCTTGCGTTTGCCGGCGCCCTGCTGATGGGCATCGGCGGCGGTATCGGCTTGGTTGGCACCTTGCTGGCCGTTGTCGGCGCCGTTCTTTACGTGCTCGAACGCACGGGCCACCCCGTGGTTTCGCGCCTGGGCAAGACGGGCGTGAGCCAAAATGTCATCGCCTACCACAAGGCCTCGGGCCCGCTCGCGTCTCCGCGCAACCGCCCGGTGGTCGTTGTCGCACACTACGACTCTCCCCGTGCTGAGCTGCTCGCCCGCGAGCCCTATGCTTCGTATCGTGCGCTCATCGCCAAGCTGTTGCCCGTTGCCACGGTTGCCCCTGCTGCCGTTGCCATCCTGCGTATCCTGCCGCTCCCCGGCGCGCTCAAGGTTCTGCTGTGGATTGTCGCGATCCTCGCTTCCCTCGTTGCACTTGCCAACGCGGCAAACATCATCTCTAACCGCCACATTTTTCCCTATACGTCCGGCGCGGTGTGCAACAAGTCTTCTGTCGCCGCTATGCTCGGCGTTATGGACAACGTTGCTCCCTTCCAGGGCGAAAACGAGTTTCCCGACGATGTTCCGTTCGATACCTATTTTGGGGAGCAGAAACGTCGTGCCGAGGAAATGGCGCGCGCAGCGGCGGAGTATGCCGCGGCCCAGCAGCAAAACGACTACGGCAACACCATCGAGTATGAAGAGCCTACCTACGCCGAGGACGAGTTCGGTCAGCCGATTGCTCCCGACGCTCAAACCGAGCCCGAACAGGGCGAGGCTTTCGACGAGCAGATCGAGGGCTTTGAGGGTGCGTCTGCCGACGAGACGCTGATTGGCGCCATCGTGCCCGAGGACCAGAATCAGGCCTGTCTCTTATACACATCTGACGCTGCCGACGAAGAGGATAGT
>CABRHR010000172.1 GCA_902470835.1 uncultured Collinsella sp.
ACACTATCCTCTTCGTCGGCAGCGTCAGATGTGTATAAGAGACAGTGACAGATATCGTCCGCGTCGAAAACCTCGTCAAGCGCTACGACGACCTTATCGCGCTCGACCACTTTAACCTGAGCATCGCCCCCGGCGAGATCTTTGGCCTGCTGGGCCCCAACGGCTCGGGCAAGACCACGTCCATCAACTGTATCCTGCAGCTGCTCGCCTACGACAAGGGCACCATCGAGCTGTTCGGCGAGCCCATGACGCCCGCCCGCTACGACCTCAAGCGCCGCATCGGTGTGGTGCCGCAGCAGGTGGCGGTATTCGACGAGCTCACCGTGCGCGAGAATATCGACTATTTCTGCAGCCTTTACGTTAGCGACCGTAAGCGCCGCCGTGCGCTGGTGGACGAGGCGATCGACTTTGTCGGGCTGGGCGACTTTGCCAAGTTCCGCCCCGGCAAGCTCTCGGGCGGCCTGGCACGTCGCCTCAACATTGCCTGCGGCATTGCGCACAAGCCCGAGCTCATCTTCTTCGACGAGCCCACGGTGGCGGTCGACCCGCAGAGCCGCAACGCCATCCTGGAGGGCATCTGCCGTCTGTGCGACGAAGGGGCCACGGTGGTGTATACCAGCCATTACATGGAGGAAGTCGAGCAGATCTGCAGCCGCATCATGATCATGGATGGCGGGCGCGTGCTGGCGCAGGGCACCAACGACGAGCTCAAGCGCATGATCCAGATGGGCGAGAAGATTGTAATCGAGGTCGGTGAGGTGCCGAGTGCGGCACTTGCTGCCGTTGCGAGTCTGCCGCATGTCCTGGACTTGGCGGCGACGGCGGGCCAGCTCACGTTTTCGTGCGAAGCGAGCCCGCATAACCTGACCGACATCCTCGACGCGCTGCGCTCGTACGATGTGCCGCTCGGCCGCATCTACTCCGAGCCGCCGACCCTCAACGACGTGTTCCTCGAGATCACCGGCCGCGAGCTGCGCGACTAGGGGGCGGCCATGTTCAACACTATTATCATCACGGTCAAGACGCTGCTGCGTCGGCCGAGCACGTGGGTCTGGGGCGCTCTCTTTCCCATCGCGCTTTCCACGATGTTCATGTTTATGTTTGCGAACCTCAGCTCCGACGGCACGGTCGACCCGGTACCGGTTGCCGTCGTCGCCGACGAAGCCTGGGACGCCTCGACCTTTAAGGACGTGGCAACGTCGCTTGCCAAGGAGGGCGACGATCAGCTGCTCGAGATCCACGAGTGCGACGACGCGGCCGCCGCGGACCACGCGCTCAAGGCCGGTGAGGTTGCGGGCATCTATACGGTCGACGCTGCGGGTACGCCCAAGCTCACGCTGCTATCGAGCTACGACAGCTCGCGCGCATCATCGGTGCTCACCGATCGCAGCATTTTGGAGACGGTGGCAAGCTCGTATACACAAAATGCCGAGCTCATGTCCCAGATTGCCCAGGACAACCCGGCGGCACTCGCCGACCCCGAGGCGGTTGCGCGCGCCCTGTCGCTCGAGGGCGGCACCCGCCGCGTAAGCCTGACACGCACCACGCCCGATGGCACGGTCATCTACTATTACGCGCTCTTTGGCCTGGTCGCGATGATGTCTGCCGAGTTTGCCGCCTTGAGCGTCGTCGATCTGCAGCCCAATCTGTCGGGCCTCGGCGCGCGTCGCTGCGTGGGCGGCCTTTCCAAGACGGCGTCGCTGGCCGGCATCTTTGTCGGCTCGTGGCTGGTTTCCTTCGCCTCGATGGCGATCGCAATCGGCTACGTGCGCCCTGTCTCTTATACACATCTCCGAGCCCACGAGACGCTACGCTATCTC
>CABRHR010000173.1 GCA_902470835.1 uncultured Collinsella sp.
CAGCGTCAGATGTGTATAAGAGACAGGACATGATGTTCACCTGGTTCTTACCTTCCCCGCCTGCGGACTCATCAGCTTTGTCATGGCCAAGCTGTTCATGATGTTCCTCTAGTCAAACCGAACGTCCATCCGGACCGCAACACTTCGCCCACCCGTCTTCGCCTCGAAAGGACCCACCCATGGCAAAGAAACCCGATTCGTTCTACTTTGACAACTACGTCGCCTGCGCCGACCTCTCCGTCCAGGCCGCAGAGCTGCTCACCAAGATTTTTGAGAACTTCGACCCCGCGCAGATCCACGACATGCTCGATAAGATGCATGCGATTGAGCATGCGGCAGACAAGAAGCACCACGAACTCGAAGACGCCCTGCTCACCGCCTTTATCACCCCGCTCGAGCGCGAGGATCTGGATCTGATGAGCTGCTCACTCGACACCGTGCTCGACCGCATCGAGGGCGTCGTGCAGCGCGTCTACTTCACCAACATTCAGAGCATCCATCCCGACGCCATCGTCATCGCCCACAAGGTGACTGACGCCTGCCGCGCCATGAAGGACCTGATGGTCGAGCTTCCCAACTACCGCAAGTCCAAAACGCTGCGCGAGCTCGTCATCCAAATCAACACCATCGAGTCCGAGGCCGACGAGCTCTACATCAACGCTATGCGCAACCTGCATGTCAACGGCAAGGATCCGCTCGAGGTCATCGCCTGGCGTGACGTCTACGCCTTCCTGGAGTACTGCGCTGACTGCTGTGAGAATGTGGCCGATGTTGTGGATTCGATTGTCATGAAGAACAGTTAATTGGGGGTACGTATCCCGGCGGCGAAGGGCCGGCCACGGTTTGCTTTCTCACTCCGGCTGCTTTGCAGAGTCGTTCGAAAGCAAACCGTGGCCGGCCCTTCGCCTTACGTATCACCATTGGAACTTTGGCTGATAGTTTTACCGCAGTGGGGGTTTGGCTGAAGGGACCTTTGGTACCCGTTCGGACACTTTGGCCCTTGATGAGCGCTTGGCTGATTGCTGCTTTGGGTACTCTTTGGGTTACCTTGGATTTGTTTGATTTTTAATCGTTGGAGGGCTTGTATGTCGTATTTGGATCTGGCTCGGTCTCGGTATTCTTGTCGCGAGTTTGAGGACCGTCCTGTTGAGCAGGCTGTGGTGGATGCCATTGTTGAGGCTGGGCGCATTGCTCCTTCTGCTTGTAATAATCATCCAAGCCGTGTGATGGTGCTCGATACTCCGGAGTTGTTGGAAAGGGCCGCTGCTTGTCAGCCTCGGTTTGCTCGTGATGGGTCTATCTTTGGGGCTCCGCTTATCTTTCTTATTTGCAGCGTTACCGATGACGCCTGGGTGCGCCCTTATGACCAGATGAACTCCAGTGCCATCGACACCTCGATTGTCTGCGACCAGATGATGATGGAGGCGGAGGAGCAGGGCCTGGGTACGTGCTGGGTGTGCCATTTTAAGCCCGAGGTGGCCTGTGAGCAGTTCAACCTGCCCGAGGGCATCTATCCCTATCACATGCTCGTTTGCGGCTATCCTGCCGACCACATCGCCGATCCCGAGCATCGCGAGGCCCGTACCATTCCCCTCTCCGACTTCCTCCTCAAGTAGATTTTGGGACATGCCCTAAAACCTATCCTTGACCGCTCACCGGTTCGCCGAGTTCTGCGCCATTATGTGCAGGGCTCGGTTTTTTATGTTGCGCGCCCCGGTACAGTCATAAAAAAGGACCCGCAAGCTGCGGGTCCTTTCTAGGCACTAAATTGTAGGCCGAATGTTAGTCCCTGTCTCTTATAC
>CABRHR010000174.1 GCA_902470835.1 uncultured Collinsella sp.
GAGATAGCGTAGCGTCTCGTGGGCTCGGAGATGTGTATAAGAGACAGCGGCAAGGATGCGCACAAAAAGCTGCTCGAGCAGTTCGATGCCGCCGATTGTGCGGTGCTGCTGGGCACCCAGATGATCGCCAAGGGCCTCGACTTTCCCGAGGTCACGCTCGTGGGCGTGGTCAATGCCGACTTTGCCCTCAAGCTGCCGGACTTCCGCGCAGGGGAGCGCGCCTACGATCTGCTGGAGCAAGTCGCCGGCCGTGCCGGTCGTGGTGATCGCCCCGGCGAGGTCATCATCCAGACCTACCTTTCCGATGACCCGGTAATTCGCGCCGTCGCTGAGCACGACCGTTCGATCTTTACCGACTACGACCTGGACCAGCGCCGCGACGCGCTGTACCCGCCGTTTGTTCGCTTGGTCAACATCTTGGTGTGGTCGGCGAACCGAGACGACGCGCAGGACTACATCGGGCGCATTGCAAAGCTTCTTAAGCGCCGCTGGCATGCCGCCGCGCCCGACTTTTTGCGGGCGGGGAGTGTCGTGCCGCAGGTGCTGGGCCCGGCTTCGTGTGTAATCGAGAGAGCCAAGGACCGTTACCGCTTCCATCTGCTTGCGAAGTCGCCCGTGGGGTACCATGTCTCTGATGATATCGACGCCTGCCTCAAAGAGGTGGGCTCTGTGCGCGGCGTGAGCGTGAGCGTTGACGTCGACGCCTATGATTTGATGTAATAACCCGAAAGGATGGCCATGGAAGCCAACGGAATCGTACTGTCGCCCGACCCTCGTCTGCGCCAGGAGTGCGCCGTCATCGAGGAGATCACCCCGGCGATCGAGGCACTTGCCGAGAAGATGAAGAAGATGATGTTTGAGAACGGCGGCTGCGGCCTGGCTGCCCCGCAGATCGGCGAGCTCATTCAGCTCGTCACCATCGACTGCGACTACAGCGACAAGAACGACTACGACCCCTACGTGCTCATCAACCCCGTCATTGTTGAGCAGAGCGACCATCTGGTGCCGTTTAGCGAGGGCTGCCTGTCCATCCCCGGCATTAGCTGCGAGATCGAGCGTCCCGACCATGTCGTGGTCGAGGCGTACGACTTGAACGCAAACCTGATTCGCTATGAGGCCACGGGCGATCTGTTCTGCGTGTGCCTGCAGCACGAGATCGATCACCTGCACGGCAACACCATGTTCGAGCGCCTTAAGCCCATGCAGCGCATCAAGGCCGTCAAGGAGTACCAGGACGCCCTGGCCCGCGGCGCTCGACCGGGCGAGACGGAGTAGACGCCGCCGTCCCCTTCCGCCGCAGGGCTTAGGTTTTGCTCCATGCTCAAACAGTCCTGCTCGCACGAAGAGCACATTAAGTGCTCTTCGGCTCGTGCGGAACTGCGCGTGGAGCAATAACCTAAGCCCTGCGGCGGAAGGGGACTGGGTTGTTCTGGCTTGGTTCGCCCGTGTGCCGTCGGGCCAGGGAGGGGCGTCTTCGCTGATAGGTCTTTGTTAGGAGGGAGCTGCTTTTATTGCGGCTCTTTCTTTGGTTTTGGGTATATTTGTTCTTGTTGAACTGTTCTTGCGGCTGGGCGCGCATACGACCTGAAATGCTTATTTTGTAGCCGTCTCGGCTCGTTATTGAGAGGGGACAAACTTTAATGCGTATTGTGTTTATGGGTACGCCTGATTTTGCTGTGCCTTCGTTGACTTCACTTGTTGAGGCTGGGAACGAGATTGCGCTTGTTATTACTCGTCCTGATGCCTGTCTCTTATACACATCTCCGAGCCCACG
>CABRHR010000175.1 GCA_902470835.1 uncultured Collinsella sp.
TACGATATAGCGTAGCGTCTCGTGGGCTCGGAGATGTGTATAAGAGACAGATGTATGACGTGCCGTACCACTAAAAGGCTTAGTTAATTGATTGTAATTACATAATCTACTAGTGTATGTGCGTTATACTAAGGTTGCACTCACACGATTGGAGGGTCCAAAAATGGCAAGCTCAACATTAACCATTAGGGTTGACGATGACCTCAAACGCGAGGCAGCAGAAGTGGCTGATTACTATGGACTTGATTTGTCGTCCGTGACGCGCGCATTCTTCAAGCAAATGGTCAACACCCATCGCATCCCGTTGACTTTTGCCCCTGAGGAGCCCAATGCCGAAAGCCTTGAGGCCATTCGCGAGGGGGACGAGTTTCTTGCATCTGGCAAAAAAGGACGTTTTGACAATGGCGCCGATCTTATCGCTGCGGCGATGGCACAATGAGCACGTTAACCGCAGAGTTCTCTGCAGCCTTCTCCCGCGATTTAAAGAAAAAAGCAAAGCGCCGTAAATGGGATCTATCCGAGCTTCAAAAGCTAATTGACCTGGTGCTACAGAATACACCCGAGTCAATGGACATATTAAAACGACGTCATAATATGCACCGGCTAAGCGGTAACTGGGCAGGGCGAAACGAATGTCACGTAGCAAACTCTGGCGACTGGCTTGTCATATGGTCATCAAACGAAGAGGTAGCTTTCTTTGAACGCACCGGCAGCCATGATGAGCTGTTCCGATAGCTCCCTTAATATCGACACCACCAAAGCTATCCGGATTTCAAGCAAATGACATCCTATTTGTTCAACATTGTTGGAGATTTAGCTGCGCAATGATGATTGCCTCCCATCCTAGGCTGGAATATCGTCTCCAAACCAGGCCCTGGCAGCGGTTTGCTCTGCAAAAGGTTGCGCAATGTGCTCGCCGGTAAATCCTGCGTGTGGCCATACGCTACCAGACTCTTCCTTTTCATCGACAGGTTCCTTAAAGCGATGGCCCAACACTGTCGATGAGCGGAATGCGGCAAACTGCGCCCCCGCGTTCTCTATCGAGGTGCGTCGATCCTAGGTACGAGGGGTTCGCCCAGATCGAGACGACCTATTAAGGCATCTCTGTCCCTGTCGTCTCGATGAACACCTTCGACCTGACTCATGCCTTACGCGATGTTAGGACAAACTCGGTTATAGCGATTTGCCTTCTCATTAAAAGGGACTGCAAGATGTTTACCGCCATGGCCTGCCTATGCGTTTTGCTGGGCGGGCCTTCTTATGCCGCGGGCGCGGAGAGCCTCATCATCGCGGGCGCGACGTACTACGAGCCGGGCGTATCGGGCCCCGGTTGGGCTTGGACCGATGCCGACCACCTGGAGCTTAACGGTTACGTTGGCGAGGCCATCGGCGCCGAGGGCGACCTGGTGCTGACGCTTGCCGGGCAAAACTCCGTGACGGAGTCGCATGCGCCCGATGCGGACATCGCGCTGTGCGGCATGGAGGTGTGGGGCAACCTGACGCTTCGCGGCACCGGGACCCTGACGGCGACGGGCTCGCAGTGCGGGATCCACGTCTCGCAGGCGCTCGTGGTGGACGGCTGCACCGTCGTTGCCCGGGCGGACGGGGCCGATATTACGGACGAGGCGGTCGCCGGCGTGATCGCAGGCGACATGGCCGTGCGCGGCGGCGGACGCGTCGTTGCCTCGGGCGCCGGGTCCGGGACGGGCGTGCGCGCCCACGGCTGTCTCTTATACACATCTCCGAGCCCACGAGACGCTACGCTATCTC
>CABRHR010000176.1 GCA_902470835.1 uncultured Collinsella sp.
GTAGCGTCTCGTGGGCTCGGAGATGTGTATAAGAGACAGGGCATAGCGTTAAGCGCGTTGGTAACAGCCTCGGCCGGGATGATGCACAGAAGTACTGCCGGGATGGCGATACGAAGGCCCTGCATGAGGATAGCAGCGTACTGCCAGCGCTCGATGCCGGCGAAGTCGCCCTTCTCGGCGCAACCGTCCATGGCGTGAGCGATAGCGGTAGCCAGGGTACGGCAGATCATGGTCAGGAACAGACCAGCGACCGACAGCGGGACGGCGACGGCGATAGCGGCGGTAACGGCCTTGGCCGAATCGGTGGCGCCACCGTTGAGGGCGAGCACCATGATGATCGAAGAAGCGACCGAGGCCAGAGCGGCGTCAGGCGCGACGGCGGCGCCGACGTTAGCCCAGCCAAGGGCCATCATCTGGAGCGAGCCGCCCAGGAGGATGCCCTCCTGAAGGTGACCGGTTACGAGACCGATAAGCGTGCATGCCACGAGCGGCTGATGGAACTGGAACTCATCCAGAATGCCTTCCATACCGGCAAGCAACGCGACAATCGCAACAAGCAGAATAGTGATTGCAGACATGTATCGGACCCTCCTTTACTATGCTTGAGCGGCCAGTTCGGCCTTAGCTTTCTTCAACATGGCGTCGAGATCCTCGGAGGAATCCGAAGGAACCTTGCGGACCTCGAACTTGACGCCCTTGGCCTTGAGGGCCTCGAGAGTCTTAACGTCGTCATCGCCCATAGCGACGGCGTTGGTGACGACGACCTTGCCCTTGGAGTGAGCCATGGAACCGATGTTGACTTCCTTGATGTCGACGCCGGCCTCGATGGCTTTGAGCAGATCCTGCGGGTTCTCGAAGAGCAGCATGGCCTTGGTGTCACCAAAGCGCGTGTCCTTAACGACCTCGGCCATCTTCTTGATGGGCACGACGTTGGCATGGACTCCCGGAGGGGCAGCCTGCTCGATCATGGTCTTGCGGAGCTCGTCGTGAGCAACGCCGTCGGAAACCACGATGATGCGGTTGGGGTTGATCTGCTTGGTCCACGTGGTGGCCACCTGACCATGAAGCAGACGGGTGTCGATACGGACGTGGGCAATCTTGATGTGCCCGTCGCCGATGACCGTTCCCGGAGGGATGGCGCCTGCAGGAGCAGCGGCGGCCGCAGCCGGCTTCTTCTCCTCGGGCTCCAGAGACTCGGGCTTGACGCGCACGCCAGCCTTAGCCTCAGTCACGAGATGTTTTGCGATCGCATGTGCAGTGTTCTTTGCGTCAAAGCGCTGCGAATATGCCTCGATGAGCATAGGCAGGTTGACACCGGTGACGATAGCCCAGGAATCGTGGCCCTCGATGAGCCCGCTGATCTGGTTGAACGGCGTGCCGCCCCACAGATCAACGAGGAAGAGCACCTGCTCCTGGTCCTCGAAGGAAGCGACTGCTTCCTCGACCTTGGCGCGGAAATCGTCGGGGCCCATGCTCGGCTCGAGCGAGACCACGGCAACAGACGGCTGATCGCCAAAGACCATCGAGCCCGTCTGCTTGATTCCAGCTGCCAAGTCCCCGTGGCTAGCAAGAACAATACTTACCATCACATAACCTCCTTTTTGTCTACGTATTTCCTACACGACATGAAAGGAGTATACCTGTTTGGATTGTGGAATTATAGCTAAATTCGCAAAAGGTTGGATTATTTGTTTAAACCTTGATTATCATTTTCATTGCAACAGCCTCAGGACTCAGCGCAACGCGTTGCG
>CABRHR010000177.1 GCA_902470835.1 uncultured Collinsella sp.
GCCCATCGCTGGCAGAATACGCTTGGCGACCTGCGACATCACGATATACAGAAACGTCTGCATGCGCGAATAGCCCAGCACCTCGGCTGCCTCGTATTGACCGCGCGGAATGGACTGCAGGCCCGAGCGATAGATCTCGGCAAAGTAACCGGCGTAGTTGATGATGAACGCTACGACGCACGCCGTCCACTTGGAATCGGGCGTGAGCGAAATGCCGAACACGTAGTACGGGGCAAAGTAGATGGCAAACATCTGCAGCATGAGCGGCGTACCGCGCATGACCGAAATGTAGATGCGCGCAATCCAGCGGAGCGGCGCAATTTTGCTCATGCGCATAAACGCCACGGGGATTCCCAGCGGAATCGACCCCAGCAGCGTCAGCACAAACAACTGCAAACTGACCAAGAATCCCTGGCCAAGCATTTGCATCATGACCTGAATAGACATTACTTGAGCACCCAATTATCGAAAGATAGACCATAGCTTGAATACTTGTCGCACAGGTCCTTAACCGTGCCGTCCTCGTAGAGCGCCTTGAGCGACTCGGTCACGGCGTCGGCCGACTTGGTGTCGCCCTTCTTAAAGCCGACGGCGTAGTGCTCGCTGGACAGCGGCTCATCAAGCTGCGTATAAGCATCGGGCTTGGCGGCAAGCTGATACTGGGCAATCGAAAGGTCGCAAGCCACGGCATCGACCGCGCCGCTCTCGAGCTGCATAAAGGCCGTGTTGTACTCGCCGATCGTGTCGAGCGTGGCAAACGTCGCCGCCAGATCCTTCTGGTCACCCTCGAGCACATCCTGCGCAGCGGAATCGGTCTGGGTAATCACGGTCTTGCCGGCAAGATCGTCCCAGCTCTTGATACCCGCATCCTTCTTGACCACCAGCACCTGCTCGTTGAGCATGTACGGCTCGGAGAACGTGTAGTCGTCCTCGCGACCCTCCATGGTAAAGCCGTTCCAGATGCAGTTGATGGCGCCGGAGTTGAGCAGCGTGTCCTTGGCATCCCAATCGATGGCCTCGTATTTGACCTCCCAGCCCTGCTTGTCGGCAACAGCCTTGGCCAGATCGAGATCAAAGCCGGTGTACTCGCCGTCGTCGCCCACAAAGCCGTACGGAGGATAGGACTTATCAAAGCCCACCACGAGCTTCTTGGACTCCGCAGCGCCCTTCACATCCTTGGCCGCGGCAGAGCCAGCAGCGGAGCCCTTGCCGGCACCACCGCCGCAACCGACAAGACCAAGGCCAAGCACCGTAGCGAGCGAGCCGGCTAGACCAACAAACTGACGACGAGACATATCGGTATTCATGGTATTCCCCCTTGGTGGCACTTTAGTTAAGTAAAGTGAGTCGTGTAACGACCAGAATCATACACTTTAGTGAGATGGAGTACAAGGGAGGGTTTGCCCGGCGTGGGCGGGGAGCGGCGCGTAATTAAGTTTCCTGCTCTACAGTCCTGCGCAAGACGGAAAGCACGCATGGAGCACAAGGTTGGTGCACCCGGAATGCCGGCAGCCGTCACGGTATTTAATTTGCTGCTCTACAGTCCTGCTCACGACGGAGGCCACATTAAGTGGCCTCCTGTTCGTGCGGAACTCGCGACAAATAAAATACCGTGACGGCTGCCGGCATTCCGGGAGACAACGTGCTCGGGACTTAAATAGGCGTCCCCTCCAATCGGGCACGTTGAATGCACGGTACAATTCTGTCTCTTATACACATCTCCGAGCCCACGAGACGCTACGCTATCTCG
>CABRHR010000178.1 GCA_902470835.1 uncultured Collinsella sp.
GTATATGCCCAGTCACCATCGTCATGTGGGACCATTGTCGGGAACGCTTTACATTCCTGCATTCCAGGCAGAGATAAACATAATTTCTGAGGCTTCGGTAGTTTGTGTGACAAGGGGCTAGCCTAGGCAGCAACGCTCTTCGCTCCCTTCACGCCCTTCTTCCTCGCCTTCACCGGGCGACCCGGGAGCTGGGGCTGGCAGTCGCCGCACCTGAGCATGAGCAGGGCCACGAGGTTGTCGGTGTTGCGGAAGCCGTAGCCCATCCTCACCGTCACCTTGATCTTGTTGTTGATGGCCTCTACGCGCCCGTTGCTGATGCCGAGCTCGACTGCGGCGATGATGTCGTCGCGCCGGCGGCGCACCTTCTTCTCCACGGCGACGACCTTGGCGATCTTGCAGTAGGCGGCCCTGTGCATCCAGTCGTCGAGCAGCTCGGCGGCCTCGGAGCCGTCGGCTGCCCGGAAGACGGCCCGCAGGTCCTCCTTGAGCTCCCAGGCCCTGACCAGCCGCGAGCCGGCCCTCTTCTTGAGCGCCTCGAGCCTCGCCCTCTGGCCGTCGGTGAGGTCCTCGGGGTTCTTCACGAGCGCGTAGCGGCTGCCCTTGATGGAGGCCGCCTCCTCCTCGAGCGCCCTGACCTCCTCGGGCGGCAGCTCGCCTTTGGCAGGCCTGCCGCGCTTGCCCTCGGGCCTGGGCCTGGCGGCCCTGGCGGCGGCCCTGGCGGCGTTCCACTCCTCGCAGCGCACGGCGTCGAGCGCGTCGTTCATCCACTGGACCACGTGGAAGGGGTCCATGACCCACCTCGCGTTGGGGCAGCGGCGCTTGACCAGCTGCCTTATCCACCTCGCGCCGTCGGCGGTCACCACCTCTATGGCGCGCCTCTGCTCGCGCGTGAGCTCGTCGAGGAACAGGTTGAGCACGTCCTTGCCGGTGCCCTCGTGCGCCCAGATGAGGCAGCCGCGGTCGTGGTCGACGACCACCGTGACGTACTTGTGGCCCTTCTTGTACGACGTCTCGTCGATGCCGATGCGGCGCACGCCGTCGAACCTCGAGGCGCCGCGCGCGGCCTCCAGCTCGGCGTAGACGCGCCTGCACACGCCGCCCACGCTGTGCCACTCGACGCGGGCGAGCTCGGAGACCGCCGAGGCGGTGCAGCGGACCGCCAGCCACGCCACCCAGTCCTCGAAGTCGCGCGTGAAGCGCGCCCCGTGCCGCGCCCAGGGGACGGCCTCGGTGCGCACGCCGTGCTCCGGGCAGCGCACCCTGCAGGGCGCGTACTCCAGGTAGCAGGCCGAGCGCGCCAGGTCCATCGCCCTCCACAGCCTGGGGGCCCCGCGGTTCGCCATGTCGTAGAAGTCGCAGGCCCTGCCGCATACGGGGCAGCGGCGCTGCTCGCGCTTGTAGGGCCGGACGCTCACGACGATGCGCTCGGCCTCGATGCGCGCGCCCAGGACGACCGTGCGGGCCAGACCGAGGGCGAGAAGTAGTAGACTCTTCATGCGTCACACCTCTTCGGTTGTCTGAATTTGGCTTAGCAATCATAGGCGGATGACGCGGAAACGGCCCCTCCCGGGGCCGTTTCAGTTCCAGATCGTTGTTTTCGCCCGCTGAGCTGGGCCTATGCCGGAATCTCTCCCACAGCTGTCTCTTATACACATCTCCGAGCCCACGAGACGCTACGCTATCTC
>CABRHR010000179.1 GCA_902470835.1 uncultured Collinsella sp.
TACACTATCCTCTTCGTCGGCAGCGTCAGATGTGTATAAGAGACAGCTTATGCACTGGTGCGAGACCGTGCTGTTTTTGATGTGGGTGGGCATGTTCTTTGTTTGGGACAACCCCGTGAGCTGGGTTGTAGCCCTGGTCGTGATGGCCGCGACGTATTTTGTCGAGGTCCTGATCGACAACACCTTCGCACGCAGCACCTGGCGCAGCTGCTTTAGGCTCGGATGGGGCGTGGCGCTGGTGTTTGGCCTGCTCAACCTTATGCCCATCCTCGTCGACGTATTTATTTAGGAGGTGGCATCCATGGATCATAAAATGTCGCGCTCGCCGTGGGTTATTCATTACGACGGTTCGAGCTGCAACGGATGCGATATCGAGGTGCTGGCCTCGCTTACCCCACTGTTCGATGCGGAGCGCTTTGGCGTGGTCAACACCGGCAACCCCAAGCATGCGGACATCTTTTTGGTGACGGGTTCGGTCAATGCCCAGAACCTGCCTGTCGTGCGCCAGATCTACAACCAGATGCTCGAGCCCAAGTGCGTGGTGGCGTGCGGCATCTGCGCGTGTTCGGGCGGCGTGTTCCGCGATGCCTACAACGTGATCGGCGGCGTGGACCGCGCGATTCCCGTGGACGTGTACGCGCCCGGGTGCGCCATTCGCCCCGAGACGGTGATCGATGCCATCGTGGAGGCGTGCTGCATCCTGGACCAGAAGGAGGCCGTGATGCGCGCCGGCGGCGACCCGCTCACCGTGGGCGGTGCCGCTACCTGGGACGGTGGCGTTGAGCTGGGCGAGGACGGGTTTGTGGCTGCTGCGGAGGCCGGCGACGCAACCGCCGCTGCAAAGGAGGCCGAGTAATGCAAAAGGCTATCTATACCACCGTCGGGATCGACGAGCTCCTGTCGCATGTCCAGGCGCTCAAGGGCGTCGGCGCGCGCTTTGTGCAAATGCACGCTGAGCGCAACGTCGACGACGGCACGTATCGCCTGGTCTATACGTTTATCAACGTTCGTGCTGCTCAGGAGCATATTGCGCAGGACGGCAGCTATGCGATCGAGAACCTGGTGGTTGAGGGCATCGACCAGTACCAGGAGATTCCGTCCATCAGCTCGTATTACCCCGCGGTGTTCCCGTTTGAAAATGAGGCCCACGACCTGTTTGGTCTTGCCATTACCGATATGCAGATCGACTTTAAGGGCTTTTTCTACCAGGTCTCGACTGCCGAGCCCATGAGCGTTATCACGCCCGAGGTGAAGGCTGCGCGCGAGAAGGCCATGAAGGTCCGTGCCGCCGCCGAGGCCAAGGCGCGCAAGGCCGCGGCCGAGAAGGCCGCCGCTGCCACGGCCGCTGCGGGGGAGGGCGCTGGCGATGCTGCGGGCGCTGCCGGCGCGCAGCCCGCTGCGGCTGCCGGTTCCGATGCTCAGCACGATGAGGCCGCTGCCAAGGCCGCGCTCAAGGCTGCCGAGATGGAGGCAAAGCTCGCCGCCATGGATCCCGAAAAAGCGGCCAAGGTCCGCGCGGCGCTTGCCGCCAAGGCTGCCCGCGACAAGCAGAAAAAGGAGGCGTAAGGTCCATGGCACATCGCTCCGTTATTCCGTTTGGCCCGCAGCA
>CABRHR010000180.1 GCA_902470835.1 uncultured Collinsella sp.
TACACTATCCTCTTCGTCGGCAGCGTCAGATGTGTATAAGAGACAGATCATGCAGGATGTCTTGGAACGCGGCGTCCTGCTCGTCGCTCAGCGAAAACGGCAGGGCTTGCTTGAGCGCGGCCAGGTGCTCGCCCGCGGTGTGGGCATAGGGCACCACATCGACCAGGCCGCCGTCGTTGCGCAGGCGCAGCGCCAGCTGCAGGTAGAGGCACTCCTCGTAGGCAAGGCGACGTCGCGCGATATCCCGCTCAGCCATACTCGATGGAAAGTGGATCGATCGAAGCGCGCGGGCATTGCTCATCAGGCGGCGCTTGACGCGCAAGCGTGCGGGAATCGGGTCGAAGGGATTGCCGACGACCTCGAGCGCGCCGCTTACGATGCGGCGCATCCACGCCTGGCTCACGCCGTCACTCACATAATGGACCGGCAGGATGGTGCCTGCGGCACGCCCTTCCTCGAGCTTTTCAAAGTGCGGAGAGGCCATCTGCTTAAAACCGTAGGCAAACTCAACCTTGCCCATAACGGCCAGGCGGTCGCCCTGCTTAAGCTGCTGGGCAATCCAGGGCTGGCGGAAAAAGGCGACCTGCAGCACGCCCGTCTCGTCAACGAGTGAGACCTCGGTCACCTGCATGCGCGGACGCGGCTGTTTTTGGACGATACGGTCGACCGTGGCGATGATGGTGCACACAGTACCGATAGGCGCCATCTCGATAGACCAAGAACGGGTAAAGTCCAGGTATCGATGAGGGATATGGAGAAGGAGGTCCCCCACCGTCCGAATTCCCAGACGGCGAAGGGCCTCCTCACGTTTACCCGAAACATATTTGAGTCGCGCGATATCCTCGTCGAGCGCATTGCTCTGGGCAAAGCGCTCCGAGACGCGCGGCACGGAGCACAGCTCGGACATAGGCAGAGCCTACTCGATCGAGAAGATCACGGGATAGAGCGGCTGCTCGCCACGATGGGCGTCGATCTCCAGATCGGGCTGAGCCTCCTCGATGGCGTCGACGATCTCCTGGAAGGCCTCGTCGGATAGCTCCTCGCCGGCCAGAATCGTCAGCGCGTCGCCTTCCTCTTCCTCCTGCATGCGGTTGATGCAGTCGAGCGTGACCTGCTTCACGTCGGAACCGACCACGTCGATGGAGCCGGCGATGATGCCCATGACGTCACCGGAGTGAATCGGAGAGCCGTCAGAGGCACTGGAGTCGCGCACGGCGCGGGTGACCTCGCCATCGCGAACCTCGCTGATGGCGTCGACCATAGCGGCGACGGCATCCTCGAGCTCGGAATCGGGCAGGACCGCAAACAGCGCGGAGAACGCCTGCGGGACGGTCTTGGTGGGAACGACGGCAACCTTCTTGTCAGTGCAGGCAGAAGCGGCAGCCTCGGCAGCCATGCGGATATTGCCGTTATTGGGCAGGATGATGACCGAGGTCGCGTTGACCTGGTCCACCGCGCCCAGCAGGTCGGCGGTCGAGGGATTCATAGTCTGGCCACCGGACACGATCACGTCGACGCCGAGGGACTTGAGGATGTCGGCCTCGCCGGAACCGACGGCAACGGCGACAAAGCCCAGGGCCTTGGCGGGTTCGGCGGCCTTTTCCT
>CABRHR010000181.1 GCA_902470835.1 uncultured Collinsella sp.
GAGATAGCGTAGCGTCTCGTGGGCTCGGAGATGTGTATAAGAGACAGGCTCCAGGACGCGCGCGACGGTGGACTCGCCAAATGGCTTGGTGGTGCGCACGTGGATGAGACCCGTCATGTTGATGCAGCCGCTGATGATATCGTCTCCGGTTTTGGCCGGGCGGGGGATTGACTCGCCCGTGAGCGCGGCGGTATCGAGCTGTGTCTCGCCTTCGACGATGACGCCGTCGATAGGCACGCGCTCGCCGGGCTTGACGACGATGATGGTGCCCACGGCGATGTCATCGGGGAAGACCTGCTCGAGTGTGCCGTCGGGTTGCTCGACGTTGGCGTAGTCGGGCGCGATGTCCATCATGGCGCTGATCGACTTGCGGCTCTTGCCCACGGCGTATGCCTGGAACAGCTCGCCGACCTGGTAGAACAGCATGACGGCGGCGCCTTCGGCCATGTGCGGGTCGGTGTCGGGGAAGAGCACCATGGCAAACGCGCCGATGGTCGCGACGGCCATGAGGAAGCTCTCGTCGAACGCCTTGCCGCGGCGGATGTTGTTGTATGCCTTTTGGAGCACGTCGTAGCCGGCAATCAAAAAAGGCACGAGGAACAGTGCGAAGCTGGCGTAGATGTCGCCCGGGGTGCCGAATGCGGCAGTGAGGGTGCCGAGCTCATCGAGGGCGTACACCACGGCAAAAATGCCCAGCGCTACCAGGATGCGGTTGCGCTTATGCTCGAGTGACTCTTTTTTCTTGCGCTTCTTCTTTTTCTTTTTGGGATCGGCAGCCGCCATGATTCAAACCTCCCATTTGAATGTATGAACACTCGCTCATATAATTTCGCGAGCAAAGGCCGCAGCAAGCGCGGCCTTGTGGGTCAGCGTAAACCTGGGCTAGAGAATGATCTCGCAGTCCGGCTCGGCGTCGGCGGTAAACTCCACGACGCGATCGAGGACCTCATCGAACTCGGCGTCGTCGGCTTCGAGCGTCAACTTCTGGGTCATAAAGTTGACCGAAACGGACTTGACGCCATCGAGCTTGGCCAGCTCGTCCTGAAGCTCACGCGCACAGTTGGCGCAGTCGATCTCGTCGAGTTTAAACTGCTTTTTCATGGTGGGTTCCTTTCCCTGTTTTTGCGGCTTGGGTGCAGGCCGCGCTGGTACCGTGGTTGGTTGCTATTCGCAGATATGGCTCATGCCCTGGTTGAGCATGGTGTAGACATGGTCGTCGGCAAGCGAGTAGAGGATGTTGCGGCCGTCGCGCCGGAATTTAACCAGGTGCGACTGCTTGAGCGTGCGCAGCTGGTGCGACACCGCAGACTGCGAGGTTGCGGTCGCCTCGGCGATGTCGGCCACGCAGAGCTCGCGGCCCATGAGGGCGTAGAGGATCTTGATGCGTGTGGTGTCGCTGAAGACCTTGAACAGGTCAGCAAGGTCGTACAGCAGCTCCTCGTCGGGAAGGTCCTCGGGCGAGCAAGTGGTGGGGACGTCGGGCACGATGGTGGTGTCGATGCTGGACTTTATTTCATCAGCGTGTTCGCTCATTGCAAT
>CABRHR010000182.1 GCA_902470835.1 uncultured Collinsella sp.
GGTCGTCCTGTTGGGTCTGGCTGTCGTGGGCTTTGTCATCATCGGCTTCTCGGTGGGCGGCGTCTTGCGTTCTGCCCGTGACCGTGCGGCCGATTTTGCCGAGCGCCGCCGCGCCGATGTCAACGAAAGCCCCTGGGGTGACGACGAGGCCCTGTCCGTGCCCGGTGTCGCCCGCCCGCGCCTGAGCATTCTGCGTCAGAAGAGAACTGACGCGGCCGTGACTACGGTCATGGGCTCCGACGTGAACCCTGTTTTGGAAGACGACGAGGACGACGATCCGTTTGTCGATGTGTCCGAGGCTGTTGAGGCCGAACGCGCTAAGACTACGCTGCTGCCGCGCCGTCATGCCAAGAAAGCCAAGGGCGCTCCAAAGCTCAATACCTCCGAGCCCGACCCGTCGTGGTCCGATAGTGAGATTGAACTCACCGAGGGCGACGACGAGGATGACGAGGCTCCGATCGATACTGCCAAGACAACGTTGCTCCCGCGTCACCACGCCAAGCGCGGCCAGGTGACCGGACAGCTCTCTATGGAGGACGATACCGATAAGGTTGACGAGTCGGAGCCGCCGTTTGCCGTGAACCCCGTCTCGGCCGCGCCTCAGATTCCGGACTTCCTTAAGCACCCCAAGGTCGCCACGGGTTCGGCTGCTGCGTCTGCGGCTGCACCTGCAGGCGATGGGGGAGCGGATGGTGCCGCTGCCGATGTGGAAGGTGAGGACGAGGAAGGCCTCAAGCTTCCGCCGCTCGAGATTCTGCATGCCAACCCGCAGTCGGCTTCTGCTGCATCCTCGGACAAGGAGCTGGAGCAGACCGCCGAGTCACTGCAGTCCACGCTGCTGGAGTTTGGTCGCAGCGCTCGTGTGGTCGGCTGGATCGCCGGCCCCACGGTGACGACCTTTAAGCTGCAACCTGGCGAGGGCGAGCGCGTGAGCAAGATTTCGAGCCTCGAGGACGATATCGCGCTATCGCTTGCTGCCCAGTCGGTGCGTATCTTTGCCCCGATCCCCGGCACCTCGCTTGTGGGTATCGAGATCCCCAATCGCAAGCGCCAGAACGTCAACCTGGGCGACGTGCTTCCCTATGTGAAGGGCGGTCCGCTCGAGCTCGCCATCGGTCGAGATGCCGAGGGTACGCCGGTCGTCGCCGACCTTGCCAAGATGCCCCACCTGCTGATCGCCGGTACCACCGGTTCCGGTAAGTCGGTCATGATCAACTCCATCATCACGACCTTGCTCATGCGCGCCCTTCCCGAGGACGTTCGCCTGATCATGGTCGACCCCAAGCGCGTCGAGCTTGCGGGCTATAACGGTCTGCCGCATCTTTACGTGCCTGTAGTGACCGAGCCCAAGCAGGCCGCGAGCGCTCTGCAATGGGCCGTGTCCGAGATGGAGCGTCGCCTGAAGGTCTTCGAGCGTCTCAACGTGCGTAAGATCTCGACCTACAACGAAAAGCAGGCCGCCGGCGAGTTTGAGCCTGTCTCTTATACACATCTGACGCTGCCGACGAAGAGGATAGTGT